>JAFLTJ010000021.1 GCA_022510465.1 Muribaculaceae bacterium
GTCGAAAAGTTCGGAGAGGGTAATCACGATATTGGCCTCAGGGGCGACGCCGTGATAGGAATGGTCGGAACAACTTCCGGCAAGTATGCCTGCAACGTGAGTGGCATGAAATGTTTGGGTTGTATCTGTTTGCCATTCTTGATATTGGTCGGGGGTTACAACGGTTCTCTTTCCTTCTGTTTCGCGGTATGTGACGATGTGATTTACGCGAGTCTTTCCTGACCGGGAATCTTTGAAGGCGGGATGATTAGGGTCGAAACCGACGTCGCAGATTCCTACGACGACATTCCGCCCCATATAATCGGCAAGCCCCGGCACTCCCCCACTGTGAATTGCATTGATTCCTGTTGTGGCTTTTGCTCGGTCGAGATTCACAGACGCCTGACGCGCAGCGCAAATCTGCTTGACCCCGTCCAATAACTCTTCGTCGGCAATTGATAATGGAACGGATGCCAGGGCTAAATTTTCACGTGTATGGAAAATTACAACGCCTTTACTGATGAGTGAATCTAAAGATGCATTTTCTTCCAGTTCCAGAATTGCCGGCAGCATTGACTGAGTTGCCGACGGAGCTTTTTTCCCCCCGGATGCAATCCCTGAACGTTCAAGTCTTGTCAAATTATCGGCAGCGACAGCATTACTCACCGCGGCAAAGAGAAGCAGTAGCGGAATGATAACGGAAATGTATCTCATTTAGAGTTTAGGTCAAGATTGAGGCTATCGGATAGGGTTTGATTGCGCTTGAATGTGTCGATATGTCTTTGTTTCTTTTCCTCAAAAATGTCGTCGATTACAAGGAATATACCCGACTCTTCAACGTCGCCAAACTCGTCGTTGATTGCGGTTCCGAACATTTTCATTGTTGGCGACAATCCCATGTAGGCGTTGATTAGCGGCGGAATGTTTATTCCATATTTGCGAATTTCATGGTTGAGAATCTTATAGTCTTCCTTGAAGTTTGAACCGATAAAGAGTTGCTTCATGACGTCGATATCGGTGTTTGTATTCAGCGGGTTGATTGGATGTACCAGATTTTGAGGGTCGGGAAAATACTTGTTCAGAAAATAGAGTATCATGTTGCGACACTCGATATTGTAGCTTGGATACATTGTTACCTTGCCGAAAAGGTATTTAATCTCGGGATGTATGACGGTAAGCGCACCAAGTCCGTCCCAAAGGTTGTCGAGCGCATACAGCGCTTTTGCGTCGGCTTTAGACGATTGATATTCCAATCGGACAAACGACCTACCCAGCTCGATAGTATAAGGGAGATATTCACTAATAAACTTGGGGGAGAAATTGAACATGTGGGAGGTTGCAATGTTGGGCTTCCCGTCATCGTTTAATTTAATGTCACAGCCGGGAATATATCTGTACCCACCCAAAATAAGACGAGCCTCGGGGTCCCATACAATCAATTGCCTGCACGGAGGATTCATCAAATCAAATCGGTCAATGTCGCAGTCCTTGCCGGTTCCACCGCCGGCGGCGCGAAACGCAATCTCACGAAGCCGGCCAACTTCGCGCATAACAGCCGGAGCCTCTCGCCCATCAAGTATATATATCAGATTATTACCTTTATTAGTAGGCCTAAGCAGACGCTCGGGAGTCAATTCTGCTTCAATATCTGCCAGGGGTACCGGGTTTATTATGTTTTGCTGCATAAACGATTATTCTGAGAATCAGAGGTTGTAAACAATCGAGCGAATGTTGGCAGCCGTTGTCTCGGCGTCAATTCCACCGTTAAGACTCGCGTAGTCAATAGGTTTGCCTATTTTGATGGAAAATCTCTTGCCACGACTCTTAAACACTTCGGAGGGAAGTGCAATCATTTCATAATTAAATTTAAAGCCCAAACGCTCTCTAATATTTGCAAAATTATAAAAAAAACTTGAATTACAACCATCAAAGTACAATGGTATTATAGTTCGATGATGTCGAATGGCTCGATTAACGAACATTTTGTTCCATTTTAAATCAGCTACAATCCCGTTTTTACGGCGTGAACATAGCCCTGCCGGGAACATAATTATTGGATTAGGGCTTTCAAATGCCATTTCAATATCGGTTGCCGCCCGGCGCGATTGTTGCCCATGCTTATTAACGGGCAGAAAGATGTTGTTAAGCGGCTCGACGGCTGCCAATAAGTCGTTGACAATGAAATGGATTGGCATTCCATAGTGTTTATTGACAAGGTCTATCAGAACAATTCCGTCAAGCCCTCCAAGTGGATGATTACAAACAAATAGAAAGCGCCGACTATCGCCTGACGGTAAATTTTCGCCCCCCGTTATATGATATGAAACATTGAGGTCGTCAAGAACTGCACGACAAAATTCTGGACCTGTTTTGCCCTGATTGACACTTAGTTCTCTGTTAATTTCATCTTGACAAATAAATCGCTCAAGCCATCTGATAAGACAGCGCGGAATCCACCTGTAGTAACGCGGAAGACGTTCTTTTATAATATTTTCAAGATTTACTTCCATCCACGTATTTGCTTTATGATTGATGACCCGACATGAATATGCGCCAGCGCTCAATCATTGAGGTCATGTCGGGTGGAATCGGAGCTGAAAAGAACATTTCCCGGCCGGTTGTAGGATGAATAAATCCCAAAGTTCGAGCGTGCAGCGCCTGTCGCGGGCATATACTGAAACAATTTTCTATGAATTTATTGTAGCTGGCCGAACGCAATCCACGCAATATTCGGTCACCACCGTAACGTGCATCATTAAATAGCGGATGTCCGATGTGAAGCATGTGTACGCGAATTTGGTGGGTTCGACCGGTTTCCAACCGGCATCTGACAACTGCAACATGGCCTAAGGGCTCTAAAACTTCATAGTGGGTGACGGCGTGTTTGCCAATTTCGCTATCTGGCGGAAATACGGCCATTTGCATTCGATCTTTGGGATTTCGGGCGATATTACCCTCGATGCGCCCTGTTGCAGGCTCGGGAATGCCCCATACAACGGCAATGTACTCTCGCTTTGTCGTTTTATTGTAGAACTGCTTGCCAAGATTGGTTTTAGCGTCGGGTGTTTTGGCAACAACCAGCAATCCGGATGTATCCTTGTCAATACGGTGAACGAGGCCCATACGAGGGTCGTTTACATCATAGTCGGGATTATCCCGAAAATGGTATGCCAAGGCGTTGACCAACGTGCCGCTGTAGTTACCATGTCCCGGATGAACAACGAGTCCTGCCGGTTTATTTACCACTAATAAATCTTTATCCTCGTATACGATGTCAAGAGGAATATCCTCAGGTATAATCTCCAGCTCATAACGAGGGCGGTCCATGACTATAAGGACCTCATCCAGCGGTTTTACACGATAATTGCTTTTGACGGATTTTCCGTTAACGATGATGCACCCTGCCTCGGCAGCTTGCTGGATGCGATTTCGCGATGATTTCTCTAATCTGTGAACTAAGAACTTGTCAACACGAAGCAGCTGCTGTCCTTTATCGGCTATAAAGCGGAAATGCTCATACATTTCCCGCCCTTCAATCTCTATAATGCGGTCGGAGGCAATAGAAGCCGAATCGGGGGCATTTAGGGTGTAATCGGCTATCAGCTCGTCGTCATCCTCTACCATAGCGATGCTTAATCAGAAGAATGAAACTTTTTCAAATGCAGCAATCGAATCGTTAGGGATTATTGTATCCGGCAACTCGGGCATACCATCCCCTACTTCCAAAATAATATGGGCGGTAACGGGTACACGCGCTCCGGCACTGAGCCTATGGCCATCATAGCGGGCGCCAAGGACCAGGTTGGCATACTCTGATATAACTGCCTCTTCGCTGATATTTTTTATTCCAAGTCCTTCAAGAATGGAGCGAGCCTGCCTGGATGACATATCAATCAACGACGGAACAGAAACGGTTTTGGGTGAAAATGCGTTTATAACCAGATATATGGTGCGCCCCGGCTTTACATGGGTATTGACTTTGGGATTTTGGTCTACAACAGTACCCGGCCGAGAGCTGCTTTCATAAACAGAGTCACTTAGCTCAACCTCCATTCCGGCAGCTTCAAGACGAGCCCGGGCGTCATCAAAGTAAAGTCCTTTTACATCGGGAACGGTTTCTTCGTGCCCGTGGTCGGTCCATATATCAAGCCATAGCAAAGTTACCCATATCAGAAAAACACCGACGATGCACATCAACATCAGATTCAGGGCAATCTTTGCAATCGGCTTACGGTTTGATTGTTTTTTATTATCAGGATGATTCACAACTAATATTGTTTCAAAGTGGATTTACACCGCAAAACTATCAAAAAAACTTGAGACTACAAAAATAGAAAGGATTCAAGGCGCGAGACCGTTGACCAGTTCAGATAGCCCCTGCCCTTCGGATGCTATGCGCAGACGTGCTGTTGATGCTGTATTTTTGTTGATTTCGTCAAGTGTTTTCATTAAAATTTCCCGGCGGTTTATTTCTTTAGGGTCGGCAAACAGAGAATGTATTACTCCTTGATGATTAATGATTTTGGTGATTGTTACACCGGCTTTCTTATAGCCCAATCCTTTTCGGAAGATTGTTTTCATTGCATTTTGAGCCTCGGTAGCAATTACGATAGTGTCGCATGAGGCTTCGGGAAGGGGGCGTACGCATGTATTGTAATACTGTGGTTCTCTTTGGTGGAAACGATTGGTTTGAATAAAGACCGAGAGCTCGAGTGCATAATTGTTATTGCTGCGTAGTTTTCGCGCCAGGATTGATGCAAAAGCGATAGTTGCCTGACGTATCTGTTCCCAGTCATAAATATCGTGGGCAAATGAACGCGACGATGAAAGTGTTTTTTGTTGAGTCAATATTTCGCGGTCGATGCATGGTTGTAGGTGCAATTCGCGCCAGGTCCTCTCCCCTATTACTGAAAACATTCCTTTTATTTGCTCCAGTGGTAAATCGGCAAACTGGGCGGCCGTTCTAATGCCACACTCTTCCAACCGTGCGCGGTGGCGCCGGCCGATACCCCACACGCTACCAATGTTTGTCATTTCTAATGCTTTGCGAGCTTTCTCGGGTGTGTCGATAACGCAAGTTCCTTTATACCCGGGATATTTTTTCGCAAAATGAGCGGCAATTTTGGCCATTGTTTTTGTGGCAGCAAAACCAACCGAAACCGGAATCCCTGTGTTCTCATGCACTGTCTGAACGATATAGCGGCCCAGGTCGTCATATCCGTTGGTAATGTTGTTGAACGTAATAAAGGCTTCGTCAATTGAATAGACCTCGATGTCGTCGGCAATTGTTTTTAAAGTCGCCATTACGCGAGTTGATATTTCTCCATATAGCCGGTGGTTGCCCGATAGTGTCTGAACATTGTGGGCTTTGACTATATCCCTTGCTTTAAACAGAGGCATGCCGCGGGTGAGACCTATTGCCTTGGCCTCGTTGGACATGGCAACGATACACCCGTCGTTGTTGGATAACACAACCACCGGCCGATTGGCAAGCTCGGGGTGCATTACGCGCTCACAGGATACAAAAAAATTATTGCAGTCAACAATCCCAATCATACCTATTGGCTCGGATTACAGCGTGTATTGGTAGATGTCGTAAAGTGTTGCCCGGGCACCGAACCCCTCTTTTTGATATATGAGAGATTCGTTGAGGTATAAACCGTGTTGCTCGGTGGAAATGCCGAAATCAAAATATCGGCATGAGTTGAGCGATGTTTTGATGACCGTTTCAAAAAGAGCATCAAGCGCTCCTATTTCTTTCCCTTCGGGCGAGGCTGTAATATATTGGGCATGTGCAACCATCGAAGTAAGGTATAGAACGGTGCCTGCCACTACCCTACCTTCGTGACGTGCAACATATAGCTTGATATTATGAGGGAAACGCTCGGCTAATAATTTAATTTCATCAAGCGAGTGTACAGGCGCAGTATTGTATTTATTGTCAAGGTTTTGAGTGAGAATTGCCCAAAATCCTTCAAAATCGTTGTCACATTCAATAGTTATACCGGCTTGCATAGCCCGTTTTATTCCACGTCGGCGTATTTCAAAAAAACGAGCCTGGTTGTCACGGTCGATTGTCGATGAAATTTGGCGCGCAACAAGTTCCATCTTCACATTGCGCCACAAATAATACAGGTCTTCCTCGGCCGGCGTAGTGTGATATATATGCGGTACCGGTTTATATACGACCTCTTTAATCCCAATTGAGGCAAGGTAGTTATTGACAACATCCAGCGAAGCCTCCACATCGGTCGACGTGGTGCGTCGAGTTGTCAACAGACCTCCGTATGTAAGGCCACCGTGAGAGATAACCGTGCTATTCTCAACAGACGCAGGGAAGAGTGCAATAAAACGTGTGCCTTTCATCACGACCAACGAGCAGTCAGAGAAACGCTCGGCATGATAGTCCATATACCGACGGTCGAATAGAAACGAACCTTGCCGGCATTGGCCGACCATATCGTTCCAACGGGCATAGTCCTGAACCCCGTCAAATTGTTTTATTGAGAATTGTTTATCTGTCATTTATTAACCTAAAGTTCCGGTATCACAGTTGCAAAGATAACGATTCTTTGTCAAAAAACAGTCAATTTGCCTAATTAATCATTAGCTCGTTGTTTTCTCAAATTTAATAATTTTGGGGGTGAAGAAACGGAGGTATATTGCAAATTCAAAGATTCCTCCTTATCTTTGCGCTATCAAATTTGATTATAGAACATAATGATATCAGTTCTCGATAATAACGATTACAAAGATATAGCTCCTTTTGACGATTGTGAGTTTAAGGAGAAAATGCAAGCACTATTAAAAGAACCCGGATTTGAACATGCCGTCAAGTATGTTATGCCGGATGTTGATTTTAAGGAGTTTGCAGAGCGATTGAGGCAAATACCCGATAAGCACAGATTCCAAATAGACGTGATGTGGCCGTTTTTGGAAATGCTTGCAAATAAGACAACTTCGGGTGTGTCAATCAGTAACATTGAGCGTATAAATCCCAACGGACAATATACATTTATCACCAATCACCGCGACATTGTTCTTGACGCATCGTTCCTAAACTTGATGTTTATACGTAATAATTATCCAACATCGGAAGTTGCGATAGGAAACAATCTGTTGATTTTTGATTGGATAACCGACCTCGTAAAGCTTAACAAGAGTTTCATTGTCAAGCGAAATCTTCGCTTGACGCAGGCTCTCCAGGCAGCTCGTCAGTTGTCGGGGTACATACACTACGCTATAACGCAGAAGAAACAAAGTGTGTGGATTGCGCAGCGTGAGGGCCGAGCAAAAGACTCCAATGACCTCACTCAGGAAAGCTTGTTAAAGATGTTGGCTTTGGCCGGTGGTGATGATATAATAGATAGTCTCAAGGCCATCAACCTGTGCCCTGTGTCGATATCCTACGAATATGACCCGAATGACTATCTTAAAGCCCGAGAATTCCTGCTGAAGCGTAATAATCCCGATTTCAAGAAATCGCAGCGTGACGACCTTTTCAGCATGGAAACAGGATTGTTGAAATTCAAAGGTCGGGTGCATTTCAATGTTGCCGGTTGTATTACCGAAGAGATTGACAAAGTAGACCGCACGCTGGATAAGACCGAAATAATTCACAGGGTAGCCGCAATAATAGACTGTTGTATCCACTCCGGGTATAAAATTTATCCAATCAATTATATAGCGTCTGACCGCCTCAGCTCTACCCCACGGTTTGCCGACCGATACAATGCCGATGATATAGCAACATTTGACGCCTATATTGAGAAACAACTTGCAAAGGTTGACATAGAGAACCCGAGCAATGACGATTATGATTATATGCGCGAGAAGATATACGAAATGTATGCCAATCCGCTGAAAAATATGCTTGCTGTCGTTGAATAATCCCATTACTGAAGAGAGATGAGATTACCGATTTTAATGGTTTTAATAGTGATAATTGTTGCTTTAGGCATCGATATCTACATATATACCATTCTCAATCGTCGTTGCAAATCCCGCGTTCTGGCTATTATTCAGATTGTTACAGCCCTATTGCTATATTTATTGATGGCTGTTGCCGTTGCAATGCCACGCATGACCGGCGGTGATACAATGCTCCGGGCTATAATGTGGATGCTGTTTGGCTTTAGCAGTGTGCTGATTGCCAAGGTTATATTTGTTATTTTTGACCTCATTTCAACAGCGATAAACCGGACAATAGGTAAAAAAAATATAGCGATAAGTTGGATGGGCGCTATTTTGGGTTTAACCGTCTTTGTTCTGATGTGGTGGGGTGCCTTACTCAATCGGTTCCACTATAATGTCAATGAAATTGAGGTTGAAATTCCGAACATTCCGCAAAGTTTTGACGGTTACAAAATCGTACAGATTAGCGACCTTCACGTCGGTACATTTGGAAATGATACTACCTTTACGTCGCGTTTGGTCAGTGAGGTTAACGCTCTGCAGCCCGATTTGATTGTATTTACCGGAGATATAGTAAATCGACATAGCCCTGAACTACTTCCCCATGTAAAAACGCTGGCCGGGCTGTCGGTTCGCCACGGGGTTTATTCTATCCTTGGCAATCATGATTACGGGGATTATTCTCGGTGGCCGGATGAAGATGCAAAGCGGAGCAATATGGAGCAATTGTATCAGTTGCAAGCCGATATGAATTGGAAACTGCTGCTGAACGAACATGTGTGGTTGCACTGCGGAGCTGACTCAATTGCGTTGATTGGGGTGGAAAATGTTGGGGACCCGCCATTTCACACGTACGGCTCTCTGCCTCGGGCTTATGCAACTCCCGGAGATTCGGCCGTTAAAATACTTCTCAGTCACAATCCTGCCCATTGGAATGCTGATATTGCCGATAATGACACAATGAATATAGCTCTTACCCTGTCGGGCCACACACATGCCATGCAGATGTCGGTTATGGGCATGTCACCGGCTGCCATACGTTATAAAACATGGGGCGGATTATATACCGACACTTCCGGAAAACATAAACTGTATGTTAACATCGGAGCCGGAACGGTAGGGATTCCGATGAGACTCGGAGCAACTCCCGAGATTACGCTAATAACACTTAGACGCTAACCAATCGATTTATATATGGCAAATGAACACGCAACGATAATCGCCAGGGAATATGACCTGCTTCGCAAGCATGTTAATGCAGTTCTCAGACTTCTCGACGATGGCGCTACGATACCGTTTATAGCCCGTTATCGCAAAGAAGCGACCGGGTCTATGGATGATGTCATGGTTCACAATGTTGCAATGCGTCACCAGGCCCTTTCAGAGCTTGACGACCGCAAGGATTTTATTCTTAAAACTATAAAGGAGCAAGGCAAGCTTACCGAGGAGCTTGAAAATAGAATCACAGAGACTCTTGATCCTATTCAGCTCGAAGATATATACATGCCCTATAAAGCTCGCCGTCGTTCGCGGGCGTCAGTTGCAAAAGACCTTGGTTTGGAACCATTGGCAGCAACGATTATGTCACGTCAACAAAATATTGATTTATGCCGTTCTGCAAGAAAATATATGTCGGTCCTGGTTCCTGACGAAGATAGTGCGTTGGCCGGAGCGTCTGATATCATTGCCGAGTGGGTAGCCGACAGCGAGAAAGCCAGAACGATAGTGAGGTCTCGTTACAATCGCAGTGCCGTGATTTCTTCGCGCGTAATCAAGGGAAAGGAAGATGAAGGCAAGAATTTTATGAATTACTTTGATTTCAGCGAACCGCTTAGAATGTGTACTTCCCACAGATACCTGGCTATGCGTCGCGGCGAAAACGAGGGGATTCTAAAAGTCAATATATCGATTGACGACCATGAAATGGCCGAGCGTCTCGTTCGCATGTTTGTCAAATCGACGGCTACTGCCGAGGTTGCCGAATTTGTTGCAAACGCCGTGCGCGACGGGTACAAACGTCTGATGAAGCCGTCAATCGAAAATGAAGTTGCGTCAACGATTAAAGACCGGAGCGATACAGATGCAATAGCGATGTTTGCCGACAATGTGCGTCAACTTCTGATGGCACCACCATTGAGCCGAAAGCGTGTCATTGCCATTGACCCCGGTTACAGAACAGGGTGTAAAATTGCATGTCTTGACGAGCAGGGCAATCTGATGCATGACGATGTAATCTATCCTTGTCCTCCACATAACGATTATTATGCGGCTGCCGACCTGCTGTGCAATCTCGTTGGTCATTTCAATGCGCGAGTTATCGCGATAGGAAACGGTACTGCCGGCCGTGAAACCGAGCGGTTTGTTCACTCTCTGCAATTTCCGGTTCCCGTTGAGGTGTTTATGGTTAGTGAAAGTGGAGCAAGTATTTATTCAGCTTCTGAAATTGCTCGCGAGGAGTTTCCGGATAAGGATGTGACCGTTCGTGGTGCAGTATCCATTGGGAGACGCTTGATTGACCCTCTTGCCGAATTGGTCAAAATTGACACAAAATCAATCGGAGTTGGTCAATACCAGCATGATGTTAACCAGACACGTTTGCGCCAGGCGCTTGACTACACGGTGGAAAGCTGTGTAAACAGCGTTGGTATAAACGTTAACACAGCGTCAAAAGAGTTGCTTGCAAGAGTGTCGGGTATCGGTAATCAGTTGGCCGCCAATATTGTAGAATATCGCATGAATAACGGTGATTTCAAGTCAAAAAAGGACCTGATGAACGTGCCGCGCATGGGCGAAAAGGCTTTTCAACAATGCGCAGGATTCTTGCGTATTCCCGGAGCTCCTAATGTGCTGGATAATACCGGTGTACACCCCGAGCGATATGAACTTGTAGCGCAAATTGCAGCCGATGCCGGAGCGACTGTTGAACAACTGGTGACCGACCGCCGCCTGCTCCACTCGCTTGAATTGGCCAATTATGTAACAAAAACCACCGGCTTGCCTACTCTGACCGATATTGTCATCGAGCTTGAAAAGCCGGGTCGCGATCCTCGTTCTGTGGCCGAGGTGATGGCCTATGATGATAACGTCAACGATATTGCCGATTTGTATATTGGTCAGGAGTTAAACGGTAAAGTTACCAATATGACGGCTTTTGGCGTATTTATCGACATAGGTCTCAAAGAAAATGGTCTTATTCACATTTCGCAACTCAGCGACCGCTTTATCAGCAACCCGCATGAAGTTGTATCCGTTGGGCAGCATGTGAAGGTAAAAGTAATTGATGTTGATGCTCCTCGCCGACGCATAGCATTGACAATGAGAGATGTACCACAAAAATTCTGATTTTTATTCATTATAATCTTCTTCTATGAAATCAACGGTTGCCGTTATAAGTATAGGCAGTAATTCCGACGACCGTAGCCAAAAGGTTGAGCTTGCAATCGAGTTTTTGCGTGAAATCTTGAGGGACACACACGTTTCAACTGTTTATGAATCGGAAGCGTTTAATCACAACGACAAGGCTCCGTATACCAATGCCGTTGTTGTTGGTAAAACCGTCATTACTATGGAGACTCTCAATTTGAGTCTTAAAGAGTTTGAAACACAGTCAGGTAGAGACAGTACGGCCAGAGCAAACGGAATTGTTCCCATTGATTTGGATATAGTTATCTGGGACGGGCGCATTATTAGAAACGATGATTTTGAACGACCCTACTTTAACGTAGGTTATCGCGAGCTGCTTTCAAAGGGAGCATTTGAGGAATGAACAATCGTATCTCTCAGCGATATTGATTTTATTCCGTTTTGTTGTAAATCCAACTGTAGACGGCGGCTTATTTTTGCATTAAGGCTAGCGGTCAGTACCACTTTGGCAGGGTTAAATGCCGCTACAATTGAGTCGGCGTCATTTCTGACACCTTTCGTTATCAGCAGATAGTCGACATGAGCTTTCTCGGCCGGGTGCATCTGTTCATTGTTGATAAACACAAAGGATGTGCCGCCGATGTTAATCCAGCCATTCCGGCGGTCGATTAACGGTGATGTATATCGCTGTGGCATGATTTGTAGAGAGTCGATTTTGCGCCGCCCCAGGAAATTGCGTAGGCGCGGAGTAAGACGCTGTGCAAGCATATTCTCCTCTATTTTAGTTTGGCAATCAGTAACAAGCCATGCCGTATTGTTTTCGGTAACGAGAATTGCAGTTCCTGTAAAAACACCGTGCAGGTGCCACTCGCTTGCCGGCGTGGATGGTCGGTGCATGAAGCAAACAGTCAGGCAAAACGCCGACAGGAGTGTTGAAACGGCGATTGGTAGCTGTCGGCGGATACTAATAGCAGTCCAAACCGTTCCCGAAACCATAACGGTATAGAACGCAACGACAGCCCAAACCGGGGGATAAATCATATCAATTGAAGCTATATTGGCGGCAGCTATATGCTGTGACACGCTCTCAATAATCCCATACAGGAAATCGGTTACTTCGGGGAATAGCCGGTTTGACGTTACTGCTGTGAAAACTATGCATGGTATCGCACTTGCCAATATTAGCGGCAACACAATTGTGGCAATCATATTTGCCGGAATAAACCATATAGGGAATAAGTGAAAATAGTAGGCAACAAGCGGTGCCGTCGCAATAGTAGCGGCAATTGTCATCAATAGAAAACCAAGTGGCAGCCGCAAATAAAACGGATATTTGGGATACCCCGACCGTTGAAGCAATTGTCCGACGGATATTATTCCCCACACGGCTGCAAATGAAATCTGAAACCCGATGGCAAACAATGCGTATGGATTGAATATCAATATTAGAATGGCGGCAACAGATAGCGACTGAAACGGCGATACCGACCGCTCTATTATTCTTGCCGTAAGTAAGACGCTTGCCATAGTAACTGCTCTGACAACCGACGGGGACAAGCCGGTAACAAAAGCAAACAGCCATAAGAATCCGATTGTAAGCCATGAGGTTAAATGACGTTTTCCAAGTAGCCTTACGGGTAACAGGATAAATCCTATCAGTAATGTCAATATCGCTACATGCGTGCCGCTAAGAGCAAGCAAATGAGCGAGTCCCGCTGTCGCAATCTTATCTCGGTCGGTCGGCGCAATCAGCGTGTCATCACCGGCCATGCAAGCCACAACAAATGCGGTTGTAGCGGTTGAGAAGTCGGCATAGCGTATTGCGTCGACAACATCGTCTCGCCATCGCCGGAAGCAATTCATAATACCCGGAGCGCTCCCTTTGTTTGTAGTGCGGCTATCAGATGACAACACAGAAACAACAATGCCGCGCCTCCTGTTTTCCCGGTCAAAATCTCGCTCGTCGGGCAAAAGTAATGTAGCTCCGGGTCGGCTTGCGGTTCCTTTGAATGAGATTTCATATCCGGCTGAAGGCTGTGACGAAAACACTGAATCGTGCATGAGGGTTACCGCTATCTTTGTTCTTTTTACAGGTATCCCGTCAATGGAATCAAGCTCTACTATCAAGCCGATTGCATCATCCTTTTCATTAACGCCTACTACAGCTCCGCTATATTGCTGTTCTGTCTCGTATTTTAGATTATTAGGAAGCTGGGCTTGCTGTATTGCAACGTCAATAACTCCGATTACAGCAGTTATGGCCAGCAGAACCAACCCTTTGGCTCTCGCGATAATTGCGACGATTCCTATAACTGTAAATACCGCAAGCGAAACAAGAGTGTTGAACGCAAAGCCGACAAGCATGCCGGTTGCAAGCGATAACGCGACAACCAATGCCGGAGCCTTAGAGGCAGCCGGCACTGATACCTTGAACGGGTCACGTGTAACCGTCATCACTTATTGTCGAATCAATCGGCCGGATTGTTCCATATATTCCATGCCGCAACAGCTTGCCCAAAGAGCATTTCTTTGCCGTTGTGTACACGTGCGCCGCGTTCCTCCGCCAGCTGCATGAATCGCGTTTTCTCGGGATTATAAATCACATCAAAGCATAGATGACCGGGGGTGACGAGTTCAAACGGTACCGGAGCGCAATCATCTACATTTGGATACATCCCTACCGGGGTTGTGTTGACAATCACCTGATTGTCTGCCATTACCTCGGGGGTGAGATCGTCGTACGTAATTACCCCCTCGCGGGCAGTTCGTGACACTAAGGTGGTTTTCAGCCCGAGACGTTTCAGCCCTTGCTCCACAGCCTTGGACGCACCGCCCGTTCCGAGTATCAGAGCGTTTTTGTCACTTTTGGTCAGCAGCGGCTTGATTGAATCCATGAAACCAAGAAAATCGCTATTATATCCCTTGAGTCTGAAATCGTTATCGGTCTCCCCTCTTATTATCTTAACTACATTTACTGCGCCAATTTGCTCGGCATCCCCGTCGAGCTCGTCAAGATATTGCATAACTTGTTGCTTATAGGGTATCGTGACGTTAAACCCTACCAAATTGGGATTCTCGGCAATTACCTCCATAAGGTCACCGATGTCGGGTATCTCAAAATAGTCATATCGCGCGTCTATCCCCTCTGTTTCAAACTTTTTATTGAAATATACCGGAGAAAATGCGTGACCCAACGGGTAACCTATAATTCCAAACAGTCGTTCAGGATTTTTATTCATAGTCTTATATCATATTTGTTTCAATCACACAAAGTTAACATTTTTAAACCTACATTCAAAATAAATCCCGGAAATTAACTCTTCGCGTTTGGCAATACGATATAATAAAAGAAGATAATACTTTTAACGGAACTTATCCTCGTCTAATTTTCAATGAAAGCGGGTATGTGCTCTATCCCGAGGCCGTCGAGAACGGTGACGGCGTATGTCCAACCTTTTTCGGCGACTTCGGGAATTGCATACGATGGAAAATAGGTAACGCCAAGCAGATATTCTCCCGGAATCTCAGCGCTCGATTCCTGTGACAGGCTAACACCGGGAGGAATGGCATAAACGGTATATCTTACCGACGCTCCCTCGCGAACCGGCTTGACAGCACTCCAACCTAATCTTCCATTTTCAAGTTTCAGATGCTCAACCGCGCCATACTTGTTTTTGAATTTCCACGTAACAGCCGGAGGTATAGCCGGTCTTGAAAATACGCCATTTTTCAAGTCATTACCTACTGTTCCAAGCAACTGCCTGGCCGAGAAAAAACATGAGCCGGGCGAAGAATCATCAACGGCGTAACGGCGGTTAAGTTCAATCTGTTCGGCAATCTCTTTTCGCCCCTGCGGTGTGTCTTCTTTATCTAAAAATGAAGTCGACTGGGATGCGTAATAGTGACGGCCATATTTGGCTGCAATATTGCTCCACCACTGTGTCAGCGGCTCGTAGGGCGCAGTTTTATGGGTTGTTGGCCAATAGAGTTGCGGAGAGATAAAATCAACAGTACCGTCGACAAGCCAGGCAAGCGGGTCGCTGTAAATTGTGGAATACTGCCAGTCGGATGCCTCGACAGGACAAGGTTCCACTCCATACACCGGCGCCGACGTGTTACTCTTGCCGGCAACACCGGCCGGACCGATACCAAAACGCATTTCGGGCTTAGTTCTCGCAATCATATCGCAGATTTCGGTTACGACAAAATTGATATTGTCGCGGCGCCACTGCCCTATCTCTTTCTCGCCTGATTGCTGAAACAACTCCCAGTCGGCAGCGGTTTCGTTTTCGGGAATATTGTTTGGATAAAAGTAGTCGTCAAACAATATTCCATCGAGATTGTAATTGGTTATAATTTCCCGGCATACCTCAATGATATGTGCCCGTACTTCGGGTAGTGCCGGATTGAAAACCGTATACTTGTCGTAATTCAACAACAAGCTTTTTTCTTTGAATTTACGGTCGAACGATGTGTTATAATCGGGGCCAGCACTCCAGCGAAAAGGGTTAATCCATGCATAACATTCCAGCCCTCGGCGATGGCAACCGTCAATGACATATTGCAACGGGTCCCAACCGGGGTCAGTGCCTCTTGTGCCTGATGCAACGGCAGCCCACGGCTCGCGGTTTGACTTGTATAGTGCGTCGGCGAGTGAACGCACCTGAAAGCAGACCGTAGTCAGGTTTATCTCATTAAATCGGTCAAGGTAACGGTCAAGCTCGGCCTTCTGTAATTCCACTACTTTGCTATTGCTCCCCGATTTTGAAGGCCAGTCGATGGCATACACTGTCGTTAGCCACGCTCCCCGAAATTCCCTTTTGGGAGGAGTGGCACGTAATACGGCAAGTATTGCCAACATCATTAAAAATGTAATCACGCGATTCATGCGAGCAAATATACACACTTACATCCGAACGGCCAATTATACATGATGAAATCAATCGGAAATCGGCCGTATGGAAGATTAACGGATGAAAAATTTGATAAAAATGAAAAAAAAGGAGAAAAAGTGGCAAAAGGAGGTTGGCGGTTTAATTAAAAAATCGTAATTTTGCGCGATATTATGAACAGACCCAAAATGCCTAAATATATAATCATATTGCTCGTTGGATTACTGATGGTTTCTTGCGGAGAGTATCAGCAGGTGCTCAAAAGTACCGACAGTAACTATAAGCTTGAGTTTGCCAAACGAGCGTTTGAGGAGAAACGCTACGTTCAGGCGGCTACTGTTTTGGAGGATGTCGTGCCGATATTCAAGGGCTCGGAGAAAGCTGAGGAGGCCTTGTATCTCCTCGCCCTAAGCAATTACGAGAATAAAGATTATCCCAATGCCAGCGCGTATTTCCGTTCTTACTACACCCGTTTCCCAAAAGGAAAATACACCGAGCTGGCGAGATTTTACTGTGGATATGGTTATTATTTAGATTCGCCCGAACCACAGCTTGACCAGACCGGGACAGTAAAGGCTATTGAGGAATTGCAGAGCTTTTTGGACTATTTCCCCCGTTCCGATAAAGTCTCAATTGCCCAGAATGCAATATTTGAAATGCAAGATAAGCTGACATTGAAAGAGTTACAGAATGCTCAGCTTTATTATAACCTTGGAAACTATATGGGTAATAACTATGAATCGGCTATAATCGTGGCCCAGAACGCAGTTAAAAATTACCCGTATTCCAAGTATAAAGAGGACCTGGAAATGCTGATTCTGAAATCGCGCTATCAAGAGGCATCGCAGAGTATTGAAGAAAAAAAGGTAGACCGATTCAGAGAGGTTATTGATGAATATTATTCGTTCATAAACAATTATCCTGACGGCCCAAATCGCTCGGAGGCTGATAATATTTTCAAAATAGCCAGCCGTCACGTTAAAGATTAAATCCACCCATTAAGCAAAAACAATTTAAGACAGCATATAACCGATTATGGATTACAAGAAAACAAACGCTCCGTTCAACACCGTTACTCGCGATATGATAGAAATGTCGCAGGATACAGGAAACGTCTATGAAACAGTTTGCATTATCGCAAAGCGGGCAAACCAGATAGCCGGAGAAATGAAGCATGACCTTGAAAAGAAGCTTCAAGAATTTGCATCTTTGAACGACAACCTTGAGGAAATCTCAGAAAACCGCGAGCAAATCGAAATTTCGCGTTACTATGAGAAATTGCCCAAACCCACTCTGATTGCTACCGAAGAGTATGTTGAGCACAAAATCCACTTCCGCAATCCGGCCAAGGAGAAACCAAACATGGACTAACGGGTGAAAAATTTTCAAATAGCCTTATGAAAAGTTTGGTAAACCAAATAATTATTAATACCTTTGTGCGCTAAATTTTTATTAACAATTAAATAAATCCGAAAGAATGCACTTGAATTCTGAAGAAAAAGTAGAAATCTTTGAGAAATACGGTAAGGGCAAGACTGACACTGGCTCACCTGAAGCTCAGATTGCATTATTCTCAGTCCGTATTGCTCATTTGACTCAGCACCTGAAGTCAAATCACAAAGATTATACAACAGCGAGAGCACTTAAGGCATTGGTAGGAAAGCGTCGCCGTCTTCTTGACTATCTAATCAAGAAAGACATCAACCGCTATCGCGCCATTATCGCCCAGAAAGAGCTCGGTATCAGAAAGTAAGACGTCAGAACGTCTGCTTGAAGATTACATCCTCGCCGCCACTATGAATAAGCATAGATGGCGGCGAGTGGTTTTATCCAAGAAAAATTTGTAACTTTGGCTGCATGATACTATTTAATGATAATCGTGAGTTTAAAACTGAATCGGGAACTATCATTAACGGATTGACGATAGCCTACGATACGTATGGCACTCCCAACGCCGATATGACCAACGTTGTGTGGGTTTGTCATGCCTTGACAGCCAACTCAGACGTTGCCGATTGGTGGCCTGAAACGGTTGTTCCCGGCCGGTTTCTTGACCCTGAAAAATACTTTGTAATCTGTGCCAACGTGCTTGGCTCGTGTTATGGGACCACCGGGCCAACATCGATTAATCCGGAGACCGGTGAGCCTTGGGGCGACAGCTTTCCCATAATATCTGTGCGTGATATGGTGGAATGTCATCGTCGTCTTGCTGAGCACCTGGATATAAATAGTGTCGAAATGCTGATTGGAAGCAGTCTGGGCGGGTTTCAGTGCCTTGAATGGGCTATTATAGACCCGAGTTTTGTTCGCAATCTTGTACTAATTGCAACCGGCAGCTACACCCGGCCTTGGGCTGCAGCGTTTAATGAAGCGCAGCGCATGGCTCTCCTGGCCGACTCTACATACGGGATTCCAGGCGGTGGCAAAGCCGGAATAGCGGCAGCACGCGCAATTGCTATGCTCAGTTATCGTGGCGCGCATGCCTACGATGTGACCCAGCGTGATACGATTAATGGCGAGCAGCCCCCCTTTGAGCGTCGCGCTGCCTCCTATCAACGTCATCAAGGAACGAAGCTTGCCAATAGATTTGACCCATGTTCATATATGAGAATGACATGGGCTGTGGATTCTCACGATGTTGGGCGTGGGCGCGGTGGTATTGAAAAAGCGCTCGCAACAGTCAGAGCCCGAACCCTCGTCATATCCATTACAAGCGATATTCTTTTCACGCCTGCCGATCATCAGGACTTGGTTGACAATATTTCAGGAGCAATTTATCACGAAATTGATTCAGACTTTGGTCATGATGGCTTTTTGATTGAAAATAAGCTTCTTGACAAGCTTATAAAGGATTTTTTAACTGAATGCAATCAACAACCGCTATGAAACAGCACGAAGAAGATACACGCTTTGGCCGACTTATGGCAAAAGGAGTGAAGATATGGACATATCTGAAAGAGGATGTGTGGAGTGACACCAGGGAGTCATGGATGATTGACGCTATTAAAATAGGCAATCTGTCGGTAAAGTCATTCCTAAGTGCCGATTTGCAGACTCGAGCTTGTGCGATGACCTACCGCACACTTCTTGCCATAGTTCCAGCGCTGGCGCTACTGTTTGCAATTGGTCGCGGTTTTGGATTCCAGGATTTACTTGAAGCTCAGCTTATAACCTATTTCCCGGCGCAGCATAAAGCTCTTGAGGAGTCGTTTAAATTTGTCGATTCCTATCTTGAGCACACATCGGGCGGAATATTTGTGGGCGTTGGTATTGTATTCCTTTTATGGACATTAATTTCGCTGATGAGCAATGTCGAGCAGGCTTTCAACACCGTTTGGGGAGTCAGAGAGGGTCGCTCTATATGGCGCAAAATCACTGATTATCTGACGATACTGCTTGTGTTGCCGGTTCTGATGATATGTTCCAGCGGTATCCAGATTTTTATGTCGAGTTTGTTTCAGGCAATATTTCCGTCTACATTCGTTACCCCGCTGATAGAGGCTGTTTTTGATTTTCTTGCCTATCTATTCTGTTGCTTGTTTTTCGCCGGGTCTTATATGTTGATACCCAATACAAAAGTGAAGTTTTTAAACGCTCTTGGAGCCGGATTTCTTGCTGGCACCGGTTTCACGATAGTACAATGGCTCTTTGTCACCGGACAGATATATGTTACAAAATACAATGCCATTTACGGTAGTTTCGCTTTCTTGCCGATGTTGATGATATGGTTGCAACTCGTGTGGCTTATAACCCTTATCGGCGCGCTGGTGTGTTACGCATCACAGAGTTTCTTCCGTTTCAGTTTTGAGAAAGAAATCAACAATATATCAACGGCATACGCCTCAAAGGTTACAATTGCAATTCTGTTGATTATTTCCCGGCGATTTGAAAATAGAATGGCACCGTTAACACCGCGACAAATAAGCGATGCATACATGTTGCCGCCACGAGTAGTTACAGGAGCCTGTGACCGCTTGTTTAAAGCCGGAATGATTACGAGACTTATCACCGACAGTGGTAGTGGTGATGCTCCGCTCCAACCCTCATACGAAATCTCTCACTCACGATTGAGCGACATCGTTCATACTCTTGAAAACCAAGGTGATGCCGAATTTATTCCCGGATTTTCCGAGCGGTTTAGTTCTCTTGATAAACTTGTTCTGAATTCTGAAATCGCCCTTAAATCAAACTTTGGCGACCTCAAATTAACCGATATTGATTTTGATATCACTCCTGCAGCCGAAACAGATTAATCATTAAATAAATTCATTATGAAAAAAGTAATCGCAACAACAAATGCGCCTGCTGCAATTGGTCCGTACAGTCAGGGTATTGACCTCGGTTCAATTGTTTTCTGCTCAGGTCAGATTCCGGTTAACCCCGCAACCGGCGAAATTCCCGAGGGGATAAAAGCTCAGACGGCACAGGCAATTGCCAATGTAAAGGCGCTTCTTGCCGAAGCCGGATTGACAATTGAGAATGTAGTGAAAACAACTGTTTTTCTTGCTGATATGTCACTCTTTGGCGATATGAACGAGGTGTATGCCGGCGAGTTCAGCCAGCCGTTCCCGGCACGCTCGGCAGTTGCTGTGCGTGAACTGCCCAAACAGGTTCTCGTTGAAATTGAGGTTATTGCAGCGCGTTAAGGAGGTCGGCAATCACAAAATTACTGCCACCAACAAAAACTATATCATGGTCGCCGGCATTGCCGACGGCCTTTTTATATGCTTCTTCAACAGATAGATATGCTTGACCTGATAGGCCGTGGTTGCCGGCAATGGCAGCCAGTTCTACGGCTTTCATTGCGCGCGGTGTTGATGGAGCGGTAAAATAAAATTGTGCATTTTCAATATTCTTCATCAACTCAATAATTGTTGCAACATCTTTATCGGCAGCCATTCCAATGACAATATGTCGCGTCGCTGCCTTAGTGCTATTTAGTTGTGAAACAATGTATTGCCATCCACCGGGATTGTGCCCCGTATCGATAATTACTCGTGGGGATTGGGATATTGTCATCCATCTGCCGACGAGCCCGGTTAGTTGGGTTACGTTTGCAAGTCCCTCGACGACAGCTTTATCGCTAATTTCAGGTAGTGATTTTCGCAGTATTATAACGGCACTCAATATCGTTGCCATATTGAGCGGCTGACATTTCCCGGTTAATTCTCCTCTTATCGGTCCAAATGGTGTTGCAGGATATGAAATATAATCTGTATGATATTCAATTCCGGATAATTGCATATCCGTGTCGGCAAAAGCTATTTCACAACCATTATTTGTTGCCGCTTGTTTGAATACCTCTCTTACAGCTCCATGCGACTCCCCTATTACTACCGGTACTCCCCTTTTTATAATGCCGGCCTTTTCATGCGCAATCGCTTCGGGCGTATCGCCAAGCAATGATGTGTGGTCAAGCGAGATATTTGTTATAATGCTTAGTAGCGGAGTGATTATATTTGTCGAATCCAATCGCCCTCCGAGGCCTGTTTCTATAATGGCGATGTCAACATCAGCGCGAGCAAACCATTCAAAAGCCATTATCGTTGTCAATTCAAAGAACGACGGTTCCAGGTCAAGATTCAGCGATTGATAACGTTCTACAAATCGTGTCACTTCTTCGCGGGGTATCATCTGGCCGTCTATTCTGATTCTTTCGCGGAAATCAACCAAATGTGGCGAGGTGAACAAGCCTGTTTTATACCCTGATTTAATGAGAATTGCAGCGATAGAATGAGCTGTTGAGCCTTTGCCGTTTGTCCCTGCTATGTGAATGGTTTTGAAACGCCCTTTATGAGGATTGCCAAAAGCAGCCGACAATGCCAATGTCCGCTCTAATCCGGGTTTATATGCACCGGCACCGATACGGTCGAACCGCGGCATGGAATTATATAAGAAATCAAGAGCACTATCGTAGTTCATCTGTCTGATTTTTAAAACAATAAGTATCCTGCAACGCCCGATATTGTGACAACGGCGATAGGATGTAATTTCATAAAATATACCATAAGGAATGCAACGATGCAAATCGCTATGCTTTTGATAATCTCCTGACTTTCCGACCCAAAATTAGCGCTATTCATCAGTAATAGCGCCGCCGAGGCAATCAATCCCACGACAACTGGCCTTAAGCCTGAAAATACACCCTTAACAAAAGCGCTTTCACGATGACGGCTAATGAAATGGCTTGTATATGAAACCAATAGAAATGATGGTAGCACAACAACAAGAGTGCAGATAATAGCCCCGAGAATCCCATATAGCGGCGAACTAAATGCTGCCGATGATTCGCCCGGAGCAATGTACCCTATGTAGGTTGCCGAGTTTATGCCGATAGGACCGGGTGTCATTTGGGATATGGCAACAATGTCGGTAAACATTTGCTCGGTAATCCATTGTGGACCAACAATTTCACGCTGTATAAGCGCAAGCATGGCATATCCGCCACCAAATCCGAAAAGACCTATTTTCAGGTAGGCCCATATAAGCTTGAGATATATCATTTTTGGGCCCCCTTTCTGTTGTCACCGGCATGTTCAAGCGCCGCGAGTTTTGCCTGATGGTTGAAATACAGATACCCGCCAATGCCGCCCAAGATAATATAAATTATAGGATTTGAGACAATGGGTAATCGGCTCCATATCAGAAGGGCTACTGCAATGGGTATGGTGACGGTTTTCCACGTCAGTTTGGCCGCGCGGGCTGCCGAAATTACCGGCGCAATAATCAGCGCCACTACTGCGGGCCGTATTCCTTTAAAAATGGCATTGAGAGTCTCGTTTTCTTTAATGGCGTCAACCGTCAGAAACATGGCTATTGAGAGTATAATCAGAAACGATGGGAGGATTGTACCTAAAGCGGCGCAAATGCTTCCACGCATGCCTTGAAGCCTGTCGCCAACTGCAACCGAGATATTCACGGCCAATATTCCCGGTAAAGATTGAGCAACTGCCAGAAGATCAAGAAATTCATCACGTTCAATCCAGCCACGGCGGTCAACAATCTCGCGCTCTATAACTGAAATCATTGCCCATCCGCCTCCAAATGTGAACGCGCCAATTTTGAAGAATGTTGCAAACAGCTGCCAATATATCTTTCCCATTTTCAAATAGTTATCGGCATCACCCATATAGGCGATGCCGATGTATATTGCTATGCCAATTAATTAATATGCGCGGGCAAAAAGGACTCTGCGGGCACTTGGTTTGCCGGTTACCATACATTTACCCGGAGTCAAGCTCTCCTCGTCGGCCTCAAATGGAATACATCTGATAGTCGCTTTGGTTTCCTCCTTAATGAGTTCTTCAGTCTCGGGAGTACCATCCCAGTGAGCGAGGATGAAACCACCATTTTCAATCTGCTCCTTAA
This sequence comes from Muribaculaceae bacterium, assembly GCA_022510465.1. GTDB lineage: Bacteria > Bacteroidota > Bacteroidia > Bacteroidales > Muribaculaceae > HGM05190. The sequence continues at coordinate 23,517 of JAFLTJ010000021.1, forward strand.
ATTCATCGTATGTATCGACCTTAACGATATGCCGATTGCGATAGTCGAGGGCTTTTTTGTAGATATTGTCCTGAATCTCTTTGAGAAGCTCGACAACATAGTCCTCAATATTGTCAAGCGAGCGAGTCTCTTTCTGTAAAGTATCGCGACGCATTACCTCGACGGTATTGTTCTCTATGTCACGACCGCCAATAACCAGGCGCACCGGAACTCCTTTCAGTTCATAATCGGCGAACTTAAATCCGGGCCGCTTGTTGTCGGCGTTGTCATACTTGACCGAAATGCCACGGCGACGAAGTTCATCAACAATCGGGTTAATACGCTCGTCGATGCTGTCAAGCATATTGTCATTTTTGTATATAGGAACAATAACAACCTGAATTGGAGCAAGATTGGGCGGAAGTACCAGCCCGTTGTCGTCGCTATGGGTCATAATCAATGCTCCCATCAGACGTGTTGATACACCCCATGACGTTGCCCATACATACTCCATCTTGTTGTCACGATTTACAAACTGAACGTTGAAGGCCTTGGCAAAATTCTGCCCTAAGAAGTGGCTTGTTCCGCACTGCAACGCCTTGCCATCCTGCATCAAACCTTCAATTGTGAATGTGTCGAGCGCACCGGCAAAACGTTCGTTGGCGCTCTTTGTACCCTTGATAACCGGGAGCGCCATGAAATTTTCGGCAAAATCTCCATACACGTTTATCATCTTCATAGCCTCGGCCTCGGCCTCTTCTCGGGTTGCATGAGCAGTGTGACCTTCCTGCCACAGGAATTCGGCTGTGCGAAGGAAAAGACGGGTTCTCATTTCCCATCTCATAACGTTTGCCCACTGGTTGCACAATATAGGCAGGTCGCGATAGGAGTTAATCCAGTTTTTGTATGTACTCCAGATAATAGTTTCGCTGGTTGGTCTTATAATAAGTTCCTCCTCAAGGCGAGCTGCCGGGTCGACAACCACACCCGACCCGTCGGGAGCGTTTTTCAGACGATAGTGAGTCACTACGGCACACTCTTTTGCAAATCCTTCTACATGCTCTGCCTCGCGGCTTAAGTAACTTTTGGGAATCAACAAAGGGAAATAAGCGTTAACATGGCCTGTTTCCTTGAACTTTTTATCAAGTTCAGCCTGCATTTTTTCCCAGATAGCATAGCCATAAGGTTTTATGACCATACAACCGCGAACGGGTGATTGTTCGGCCAAATCGGCTTTAACTACCAGTTCGTTATACCACTGTGAATAATTTTCGCTGCGCTTAGTCAGCTGCTTTAATTCTACTGCCATTTCAATCTTGATTTTTGAGACCACAAAGGTACTAAAATTTTTCGCGATTGCCACATCCCCCACTCAACTTTTTCAATACATTTCACGTCAGTACCTGATTTCCGTAGAACCCGAGAAGGCAATATCCGTATTCCCGAGTCAAAGAAATATACCCCTTATTCAGTTTCGGGTATCCCACCAAAAACTGATTAAAAAGAAAGTCGAAAGGCAACACCGAAATACCGATTCGGCTGTCTCTCGACGAAAACTAAGACGCTCCCACTCAGGCACTTGCTTAAAACAAGGGTGGGATTAGTAATAGCTCCCACGCAAATACGCTTTCTTTTCCACAAAATTACAACTTTTATTCCATTAATCAATAATGAAAATCTACATTTCTATCCCCCTCACGGACAGCTCTTTCATTAAAAAAATGATGTTATTTTATAGCGCGCCAGTAGGATGTCTTTGGGATACGATGCGTTATACTGATTTGAGATGGCTTTTGTTTATTAAAAACTATGGGTGGATTTTGTCGAGGATATCAAAGGCTTGGTTGCGGCCGAAGTTTACGAGATTTGAAAAATGTACGTCGGAATTGACAAGGAGCGTAATCCCGGCTCGCTTAATGGATTGAAACAGGGATGCATCGGGAAAGAATCTCCCTCGCGTATCAATCGCTTTTGTGTTGATTTCAGCGGCAATTCCGGCAGCGGCAATGCATTCAATCATGCGCTCTATTCGATGGCGATATAACGCTGTATCAGCCAGATGCGGGTCATATTCGATTCCGTTCATTATCACTTTGTCGAAGTGCCCTATTATGTCTAATCCGCCGGCTTGAACCATGGCTTCAGACGCATCGAAAAATGCGTTGACGACATACTCGATATTGTTGTCGAATTGCTCTTTCATGTTTTTGATAAAGCGTTCGGCACTGCCATCTATGTCAATCGGTGTCCCGTCTATAGCGGAGGGAACAAAATGTACCGAGCCGATACGATAATCAAGCGGAAGGGTATCGAAATAGGGATTTGCAGGCCCCCACTCGTTGCCTATATAATCAATTTCCATTGACGCAAGAATCTCTATCTGATTGCCGTATGTCGAGCGAAGCCGTTCTATTTCAGCGAAATAGTGTGGCACGTCTTCAAAGGTCATGTTACAGGGGGAATAGACCGGCACCGGAGAGTGGGGAGAGAACCCGAAAAGGGTCATACCCTCGGCAATAGCTGCGCGAAGTATCTCCTCCATCGATTGTCGGCCATCGCAGAACTGCGTGTGGCTGTGAAGATTATATTTGCGGGTGGTCAGCGAATCAAATTTCATATATTTTCCTCATCAATACGCTGAGTAATAGACTTCTTTTTAACAAAAAAGAGCATGCACAATGCTAATGCTACTATCACACCCAACGCGACTGAAGCATTATAGCTCAACCCTATTCCCATTGATGGAGAGATAAGCAGGTAGCTGGTGCAGACGGCAGTCATGAACATTGCGGGTGCGAGTGTGATTATGTATGGCTTGCCGTGACGGGTTAGGTAGACGGTAACGGCCCACAGCGTAAATACGGCCAGGGCTTGATTGCACCAACCAAAATAGCGCCACAGGACATTAAAATCAATCAGCAATATACCGAATGTCGCTGCAAAGAGTGGAATCGAAATTGCCAATCGGCGGAAGATTGTGTCTTGACGAAATTTCAGGAAATCGGCAGCAATCAACCGGGCGCTACGCAGAGCGGTGTCGCCCGTGCTAATCGGCGCGGCAATCACACCAAGCATGGCGAGCAGCCCACCAATCGGGCCAAGCCATTCAACGGCAACGCGGTTGACCAGCGGAGCCGGGAGGCTGTTGTTGGCTTTCATGAACTCATCGAGACCGTCATACCCACCGGTAAACGCGATAGCGGCGGCTGCCCAAATTAGGGCGACAATCCCCTCGGCAACCATGGCTCCATAAAAAATGGGGCGGCCGTTTTTTTCGTTTTTAAGACAACGGGCCATCATTGGCGACTGGGTAGCGTGGAAACCGGATATTGCACCACACGCTATTGATACGAACATCATCGGGAAAATTGGTGTGGCGTCGGCATTGGCCGAGCGGTTATATAGGCCGTCAGTGAAGCCATCAGGGATGGTCACACCCGAAAATATCATATACCCAACCAGACCTATCGCCATGAAAAGTAGCGCAGCACCAAATACCGGATATAGGTTGCCTATAAGCTTGTCAATGGGGAGAAGCGTGGCAAGGATGTAATAGCCAAATATGATTGCAATCCATACGGTTTGATTCATTGCCTCGGGAGTCATTCCCGCGAGAAGGATTGCCGGATTGACGACAAACACGGCTCCGACGAGAAGCATCAGCAGAATGGAAAAGACTCGCATTACATTCTTGATGACCGGTCCGAGCTCGCGGCCTACCATTTCGGGGAGCGACACGCCGCCCTGGCGCAGTGAAATCATGCCTGACAGATAATCGTGTACGGCACCGGCAAAGATTGTTCCCAGAACTATCCACAGAAATGCAGCCGGGCCGAACATGATACCCATAATAGCTCCAAAAATCGGGCCGAGACCGGCAATGTTGAGAAATTGTATCAAGAAAACGCGCCAGGTTGACATGGGCAGGTAGTCAACATCATCCCGCAAGGAATAAGCCGGGGTTTGACGATTCTTGTCGCTGCCAAAGACGCGCTCAACAAAAGCACCGTAAATGATGTATCCGGCAATAAGTACTACCAGAGAAATCAGAAATGAAATCATCGTGAATGAAGATTACTTTTTGACAGGAGCGCCGATTGTTTCACGCATGTTGGTGTCGGCCTCGATGTTGCGCATGCGGTAGTAGTCCATTACTCCGAGATTGCCCGAACGGAAAGCTTCGGCCATAGCGCGCGGCAACTCGGCCTCAGCTTCGATGACTTTTGCGCGAGCTTCCTGTGCTTTCGCTTTCATTTCCTGCTCGAGAGCGATAGCCATTGCACGACGCTCCTCGGCTTTTGCCTGGGCTATATTCTTGTCGGCCTGTGCTTGGTCAATCTGCAACGCTGCTCCGATGTTCTTACCTATGTCAATGTCGGCAATATCAATTGATAGAATTTCAAATGCAGTACCGGAGTCAAGGCCTTTTCGCAGCACCAGTTTGGATATGCTATCGGGATTCTCAAGCACTTCCTTATGGCTTGCTGCAGAACCAATTGAGGAAACGATACCCTCGCCAACTCGGGCCAAAACAGTATCTTCGCCTGCACCTCCGACAAGCTGACGGATGTTGGCGCGGACTGTTACTCGCGCCTTGGCTATCAACTGAATACCATCCTTGGCAACGGCTGTAACGGGCGGAGTGTCAATGACTTTGGGATTTACCGACATCTGTACGGCCTGGAACACGTCACGACCGGCGAGGTCGATGGCGGTTGCCATCTTGAAACCGAGGTCAATATTGGCCTTGGAGGCTGATACTAAGGCGTGTACAACGGCATCAACATTGCCGCCGGCAAGGTAGTGGGCTTCGAGGTCGTCGCGATTAACATCACTGAGACCGGCCTTGTGGGCCTCAATCATTGCGCGGACAATTGTAGTTGCCGGAACCTTACGGATGCGCATCAAGAATAGCTGCATCAACGAGATATGTACACCGCTCACACGAGCCGAAATCCATAAAAAGAACGGTACGTAATAGAAGAATACGACAACAAATACGATGGCAATGATGCACAGTATCGTGATGATAATTTCAGAGAAAAACATAATGTCTTGAATATGTTAATGATTTATAATTACTTTATTTTATTTCCTAATTCACAGCGTATTATCTCGTTTGCCATTGAACGCAATCTGAGTCTCCCCTCCTCCTGGGATTTTTCGAGTTGTATAATCTGCTGCCTAACCGATTTGTCACCCTTGCGATACTTTATTCTCAATCGGTCAAGGTCTTGGCGGTCAAGATCATATTCATCGGCATAATCAAGGTAGCTTTCCATGAGTCGTCGGGCCGAGTCGTTGCGGAAATCGTCTAACGACGTGTAAATTTTACCTTGGATTGCGAAGGTGAAATCGGGTTCATCGGCCGATGATTGAGCGTTGGCGGCAGGTAACGCGGCAAGTAAAGCCGTGTAGTCGGCTCCTTGGGGATGGGTTGCTGCGACGCCGCTTGAAAGGCTGGCGAGGCCTATCAATCCGGGGGTATCGGGCGAATAGTTTACACGCAGGTCGGAGGGTACAAAGCGATAGATTGTCACCTTACCGGGAATGTTATTGCGGTCGGTAGCCCACCACCCTATTCCGGTCAGCTCGTCGATTGCGTACATGTAATCATTTGACGGTGAGTTATATGGCATGCCGATATTCTGCGGCTGGAGGAATGTGTTGTCATCGTCGCGGCGCGTAATGAAAATGTCATATCCACCGAGCGAGGCGTCTCCCTCTGCCCCAAAATAGAGCGTGACACCGTCGCTCATCAGGAATGGAGCGAATAGCGATACACCCGAATCGTCGCCATCAAAGATTGTCGCATAGTCAAACAGTGCCCGCGGGGTGTCCCAAGTCCCGTCGGCAAGCGATTCAAGCTCCCAAATGGTTGTGTTTGAGGCGTGGTCGCCGCCTGTAGTGGTCCATAACATTCGCTCGCCACTCTCGTTGACAAATACCGGGGAGGCTACAATTACATCGGGATGTTCAGCGCGCCAATCATTGGATAATGCGCTGTTAACAATCTCGCCATCAGTTAATTTTCCCGTTGGAGCAGAAAGATTGAAAGCTGCAAAGAACGCGTCGGCATCAACATTAATGCTGTCAATTACCTGGATATTCTCCACGCGGTCGAGCATCGATTTGCCATGTTGTGCGCGGATTTTAATTGACTCTGCTTCGCTGCTTGATTTTCCCTTGGCATTATATTTTCCAATGGCATCAATCGCTTCATCAAATCGATAGGCTTTCAATGCAAGTCGCGCCAGCTCCAGCATTGCGTCGGTGTTGCCCTTGGCCGCTGCCTGCCGCGCCTCTTCTATTGACATGGCCGACGCCGAGAGAACTGACAGCAAAGCCATTGATAATGAAAGAAATATCTTAATATATGAATGGGATGTCATATTGTTTTCAGTAATTAGACATTTAGAATACTCAAAATTACAACTTTTCCCGGAACCGACAAAAAAAATCCATAATCTTGCACAAGATTGTGAAAATACTACGGAATTGAGCTGTCGGTGTGATTGAATCGTAAGCTATTTAAAGAAAATGCTTGTGTTTAAGTTTTATTAACTTTAAAGTGTCTTTATTTTACACATATTCGGTTTTATATTTGCAGCCAATTAGATTGATAAGCCGATTTTGTAGATTTATCAAAAAGATATAAATTTGCAAAAGTCAGTCTAAAGGTAGCCATTGGCCACTTTTAAACGTAAAAAAGCAATATGTATGAATAAAGTTAAGCAATTGTAACCATGATGTTTCTATATCGCATATATCAGTATCTGATAATGATACCGGTGATGGTGGTGGCGACGATTATTACTGCTACTGTCATAACGATAGGTTGTTTTCTCGGACTTGGAAAATGGTTTGGCTACAAGCCGGCTATAATATGGGCGAGGTTGTTTTGCGTGATGACGGGCGTCAAGGTGACGGTTACGGGTCGCGAGAATATTGATTCAAAAACGTCGTACGTTTTTGTTGCCAACCATCAGGGTGCATACGATATTTTTTCAATCTACGGCTATCTGGGCCATGAGTTCAGATGGATGATGAAGAAGGAGTTGCGGAGTATCCCGTTTGCGGGATATGCGTGTAAGGCCTCGGGGCAAATTTTTGTTGACGATAGCTCACCCCGCGCTATTGTAAGCACGATGAAGGAGGCCTCGGAACGGTTGAAGCATGGGATGTCGCTTGTAGTGTTTCCGGAGGGGGCCCGTACGCCCGATGGTCGTCTGCACGAGTTTAAAAGCGGCGCTTTCAGATTGGCAAAGGGTTTTGGATTGCCGGTGGTACCGATTACTATCGACGGATCATATCAGGTGATGTCGCGAACTGCCAAGTCGGCTCGCCCGGGCCACATTAAGCTGACTATCCACAAGCCTATTTATCCGGGGCCCAATGGCCACGACCAAAAGCAGTTGATGGAGGAGTCGCGCCGAGCTATCGCCTCTGCCCTACCCGAAGAGCTCTGAACTTGTGACGAAGCATTGAACTGACATGATATTGACAAAATGTCAGTTGGTGCATACCAAACGGTAATTGGCACGAAATATGCTGTAATGATAAGTGTTGAGAGGCCGATTTTCAGACCTGCAACGATTAAAATAAAATATTAACTAAAAATTAAATATCTAAAAGTTATGAATATCAAACCGTTAGCCGACCGTGTTCTTATCAATCCCGTTCCCGCCGAAGAGGTAACAGTGGCAGGTATCATTATCCCCGACTCTGCCAAGGAGAAGCCTCAGCGCGGCGTTGTACTTGCAACGGGCAATGGCACCAAGGATGAGGATATGGTTGTCAAAGAGGGCGACACAGTGCTTTATGGCAAGTATGCCGGTACTGAAATCGATGTTAAGGGTGAAAAATATCTGATTATGCGTCAGAGCGACATTCTTGCAATCGTCACTGAATAAAGTTAACTTGAATAGGAATCCAAAATAATTGCAAAATAAATCATGGCAAAAGAAATTAAATTTGATATCAAGTCTCGCGAGGAGCTCAAAAAGGGTG
>JAFLTJ010000022.1 GCA_022510465.1 Muribaculaceae bacterium
GCTTCAACAGCGTCACGTTGTACATCCCTGGGCCGATTTTAATGACCTTGATACGCACCATTATCCCGCTTATTTAACCGGGGTAGCACGATTCACAAATGGCTACAAAGTATTCATGCCAACTGAATTTATGCACGCCATGTACGACCAGGGAGGTGGCGCCGGATTGAGGAACTTTTGGGACCGGTGGAAAACCAATCCGCTGTTTGCAGGTGGCTTTATATGGGCTTTCTGTGATGAAGCGCCAATGCGTACCGACCGCGGAAATATACTCGACAGCGATGGCTCAAATGCGCCGGATGGTATTTTGGGCCCGCGGCGCGAACGCGAGGGGTCGTTTTATGCAATTCGCGAGCAATGGTGCCCTATACAGTTGAAGCCATTTGTTATAACTCCGCGTTTTGACGGCAGGTTTGCAGTTACAAATGAATTTGATTTTACCAATCTGAGTGAATGTCGGATGAGGTATGAGGTAGTCGTTAATCCGGCTCCGGCCGAGGGGAGTGTTGAACCTAAAGTTTTGGCAGAGGGAGACGTAAGAATGAAACCGGCAATTCCGGGAGAGACAGTCTATGTGGATTTTGATGTTCCGAAAGAAATTTGCGCCGGCGATTTATTGCGGCTGACGGCGTATGATTCGGCTAATCGTCAAGTAGGAGAGTGGGGCGTTCCAATCAGGTTTGCGGGCAATTATTATGAAGCTCATGTTGCCCGGTCGGCCATCATGCAGGCTCCCCGCAAGGCAAAGACTCGTGCAACCGAGAGGAACGGGCAGATTGTATTGGAGTCGGACAGGTTAAAGGTAACGTTTGACGCATCGACGGGAATCCTCGTAAATGTTGAGTCATGCGGGCGTGAGATACCATTCAACAACGGTCCAATCCCGGTTGGGATGAAGATGAAATATGAACGCGACCTGTCGTCAATCAGAACTGAAAATGGTGATGCGATTTTCTGTGCAAAATACAAAGGAGCCGCCGACTCTATCGTTTGGCGTCTGACCCCTTCGGGTATTCTGTCGATGGATGCATTGCTTCTTAATCGTGCCGGTGGCGGCGGCGGTTTTGATGACGCCTTTATGGATACCAATGTCTATAATTTAGGGCTGTCGTTTACCTATCCCGAATCGCAGTGCAGCGGCATGACTTGGTATGGCCGCGGCCCATATCGTGTATGGAAAAACAGATTGTTTGGCTCGCGACTTGACACCTGGCATAAGGGATATAACAATACCATTACCGGAGAAAGCTATGAAAATTTGATTTATCCCGAATTCAAAGGGTATCATGCCAACGTCTATTGGGCCACGTTAGAGAGCGAAACCGCGCCCATAACGTTCTATTCGCGCAGGGATGGTATTTTCTATCACATTTTCACGCCGGAGGAACCTCGTAATGCCGAGGAACAAACGATGCCATCGTTCCCGGCCGAGGGGAATATATCTTTTTTGCTTGATATACCGGCAATTCGCTCGTTTAAGCCTATCGAGCAGCAGGGACCCGACAGCCAACCCGGAAATATCCGCATTAAAAAAGGGGATGAGGGCTTGCATATTGACATTACATTTGATTTTATAAATTTACCGAAATGAGATATATAATTCTTTCAATATTAGCGGCTTGGTGCAATCTTGCATTGGCTTACACGTCGGCGCTTGATACAATGTTTCCCATCAAAGTGGAAAGCGGGATAGTGACTACTCCCGTTGAAGCGTATACCCTTGACGAGCAGACAATTTTACTTGACATGGAGGCGACTCCCGGTGAATTTGTTTTCAATGATGTCACACTTGCAATCAAGGCCATAAACGGGTTGCCCAAGGGGAAGCCCGTGACACTACTCGTGGCCCCGGGGGTGTACTGGATTGACAATCCTGATGACCCTGAAATAAGAGACGCAAAGTCGGGCATACCATACGGAACTACTATAACATGTGATACTCTTGAAATCAAAGGGTTGCATCCCAATGCCGAGAACGCTGTGTTTGCGGCAAACCGCGGTCAGACCCAGGGGGCAATAGGTAACTTTACAATGATTCATTTTATTGGCAAATCGCTGGATATTCGCAATATGACGATAGGCAATTATTGTAATGTTGACCTTGAATATCCGCTTGTCAAGTCGTTGAGCCGCAAGCGTAGAGCGGATGCTATTGTTCAGGCTCAACTTGGTATCTGTGAGGGAACCGACCGCCTTTTTTCCACAAATTGCAGATATATAAGCCGACTGAACCTTTGCCCAATGGTAGGTTCTCGCCGCTCGCTTTACAAGGATTGTCACTTTGAATCGACCGATGACGCTCTGACCGGTTCGGCCGTTTATCTCGGCTGTCATTTTACATTCCATTCATCCAAACCGTTTTACAACACACCGCCCACCGGCGCTGTATTTCTTGATTGTGATATTGATTTGCTGAACACAGGAGTGCAATATCTTACCAAGGTTCCGGGGCCGGTGACGCTGATTGACACCCGTTTTCACAGCAAAGGTGGCAGGGTACCGGCAGCAATGCAGTGGACACGAGACCTTTCGGCAACCGTGTGCTATCAGTATAACGTGACTCTTGACGGAAACCCGATAATGATGGATTGTGAGCGCCCGCAACTGACGGTAGATTTAACCGGAAAGGATGCACTCGGGGCCTATCGCGTTACAGATATCGACGGGAATGTTTTGTATAACACGCCGTCGCTCCTTGGCGGTGATGATGACTGGGACCCGTTGTCGATGCGCGACCGCATAATTGCCGCTACCGGCAGCCTGCAATCGGTCAATCGGCCGGTGGCTATACTTTTTGACAAGAATAAAATAAATCTTGCAGCAACGGGTGATACTTTGTCGATAAAGCCGATAGCTGTAAAATGGGGAAATTATCCGCTCAACGAGACGATTACCGATATTGACTGGAGTTTTCCATCGGTTGTTGCCCTGTTGGCTGTTGACAATACGCACAGTTGGTTGGTGAGGTCGCAAAATTCAATGCCTGAGGAGGTTAACGGATATGTTACGGCTGCGATAGCCGGCGGATTAAAGGGGGTAATTGCGACTAAGGTCGCTGCATATCTCACTGAACCCCCGACCTTTACCTCGGCACCGGCAATGTTTTACAACAAAAAAAGCAAGTCGATGTATCTTGAATACAAATTAGACAAAGAGGATGACCGAAGCCATATTGTTTGGTATCGTTATAAAAAGGCGGATTTGAGCGACACGATACCAGTGTTTCATGGTTTGGCAACCCGGGCAGGCGAATACAGGCTTACAGCGGCAGATGTAGGTTACAAAATATATGCCAAGGTAACGCCTCAGGCCTACGGTACATATCCCGGAACAAATAATGCCGCGACTTTGAATGTGATTGTCAGCCAACGGATGGTTGCTAAGGTGCGTAAAGCCGAAACACTTAAGACTGATTTCTCGGATGTTCCCGTTCATCGTCAGCCTTTAGTAACTAAGGGTTGCTGGAGCTTTGACTGCTATAAACCGGCCGATACGGATATGTTTGACTGGGCGGCCGACGATACACGGCCGGCGTGGTACTACGGTTATGGAACCGATGGCGCCGTAAACCGGGGACTTGTTCAGGCTACCCGAGGAGCGCGTACATTTTACACTCCGATGGCCCAAAAAGCCGAGTTCCAGTCGGTGGTGCTAAATCTTGAGCCATGCAAGCCGGCAGGGCAGGGCTTTGGCAGTGCCACGGGGCAGTATATGGATATTTATATTGGTTTTGACGCATCGACATTGTCGGGTTACGCTCTGCGTATACAGCGTACGCCCAATTATGACCGCGCTGTTGTATTTTCACTGGTAAGATATAACAACGGCACGGTTCAGAATATTACCGCCCCGGTACCATCTTCTTGTTTCAGAACAACCTGCACGGTTTCTCTGACTATAGAAAACGGGCAACTGACAGCCATTGCGTCATCAACAGCTCCGGCTCAGGCAACCACGGCCAAAGATGTTGTTGAATCGGTAGAACTGACTGCGCGGATTACTACTATACCCGGCACATCAATAGGGGTTCAGCATACGGGGACAACAGGAGCAAGCGCGACGTTGATACGTGATGTTGAAGCAACGTGGCGATAATTTGCCGTTTCGTCAATTTTTACATACTTTTGCGCATTAATTAAACACTTTTACGGTAATGCTTCAATTTGTGACATGGGCAGCTGACCCGATTATATATAGTGGCTTTATTACCCTAAGATGGTATAGCCTGGCCTTTATGATAGGCTTTCTTGTTGGATATGAGATTGTTTCGCGCATATTTAAGCATGAAGGAGCCCCCGAACGATGGCTTAGCGTGCTGTTAATGTGGACTGTTGCCGGAACGATAATAGGAGCGCGTCTTGGGCACGTGTTTTTCTATGAATGGGATGTATATAAACTTAATCCTGTTAAGATACTGTATGTATGGGAAGGTGGTTTGGCCAGTCACGGGGGAACTATCGGCATAATAATAGGGGTGTTGCTGTTTTCGTGGATAACAACTAAACGCAGCCCAATCTGGACATTTGACCGACTGGTTATTCCGATAGCGTTGGTTGGCGGATTGATACGCCTTGGAAATCTGATGAACTCAGAGATTTTCGGGCACCCTACAACTTTGCCGTGGGGATTCAAATTTGTTCGTTCGGCCGAGTGGCACTATCTGTATGAGGGTCTGCCGTGTCACCCGACTCAGATATACGAGGCGCTATGCTACTTTGCGCTGTTTGGAGTGTTGATGTGGATGTATTGGAAAAAGAATGCGCAGGAGCGCCCCGGGCTGATATTCGGAGTTTTCTTTTTAGGAATCTTTATTCCTCGTTTTCTGATTGAGTTTGTCAAGAATAATCAAGTTGCATTTGAGGAGACAATGACGCTCAATATGGGACAATTGCTATCCATACCGTTCATCATTGCCGGCGTTATTTTAATAATAAGGGCAATGAAAAATCCACGTGTAAAGATTGATTATCCCAATCGGTTCTCTGACGCTAATGATAGCGAGTGACGTCGCGACGGCCTTAATTTGAGACGTGCCTACAGCTTTAAGTTGTGGCCCATGCGCTCCTTTTTAGTGTGCATATACCGCCGGTTGTAGCGGTTGGGTTCTATCTCAATGGGCACGTTCTCAACAACCTTTAATCCATAGCCTTCAAGCCCGATGCGTTTTATCGGATTATTGGACATCAGACGCATCTTGCTGACTCCCAGTCGGCGTAATATCTGGGCTCCAACACCATAGTCGCGCTCGTCGGCTTTATGCCCCAAATGGAGATTGGCATCGACGGTATCAAGCCCTTCTTCCTGAAGCTTGTAGGCACGAATTTTTTCCATCAATCCAATACCGCGGCCTTCCTGACTTAGATAAACAATGACGCCTTTGCCTTCATTTTCAATCATTTGCATTGCCTTATGCAGCTGGTCGCCACAGTCACACCTCTTTGAACCGAAAATGTCGCCTGTTGCACATGAGGAGTGAACTCTTACGAGAACTTCATCGTCGGGATTAATCTCTCCTTTGACAAGGGCAATATGTTCCAGCCCGTTATCCTTTTGTTGGAATGGAATCAGGTAGAAATGGCCGTAAGCAGTCGGCATATCAACCTTGACACCCTCCTCGACGAGCGTTTCATGCTCAATGCGATAGGAAATCAAGTCGCGGATTGAAATCAGTTTAAGCCCCCATAAATCGGCTTTCTCGCGCAATTGCGGCAGGCGCGCCATAGTTCCATCCTCATTAAGTATTTCAATCAGCGAGGCTGCCGGTTGAAGCCCTGCAAGACGGGCAAGGTCGACAGCGGCCTCGGTGTGGCCGGCGCGCTTGATAACGCCAAGGTCCTGGGCATACAGTGGATGAACGTGGCCGGGGCGACCGAATGTTGCAGGTGTAGAAGAGGGGTCGGCAAGTGCCCGGATAGTAGCGGCACGGTCGTGGGCCGAAACTCCGGTTGTACATCCTTCAAGCTTGTCGACGGTGACAGTAAACGGCGTGCCCAGCATTGATGTGTTATCCTCAACCTGGTGGGTCAGCCCCAGCTCGCGACAGCGGGAAATAGTTATCGGTGCACAAAGTTCTCCGCGGGCGTTTGTTATCATAAAGTTAACGTCGCCGGGGGTAACTTTTTCGGCAGCAATAATCAAATCACCTTCATTTTCACGGTCTTCGTCATCGACTACAATCACAAATTTACCATCGGCAAAATCTCTAATTGCATCTTCTATCTTGTCAAGTTTTATATTGTCCATAATGAATTTATATCAAGGGTTATGTGTAGGGTTATCTTGTGTTACCAGTTCGTTGGCGATTTGGCGCAAAACTTCACGAGTAGCGGTCAAATCTTCTCTAAATTCGGCCTGTTGTTTTTTCCCTAAAATGTATATTGGAAAACCTAAAGGTAGAATAATCAAAAATGCGTTGGCAAGCGGTTTATACGCGTTTGGTTGGTATAGAAGCAAGCTTCGCAATACCGGCAGAGCATTCAATCGGTTGACAATTCTTTTATCCCGCGAGGTTGAAATGTATTCGATTGTACTGTCGACTGCTGCCGTCAGTTGGTGAATCAATAGTCGATTGTATCCGCCCTGCCAAAACTCTTTGTATGACGGTCGGGCCGGAGCACTGTCAAGCAACGTCGTTGTCATGGCGGCGACGTCGTTTATCTTTTCAATGGCGGTATTCTTGTCAAAATCCTCCATGACAAATTCTTTCATCGACACATTTCGCGTCTCTTTCATCCCAATAAGGCGCCGGAAAAATATCAGATAGGCATCGCGGTTAAAAATGGCACTATCGTTTACGGCCTTGTAGGTGAAGAATATTCCGAGCGGCAGCAATATGGCTGTACTTAACCACATTCCCTGCCACACAATCCAATGGCCGTCTCGGGCCAGCTTGTAGCCCGTGTTGTCGATTATGTAATAAAAGATGAACAGAAATACCGATATAACCAGCGGCATACCCAGCCCTCCTTTGCGGATGATTGCTCCAAGCGGTGCGCCGATAAAAAAGAAGATGATACAGGCCATTGAAAGCGTGAACTTCTTCTGCATTTCAATTCCGTGACGACGTATGGTTTTAGTATCTTCCTCCTGCATAAATGATTTAAATTCAAACTCCTGGCGGTTCCGCTTGGCGATTGTAACGGCGTTGTTCAGACAGTTGATATACTCTCCGGTGTTTTCGCCGTGGAACACCGAGTCGATATCAACCGGTTTACTGAGTGTGATGTCCTTAATTGGTATATTCACCATTTTCCCGTCTACATACTCGCTCTTGTTTCGCGCGACTCCAACTACGGGTGCGCTGAGAATTTCATGGGCATATATGCGGCTTATGCTGTCAACTCTGACGTTTACCGAGTCGATTGTATGTTGAAGCTCGGCAATGTTTTTACCAACATACTGGTTGCGCATACCCTCTTCATCCATGCGGTTGAAGTTTGCATCAAATTTGATGATAATATCCTTTGAATCAAACTGTTCGCGGCGATAGGGGGAATTGGTGGCGTTTATGCCAACCTGACGCAGATTCTCGAATAGCTCTCCTTTCCACAACATAAGATAGAGATTTGTCTGGTCGGAAGAGAATGCCAGCTTGCCTGAATCGGCCATTATGATACGGGCATTGTCAAATCCGCTTGACATGTCATATATCATCATGTTGTTAAGCACACCTGTTTCGCGATTCTTGCTCTCTACAAATAGGTTAAAACCCGGAATCTGGTCATAGAATACCCCTTCGGGAATCTCAAGCTCAGGTGACTTTTGTCGCATGGAGTAGAGTAGAGTCCACATTTTGGTCTGGGCTATCGGCAGGGCATAGTTCTGAAAGAAGAAAGCTCCAATTGCGATAACTATCATTAGCGCAATCAGCGGTTTCATCACTCTTACCAGAGATATGCCGCCGGCTTTCATTGCCGTAAGCTCAAACCGCTCGCCCAGGTTACCGAATGTCATCAACGACGCCAGAAGTATGGCCAGCGGCAGCGCCAGCGGTATCATTGTCAGAGCCGCATAGAAAAACAACTCGCTGATTACGTCGATACCCAGTCCCTTGCCCACAAGGTCATCTATATATCTCCACAGAAACTGCATCAGCACTATAAACAGGCAGATGAAGAATGTCATCAGAAACAGAGGCAGAAAACTCTGTAACATGAAGATATATAAACGTTTGACCCTTAGCATCGTTGTTGCATCCTACTTAATAGATGTTTGCCTGACAAAGATACAAATTATTTTTGAATGGCGTGATTTGCACCACTGTCACTATGCTTTACAAATTTTCAGGCTGAACAAATTTTGACTGCTGTTTGTTAACAATATGCATGGCATCCAATACATCGCGAGCGTTATCAGAGGGAATGTTGCAGCGCTGCCAACAAGTTGTCACAATTACAGCCGCACTTGAGTGCGATGACTGATTTGACAACCTTTTAAGACCGATAATTGGCTTGCGAACTATATATCAAAGGAATAGGTCGTCATTTTTGGCGGCCTTTTCCAGTAGCGGTTTCAGGCGTGCATATTCTCGTGACGAAAGGAATTGTTCAAGTATCTCAACATGCTGGGCATTGTGCAGGTCGGTACCGATAAAGTCGATGTAACCCTTTTCAAGAAGTTTTAATGCAACCTCTTTTTCGGCCTTGCCATATCCGCCGGCTATCGACAGCATATTTACCTGAAACAGAGTCTCCGTGTCGTGAAGCTGCTTATATCGAGCAAGCTTATTCGCGTGATAGTACATATACCTTTCGGGGTGAGCCAAAATGGGTTTGTACCCCTTTATTTTCAGGTCGAAAACCAGTTTTTCAAGATTCCATGGTTCCTGGATGAATGAATTTTCGATAAGGATGTATCCCCCGGGGAGTGTCTTGCAGTTTCCGGCTTTTAGCTGCTCTTGAAAATAGTCGTCAATGCGGTATTCGGCCGAACGGTCAACCTCAATGCCTGTGTTGCTTTGCTTGAGGGCCTCTTGAAGCTGTCCCAGTGCGTTATCAAGAGTCTCAGGGGTATTTTCAAACGTGACTTGGGTAACGTGGGGCGAGGCAATAATCTTTGTGAGCCCCATTCTTTGCAGACTCTCGACAAGGCTCACAGATGTTTCTACATCGGGCGAACCATCATCAACTCCGGGCAGAATGTGGCAATGTATATCAACTTTAAACGGGAGAGTTCCCGGTTCAGTTTGCTTGCGTTTGAAAAAATTGAACATAGTAGCTAAAGTAGATTTAGTTAATCTTCGTCATCGTCAATATCATCCCAGTCAAAATCCCATCCGATAGCCTCCTCGGTAAACCGAGCCATCTCGCGGCCATCCCGTTTTGTGGGGCGCCCGAGACCCTTGCGACGGTCTATAAATCCGCTGATTCTGACAACGTCAAGCAAGTGCAGCTGGTCGGCCGGAGTTATGTCCTCAAGGTAACCGGGTACTAATTTTGCTCCGAGACGATTTTCCGTAAGAGCTAAAACGCGAAACGAATAGGTGACCGGTGGGCGGCGAACGCTGACTACGTCACCAACTTTGACCGTACGTGAGGGCTTTACCACAACATCATTAATCGATATTCTCCCTTTTTTACAAGCCTCTGTAGCAACTGTTCTCGTTTTAAACAGTCTCATCGCCCATATCCACTTGTCTATTCTTACCTCGTCTTTAGCCATTGTGATTTCACTTGTTGTTGTATGTGTTCATTGCGCGGTCGATACCTGCAAGAGCAAACGTCTTGATGGCCTCGATTGCAACATCTACACGCTCAGCCAGTTCCTTTTCTTGCTCAGCCGGAAACTTTCCCAGCACATAGTCAACCTGGCAGCCTCGTGGAAAGTCGTTGCCTATGCCGAATTTAAGTCGCGCATAGTTTTGAGTGCCAAGCATTTCGGCAATGTTTTTGAGACCGTTATGACCGGCATCGCTACCTCGCGGTTTGATTCGTATGGCGCCCGGTGGCAACGCAATATCATCTACTACTACCAAGACGTTTTCCAACGGAATCTTCTCCTGTTGCATCCAGTATCTGACGGCATGACCACTCAGGTTCATGTAGGTAGATGGTTTCAGCAATATCAGAACGCAATTCTTTACGCGAGCAGTTGCCACGTCGCCATAGCGCTGCGTTACAAAATTAGTATTGGATGCCGCACTCAAGGCATCCAATACTCTAAATCCAATATTGTGACGGGTGTTGACATACTCGTTTCCTATGTTGCCAAGCCCTACAATAAGATACTTCATGCAATAAATGATAGGTTATAAATCAAACTCGCTGATTTACTTTGCGGCGGCGGCAGCGGCGGCGGCAGCACCACGAGCGGCACGAGTGAGCTGAACAGCACAAACAACGGCGTTTTTAGCGTTCATCAGCTCGAGGTTATCGAAGTGGAGCTCACCAATCTGGAGAGTCTTGCCAAGGCCAAGGTTGTCAACGTTGATAACCACGCGCTCAGGTATCTGAGTGTAAACGGCGCGAACCTTAATCTTCTTCATCGACAGCGTCAACTTACCACCGGCTTTAACACCTTCGGCGTGACCCTCAAGTTTAACCGGGACTTCGATTGTAACGGGCTTAGTGTCGTTAACTTCAAGAAGGTCGATGTGAAGAATAGTATCCTTTACAGGGTGGAACTGGAGGTCCTTGAGAACGGCCATGCGCTTTTTTCCGTTAAATTCAAGCTCGATAGCAAAAATCTCAGGAGTATAAACCAGCTTGCGCACTGCTTCCTGCGTTACATACAGGTCGGTAGTGATAACACCCTTGTTATTACCAATTTCTACAATCTTTTCTCCTGCTTCCAATTTCTCGTTGTAGGGGAGGTCTACCACCTTACCGCCATTGAGAACTACTGGAATCTTGTTTTCCTTACGGAGACTTTTTGCAGCCTTTTTGCCTAAATCTGTACGAGGCTCTGCTGCCAGTTGAAATACTTTCATTTCTTTTGTCTTTTTGTGTTACTAAAAATTAAGTTGTTTATTGCTTCTTAATTTCCCATCACACGGGATTGCCATTGTGGCAGGATGCTCAGAAAGCGACCGCAAATTTACATCATTTTCTCGTATTTTCCAAAAAATATCGCGTGTCAATTGCGGTTTTCGGTCAATCTGCCTGTTCCAATCCACAATATATGCCAAAAATGGAGCTACAACGCGTGTCATAGCCCCATTTTTCTTTTATCGGTGCGGATATTTTATCCTCCAAAGTTATCGTAATGAATTGACTCCGGTTCAACCCCAAGCGAGTCAAGCATGCCTTCAACAGCCTTACTCATAGGGCCGGGACCACACATGTAGTATTCTATATCCTCAGGATTCTCATGGTCTTTAAGGTATGTTTCATAAATTACCTGATGAACAAATCCCGGAGTATACTTCACGCCCGCAGCGTCGGCCGCAGGGTCTGGTCGGTCAAGAGCAAGATGGAAGTGGAAATTGGGGAAATCTTTCTCTATCTGCAGGAAATCATCGAGATAGAAAACCTCATTGAGGGCTCGCGCACCATAAAAATAGTGCATTTCGCGGTCGGTTGTCTTGAGGGTCTTTGTCATGTGCATAATCTGTGCGCGCAAAGGAGCCATACCGGCACCGCCGCCAATCCACATCATTTCCCGTTTAGAATCAAAGATTGGGTGGAAATCTCCGTAAGGACCGCTCATAATCACCTTATCGCCGGGCTTAAGGGTGAAAATATAACTTGACGCTATACCGGGCATCACATCCATAAAGCCAACCTCGGGTTTCGGCTTGAATGGGGGAGTGGCAATACGAACGGTCAGCATGAAACGGTCACCTTCGGCCGGATAATTGGCCATAGAATAGGCACGCACGGTTGTTTCAGTGTTTTCACACTTAAGCCCGAATAGCCCGAATTTTTCCCATGACGGAAGATATTCGTCACCTATTGATTCCTTGTCGATATCTTTGTCATAATCCATCTTATAGGGCGGAATCTTGATTTGGGCATACGAACCGGGGATAAAATCCATGTGTTCTCCCGGAGGAAGAGCCACAATAAACTCTTTGATGAATGTAGCTACATTCTTGTTTGAAATAACAGTACATTCATACTCCTTGATGTCGAGAACCGAGGCCGGAACTCCAATCTTCATATCCTCCTTGACCTTGACCTGACATCCAAGACGCCATCCATCGGCAACTTCACGACGAGTGAAATGAACCTTTTCGGTCGGGAGAATATCTCCGCCCCCTTCAAATACCTGTACTTTGCACTGCCCGCAGCTGCCTTTTCCACCACAGGCCGATGGGAGAAAAATATTCTTATCGGCCAAAGTGCCAAGAAGCGATTTCCCTGACGGCGCTTTGACTTCGGTATCTTTGTTGATTGTGATTGTAACCTCGCCGGTGTGAACAAGGTAATGTTTGGCCGTTAACAATACAGCCACCAATAAAAGTGTGATTATCAAAAATATACCTACGCCAGCAAGAAGTGTCATCGACGTGACGGAGGCTGTGATTAACATTATGTCCATAGTCCTTAAATTTTAATACCGAGGAAGCTCATAAATGCAATACCCATTAACGCCGTAACGATAAACGTAATGCCCGTGCCGCGAAGGGGCGCCGGAATGTTGCTGTATTGGGCAAGACGCTCGCGGATTGCCGCGATGGCACATATCGCTAAAAGCCAGCCTAAACCCCAGCCGGCGCCGGCACAACCTGCCGTCAGTATGCTGTCAAATCCGCGTTGCTGCATGAACAACGACCCTCCCAGAATCGCACAATTCACAGCTATCAGCGGCAGAAAGATACCAAGCGATGAATACAGCGACGGGGAGTATTTTTCAACCGTCATTTCAACAAGCTGAGTCATCGACGCGATGACGGCTATAAACATTATCAACGACAAAAAACTTAGGTCAACATCCGCGAATTCCGCGCCAAGCCATTTTAATGCGCCGGCTCGCAGAACGTACGTTTCAAGCAGATAATTTATGGGAAGTGTTATTACCAACATAAATGTAACAGCAATCCCAAGCCCGAACGCAGTCTTTACATTTTTTGATACCGCCAGGAACGAACACATTCCAAGGAAGTACGCAAAAATCATGTTGTCAACAAATATCGAGCGTATGAATAGATTCAAATTTTCCATGCTTAATAATTTTGCTTGTTTGTGCTTTTTTAGTTCTCCTGTAATTCTTTGTTACCGGAACGATGAACCCAGATGATACATGCCACGACGATAAGTGCCATTGGGGGAAGTATCATCAAGCCGTTGTTAACATATCCGGCTTCATACGCTGCTTGCGGGATAACCTGATATCCAAGCAGGGTACCCGACCCGAACAGCTCGCGGATAAAACCTACAATTACCAAAATTATACCATATCCTATTCCGTTTCCAACCCCGTCAAGGAACGATGGCCACGGTTTATTGGCCATGGCAAACGCCTCCAATCGACCCATCAGAATACAATTTGTAATTATAAGGCCTATAAACACACTCAATTGCTTGCTTGCATCGTAAGCAAAAGCCTTCAGAAGCTGGTCAACTATGACAACCAGTCCGGCCACAACTACAAGCTGCACTATGATGCGTATGTTGGTCGGTATTGTGTTACGCAACAACGAGATTATTACATTTGAAAACGCCAGAACTGCGGTTACAGAGATACCCATCACTATTGCCGGCTCAAGCTTGGCTGTTACGGCAAGCACCGAGCAAATACCCAATATCTGAACTATAACCGGATTCTCCTTTGAGAATGGATTTAGCAACGCGCTACGATTGTTTATTTTCTCTGCCATGATTATCAATCGTTAAGTGTTTTGAGAAATTGTTGATAAGGACTGAGACTGTTGGCTATCATGTTTGATACTCCGGTCGATGTTATCGTTCCTCCCGATATCGCATCAACATACTCTTGTCCCTCGCTCGGTTTAAGCCCTTTTTTGAGCACTGCGACCGGAACGAATCTATCATCCGAGAAAAGGCTTTTGCCATTGAACTGGTCGCTGAAAGCTGGCTTTTCAATTTCGGCACCAAGACCCGGAGTCTCTCCCTGGTGTGCAAAATAGGCACCATAAATCGTTTTGCCATCGCCATTTACAGCTACATATCCCCATATCGGGCCCCACAAACCGGCCCCATACATCGGAAGAATATATTTCAGAGACCCATCCTCAGGAAGCTGGCACACAAAGACCGGAAGTTGCCGCTCTGTCTCGTCGAGTTTCACCTGTGATGCCACATCAACGTCAAAGGCATTCCCTTCAACCTTGTTACCGTTCGAGTCAATGATATATTGCTCTACTATCAATGAATTAAAATCGGCAATGACATCCTTCTCGGGGGTTACGTGTACCGATGCAAGAATCTGCTTCATTTTGTCTGCACTGACATTGCGACTTTGTATCGGTTTCAGCGTCATTGCCGTAAGGGCTAATGCAGTCCCTACTACAACAACCATTACTACTATGTATATAACGGTGTAAATATTGCTCTGTTTGTTCAGTGTCATTTTTGTAAAATTTTATGTTACAAAGGTGGATACACTATTAAACTCGCTGTCGATTACGGCGTCGGGATATATTGGCCTCAACCACACAATAGTCGATAAGGGGCGAAAATGCATTCATAAGCAATACAGCCAGCATTGCTCCCTCGGGATAACCATTGTTATATGTGCGGATTAAAACAGCGATAACCCCTATTAAAAAGCCATATATATACTTGCCGGGAGTTGTGCGGGCTGCGGTGACTGGGTCGGTTGCCATAAAGACAGCTGCAAAGGCAAAACCGCCATAAAGAACCTGTTCAACCGGTGTCAGGAATGTTGCAGGATAGGTGAGCGTTGCAAAACTATTGGCAATCCACCCCATCAGAAGTCCCCCTGCAAATACCGACAGCATTATGCGCCAGCTTGCCACTCCGGTCGCAAGTAAGATAACAGCTCCTATCATTATGGCAAGAAACGAAGTCTCGCCAAACGAACCCGGTATTAAGCCAATAAATGCATCCCACAGCGTCAAGGGGTCGCCCACAATATTGTGCAGCGTCAGCCCGCCGTCGGTATGCGTTGCTATTTGACCCAGCGGAGTAGCGCCCGAGACACCGTCGGCATAATTTACCGTTCCGCCGACACCAAGTATCGGATTACTGGGAATGAACACCTTGTCGCCACTCATTTGTGCCGGATATGCAAAAAACAGAAATGCTCGCGCAACCAGAGCAACATTAAATATGTTGTAGCCCGTTCCGCCAAACACCTCTTTTACAAAAATCACCGAGAACGCAGTTGCAATTGCAATCATCCACAGCGGAGTCTCGATAGGGCAGATGAGCGGTATCAGGATTCCGGTAACCAAGAATCCCTCTTGAATCTCTTCTCCACGCCACTGCGCCACTACAAACTCTATTCCCAAACCAACTACGTATGTAACAACAATTCGGGGCAACACCGCCATAAATCCATACAGCATCATTTCCCAGATACTCATGGAAACACCGCTACCCAACGCATTTTGGTAACCGGCGTTGTACATACCCATAAGCAAGCACGGCATCAATGCCAGCACAACAATTATCATCAAACGTTTTGAGTCAAAATTGTCATGAATATGCGTGCCCGAAGTCGAGGTAGTGTTAGGCGTAAACAGGAACGTTTCCATTCCGTCAAACACCGAACGGAAAGCATGCAGCTTGCCGCCCTTCTCAAAATTTGGCTTGACTCGGTCAAGATATTTTCTTAATCCTTTCATTTCAGATTCTGAATATTTCTTTTTGTTAGTAAACATTAGGCCTCTTCACGCCGCAACAAGTCCAACCCGTTACGTACAAGTTTCTGCAGCTCAAGTTTGGATGGGTCCACAAACTCACACAGAGCCACATCTTCAGGGGCTATCTCATATATACCGAGTTGCTCCATTCGGTCAATATCTCCGGCAATTATCGCCTTAAACAGATATTCCGGGAGAATATCCATCGGAAGAACCTTGTCATACTCGCCCGACATTATCATCGCACGTCGGCCACCGTTGATACGGGCGTCGGGATTGAACAACCGCCTCAAAAACTTGCCCGGGAAAGAACGGTAAACACTCATCTTGTTAAGCGACATGGATGCCCAGCCCATAAACTCATCGGCATTGTCACCCTCGGGTATTATCGTAATCTGGCGGTATGGATACCTGATGTAGCCATCCATTGAACTGTGAGCGCCGGTCAACACATTTCCGGCTATAATTCGCTTGTGCTCCGAGTCCTCTTTCAGACGGTTGCCAAGAATACTATTCATATCAGCACCAACAACCGTATTAACCAACGATGGATTTGCAACCTCCGAGCCTGTCACAGCTATCGTCGCGCTCATATCCAATATATTGTTGCCAAAAAGCTTGCCAATCCTCTCCAAAGTTACAATATCAAGAGTCCAGACAACCTCGCCCTTATTCACCGGAGCAATGTTCGCAACCTGTATTCCGGCATTTCCCGCCGGATGCGGGCCCCTTACATCAACCATCACGGCACCTTCTATCTCACATCCGCTTTCCTCCGGAACCGATACATAGACGTTCCCGGCCGTGAGTTTTGATAATATTTTAACCCCATAGGCAAGAGCCGCTTTGTCCATCGACTCCACCTGAGGCATCACTGCCAGCGGTGCGGTATCAAGAGCAGTGACAAATATATCGCGGGGGACATCGCTCGCCGCAGGCACTATATCATACGGGCGTCGTCTCATCATTGCCCATAATCCCGAGCGTTGCAGCGTGTCCTTTATGGCCTCTGCACTCGATGCGTCTGACGCAAATTCAGCCTCATACACCGATTTTTCAGCTACCGCGATAACTACACGCTCTATTTTTCGGCGCGAACCTCTGACAATTGATTCTACTACACCCTCTACCGGTGATACAATCTTAACATTCTCGTCATTCTTGTCCCTAAGCAGTGCCGTGCCAAGCTTAACTTCATCGCCCTCTCTTACCTCGGTTTTCGGAACGAAACCCGGATAATCATCCGGCACAACGGCAACAAATTGAGGTTTTACCTCAACCACCTTTGTACCTTGCTCAACAAAACCGGCTATCTTTAAGTCAAGACCTCGCTTGAGTGATAATCGCTTTCTCATTGAAAATTAAATACTTACTTTACAATCTTTTCTACTCACTATTTCCTGCGCATCATGCGCTGCAAATTTCGTCTGCAAAATTAGTAAAACATTATCAATTTTTACCCCTATAAACTTACAAAAAACATCAGCCCTTACCCAATTTTCACCCGCCTCTCGCTCCTCAAACCTCGCCTATTTTAAATGAAAACAATGCACATTCTGCTATACAACATGTTTATTTAACATCAAAAGTTGCCATTTCCAATCGCTTTGTTAACAATTTTGCACTCTTTTGAAAATAATTGTGAAAAAATGAGCGTTAAAATTTTGCAGGTTTAAAAAGAAAACATAACTTTGCGATAGCGTTGCGAGCTTTATGGGCTGTTTTCACCCGGCTTTTATAGCGACCGAATATCAAACCATGAAAAAGGCTTCAACTGCTATTTTATCGTAATTCTGAATTCAACAAATTAATTATTAATCTATTAATTCAATTTTTTAAAAGTAACTTTTACAGTATGGAAACTAAAACTAATCCCACTAAGGTTGCAAAGCCTCAGAAACAACAGGAACACAAAGTTGCCGGTATTAAGAACGCTT
Source organism: Muribaculaceae bacterium (assembly GCA_022510465.1). Classification (GTDB taxonomy): domain Bacteria; phylum Bacteroidota; class Bacteroidia; order Bacteroidales; family Muribaculaceae; genus HGM05190. The sequence continues at coordinate 17,668 of JAFLTJ010000022.1, forward strand.
TTTGGGTGATTATTGCTTGCTTCGTTGTAGCTGTTAGCTTATTCATCTTCTGGTTCGGTAACTCAATTCACTTCGAAGAAGGTCATCCGAAGGATATTTGGGGAACTATCTACATGGGTGGTGTAATCGTGCCCGTTCTTCAGACTCTCTTCCTCACAGTTATCGTTCTCTCTGTTGAGCGTTGGATTGCTCTCAAGAGCGCTAAGGGTACTGGTGCTATCGACAAATTCGTTGCCAACGTTAAGGCTTCGCTCGTTAAGAACGACATCGCCTCTGCAAAGGCTCTCTGCGCTAAGCAGAAAGGTTCTGTTGCTGCCGTTGTTGCTGCCGCTCTTACAAGCTACGAAGAAATGGATAAGAACACTGAGCTTTCTAAGGAGCAGAAGATTGCTACCCTTCAGAAAACAGTTGAAGAGGCTACTGCTCTCGAGATGCCTTCTCTCCAGCAGAACCTCCCCATTGTTGCTACAATGACTACCCTCGGTACTCTGGTCGGTCTTCTCGGTACTGTAATCGGTATGATCAAGTCGTTCCAGGCTCTTGCTGCTTCTGGTGCTCCTGACTCAACCGAACTTTCTACTGGTATCTCTGAGGCTCTTATCAACACTGCCTTCGGTATTGCTACCGGTGCTTTTGCTGTTATCTCTTACAACTACTATACCAACAAAATCGATACTTTGACCTACGCTATCGACGAGATTGGTTTCTCAATTGTACAGACTTTTGCTGCTACTCACTAATCCCTTGTTACAGAGATAATAGGTAATCAATTAAAAACGCTATTAATTAATGTAATATGGGAAAAGTAAAAATTAAAAGAAAGAGCACCCTCATCGACATGACCGCGATGAGTGACGTGACCGTTCTTTTGCTTACTTTCTTCATGTTGACATCTACATTCCTTCAGAAGGAACCCGTGACCGTGATGACTCCGTCTTCGGTTTCAGAAGAAAAGGTTCCGGTGGCCAACTTGACGCAAATCCTTGTCAGCCCCGAAGGTAAAGTATTTATCTCGCTTGCAGGTGACCCTGACTCTAAGGAAAATCCCGATTGGGGTACCGAGCCCATGCGTATCGCTGTGCTCGAACGTGCCGTTAGCGAATATAACCGCCTACATCCAAGTAAGCAAATCAAACTCTCACCACAGCAGAAATTGACATTCTCCAAAATTAATGCGTTCGGTGTTCCATTCCAGGCCTTGCCTTCTTTCCTGAGCTTGTCACAGCTTGACCAGGATAAGATTATGCAGGATATGACCCGTGCCGATGTCGGTATTCCGGTGAATGACAACCGCGATTTGGATCATCCTAACGAATTCCAGATTTGGATGCGTGCAATTTACAACTCTGGTAATGACAACTTACAGTCAGCTATGAAGAAAGGCGAAGGTATTGCCGTTAAGGCCGACCGTGGTACCGAGTACCGCATCGTTCAAAATGTCCTCGACAATCTTCAGACTCTTAAAATGAACCGCTTCAGCATTATGACAGCGCTTAAAACCGAGCAAGACTAATTATGGCACAGATAGAACAATCAGATAACAAGGGCAAAAAGAAAAAAGGTGCCCAGAAAAAAATGGCTATCCATGTCGACTTTACGCCGATGGTGGATATGAACATGCTTCTGATTACATTCTTCATGCTTTGTACAACCATGATTAAGTCTCAGACTCTTTCTATTTCGTTGCCTACTAACGAAAAGGTTGAGAATGAAGCTCAAATGAATAAAGCTAAAGAATCAGAAGCGATTACTCTCATTCTTACCACTGACCGTGATGAGAATGGTCGTATCAAGAAGGATGACGAAGGTAATGAACTGAACACCGTATTTTACTATTTCGGACAGCCGCAGATTGCCGACGAAAACCATGACGGTATTATCGACGACAACAACATCAAGGCTGAACGTTTCATCGGTAACGACGGTTCCGTTCAACGTGGCATCCGTAAGATCCTCCATGACCGCAACAAGCAAGTGCTTGCCAAAATTGATGCTCTTAAAGCCGATTGGCGCGACAAAAAATTCTCGCCAAACAAAGACATCAACGACAGCATCTACCAGGCGCGTGCTAAAGAAATCAGAAATGACTCTACTTTAACTCGCCCAGTTGTTGTGATCAAGGCCACTCCACAAGCTTCATGGGAAAGCCTTATCGGCGCTCTTGATGAGATGCAGATTAACCAGATTGCACGTTACCAGATTGATAATATCACTACTGTTGACTCTGCGCTGATTATCGACTATCTTAAAAAGAACCCACGGAAATAATCCTTTGATGATCGATATATATTAACTTTTAAATTCAGAAGAAATGGCAAAAGATGTAGATCTTTCATCAAAAGAATGGACCGATATAGTTTTTGATGGTAAAAACAAAGAGTATGGTGCATATACTCTTCGTCAGGCTTCAGTTAAGCGTCACAATCGTGCTATGATTGCTGTCGTTGTCATTCTTGCTGTTGTCGCTGCCCTCGCTTTCTTGGTTAACACCGTTATCGAGAAAATTAACGAGGCAAGACCTACCGACATGATTGAGCAGGAAATGGCCGCAATGGTTGCCGAAGAAGCAGTCGAAGAGGAACCCGAACCCGAGCAGCAGCGTGTTGAGGAGCAGAAACCCGAGGCACTCCCCGAGGAAATCCTTAACACCGTGAAGTCCTCCGAAATCAAAATCGTTAGCGACGACCAGGTTACCGAGGAAATCAAGTCTCAGGATGATCTTAAGAACGATGACCGCGCTATTGGTGCAACTGACTTTGACAAAGGTACCGATGACATCAATGTTGTAAAAGAACACAAAGATGAGGTAATCGTTGAAGAAAAGAAACCCGAACCTCCAAAGAAAGAAGAGGTATTTACTGCCGTTGAGCAGATGCCTACTTTCCCCGGTGGTGAAGCCGCTCTTATGCAGTACCTCAGCAGCCATATTAAATATCCGGCTGCAGCTGCCGAGAATGGTATTCAAGGTCGTGTTGTTGTGCAGTTCGTTGTAACCAAGAATGGTTCTGTTGGTGATGTTAAGGTGGTTAAATCTAAAGACCCCGAACTCGACAAGGAAGCCGTTCGCGTGGTTAAGACCCTGCCTAAATTCAACCCGGGACGTATGAACGGTCAGGCTGTATCTGTGTGGTACACTATCCCCGTTAACTTCAAGCTCGCTACTAACTAAGATTAGTTACCATATTTATAACGACGAGGGCGCCTTCACAACCGAAAGGCGCCCTCTCGATTTTATATCCATCCCCTCCTTACATCTTCAATCCAATTGCAGCCAGTGCCGTTGCGTCAGCCAAAGCATAATGGTGATTGCTCAAATCATAGTTGCAGGCCTCCGATAAAAGTATGCAATTTTCATAGCGGCTACACAAACTTTCAGCTCCGGCAGGCCTTTTATATCCTGCCAGAGCTGAAATGCAAAGTCCCTGTTAAGGTTTATGGAGAGGGGAGAATGCTCGTTTAGTTACCGTATGTAAGGATGGTGTAGTACCTTATTCCGCCACCAATAGAACTGGATGCGTTAAATGTAAGAGTTACATACGTATTGTTGTATCCAAACCATGTTGTCTGATATCCGCCACCCGGGAGAACGGTCGTTGTTACAGGTAGTCCGTATGTTGAAATCATTCTTGAGCGAACTGCATTGTAACGTGCCGGGTCATAGTAAGCCGTTGAGTAGTAGAACTGCGAGTAAGCAAGACCGCCGCCACTATAGAATAGAGTTCCGTCAGGCCAGATATAATTCAAAACATTTATATCAGTCAGGTATACAGCGTTGTTACCATATCCGGCAATGTTGTATCCGGCTCCATAAAGGTAGTCGAGCGAGAGATTGAAACCGGTACCGAACGTTATACCCAGAATCCCGTGTATGGTTGGTGCACCGCTACCGGGTCTCCATGCAGCCGGAGGCATCGGGCGAGCGTATGAAGCCGGAGGTGTAGGCCTGTGCGGTCTTGGAGCGGGCGTCATCGTTGGCGGGCGCATTGCAGGTCCTGCTCCGGGCCGGGGAGTTGCACCGGGGCCGCCGGGAGCCGTTGTCGGCCCGTTTCCGGGGCGCTGTGGCGTCGAATTACCCTTACCGGGGTTGTTCCCGGGGCCTGTCTGCGGGCGAGTCTGTGTTGATGACCCTGGTCGGGTTGCTTGTGGGCCTGTCGCTCCGGGGCGGGAGGCACTGCCGGTTGTGGGGCGGCTTGTTTGCGCGCCTGTTGAAGGCCGTGCGGCCGGTGCGGCCGTTGATTTACCGGTAGTAATCCGAGGAGTGGAAACACTGCGGGATTCACCGCGAGAAGCAACGCGAGGAGCACTATCGCGAGCCTCAATTGTAGGCGATGCTGCCATGAAGCTTAAAGCTGTCATTATGGCAAATGTTTGAACGATTGTGCGCATGGTCATTTATTTTAATTGATTTGACTTTATCTATTAGAGAGCCGTTATACCCAAAAGTTTAATGGCGTAGCTATTTTTTTTGTAACAATGACAAATGCATATTTGTTCATAAATAGAGAAATTTTTCCATATTTTTTGTAAAATCGCTGATAGTTGGTAACTTTGCAGCGTCAATAAGGTTGCGGCAGTATTGCCGTTAGGTAAATTCTAAGGTTAAATTTATTATGGATTGGTTGCTATCATTGTTGTCTCCTGGCAATGTATCGTTGGCGAGTACATTGGCGCTATACGCTTTTGTGATAGCGTTTGGTGTCTTTTTGGGTAAGATGAAAATAGGGGGTGTGTCGCTTGGAGTTACATTCGTTCTTTTTGTCGGACTTTTATTGGGACATTTCGGCTACATTGTCAACGGTGACATTCTACATTTCGTCAGAGAATTTGGCTTAATTTTGTTTATCTTCTCGATAGGTTTACAGGTTGGCCCCGGTTTCTTTACCTCGTTCAAAAAAGGTGGTGTAAGATTGAATATGCTGGCATCGCTTGTGATTCTGCTAAACGTTGCCATCGTCTTAGCTATCTATTTTATCGATGGTAAAACATCTATGATTCAGCTCGTTGGCGTCATGTCGGGCGCCGTGACCAATACTCCCGGTCTTGGTGCCGCTCAACAAGCTATTTTACAGGTTAACCCCGACGCTTACAATTTGAGTGAACAGATGGCTATGGGATATGCAGCCGCCTATCCCCTTGGTGTAATCGGTATCATCATGTCTATGTTGATAATCAAAGTCCTGTTTAGGGTTGATACAGGCAATGAGATTAAGGCTATTGAAGACGCCACGACCGATAATGCCCACAAGCCGGCTATAATAACTGTTAAACTGACAAATGAGCGTATTGACGGAAAAAATCTCGTTGAGTTACATCAGATTGTAGCCGGTGATTTTATCGTATCACGGTTGAAAAACCAATATGGAGAAGTTGTTATCCCGACGTCGCAAACAGAGTTACACACCGGCGACTTGCTGCTTATGGTCGTGGAAAGCTGTGACATCCAGCGATATACGGCAATACTTGGACCAGAGGTCGACATAAATTGGGAGGAAAGCTCGGGCCCGGTTGTCTCAAGACGCATTTTCATTACAAGAAGTGAATATAACGGCGTTCCTTTGAGCAAGTTACATCTGCACGCAGGCTACCGTCTGAATCCCACGCGCGTCAATCGCGCCGGCGTTGATATTCTTGCCGCCCCATCTTTAAGACTCCAGGTTGGCGACAGGTTGACGGTTGTTGGCCACGAAAGTGACATTTCCCGGTTGGCATCAAAACTGGGAAATTCAATGAAGAGACTCAACGAGCCTAATATGATTACCATTTTCGTGGGAATTTTATTGGGAATTATTGTCGGTTCCATTCCTATCGCTTTCCCCGGTGTCAGCGTTCCGATGAAGCTCGGACTTGCCGGTGGACCGCTCGTTGTGGCAATATTGATAAGCCGTTTCGGCTACAAAATGAAATTAGTTACCTACACTTCATCATCGGCTTCGTTGTTAATGAGGGAAATAGGCATTTGTTTATTTTTGGCGTCGGTAGGAATCGCATCAGGCGCCGGATTTGCCGAAACCGTATTTAACGCAACCGGTATGAAATGGGTACTATGGGGCTTCATCATAACAGTTGTTCCACTGTTGATTGTAGGATGCATAGCGCGTGGCGTTTACAAAATCAATATGCTCTCAATTATGGGCCTTTTCGGAGGTGGAATGACCGACCCCCCGGCTTTAGCCTACGCAAACAACTCAACCGGTAGCGACGCTCCCGCTATAGCCTATTCAACAGTCTATCCGTTGACAATGTTTCTTCGGGTTGTCGCAGCCCAGTTGCTTGTTCTGTTTTTTCTGTAAATAATTCATTAACAAGATATAAACATTTTTAATCATAATAAAGATGGAATTAATCCCCCAGCGACTTCAAGCACCCTTTAGAGCCGAGGTAGTAGGTAGTTTCCTCCGCCCGGCATATCTTGAGCAAGCCCGTCAGCAATTTATTGACGGTCAGATTAATGCGCAGCAGTTGGAAGAAGTGGAAAATACTGCCATTGAGGCTTTGGTTAACAAGCAGCATACCATGGGTTTAGATGTCGCCACGTCGGGTGGTTACCGTCGTGGGTACTGGCATCTTGATTTCTTTTGGGATTTGAATGGCGTTGAAAAATCAACACAGAAAGCACCCTATATGTTTGACGGAACAAATGTTAGTGCCGATTCGGCCAGGGTAAACGGCCGCATATCATTCAATCCCGAGCACCACATATTCCGAAACTTTAATTTTCTGAAATCAGTAACACCGGTAGGGCAGTCGGCACGCCAGGCATTACCCTCTCCGGCACAGCTGTTTGCCGAGATAACTCGCGGCGAGAATGCATCATCAATCAGCAAATATTATGCGTCGTTTGATACGCTCATCAATGATATTGCAACTGCCTATCGTGAGACACTTTTGGAACTGTATAAACACGGCTGTCGCAATGTGATTATGAATGATTGTGTCTGGGGTACATTCTGCGACCATCGTTTGATGAAAATAGTGCAAAACGCCGGTGTAGACATTAATCAGCTCCAAGATAGCTATTTAAAATTAAATATCGACGCGCTCGACGACGTTCCCGAGGATATGTGCATCTCAACACGCATTTATCGCGGCTTTATTCACTCGTCGTGGTATGCCGAAGATTCCTACGAACCTATTGCCGAAAAATTCTTTGGCAAAACCCGTTTTGATGCATTCTACCTCCGTTTCCCGTTAAACGACGCGAGTGCGTTCAAGTCGCTGCGACACATTCCTGAGGGAAAGCAAGTTGTGTTAGGTCTTATTTCACCTCGCAATCCAGAACTCGAGGATAAAAATGCTGTTAAAGCGGCAATTGAAGCAGCCTCCTCGTATGTCCCTCTTGAGAATCTGTGTCTTAGTACCGAGTGTGGTTTCTCATCACCCTCCCCGGAGTTGAGACTGACCGAAACGCAGCAGTGGGATAAAATACAGCTTGTTCGCGAAATTGCCGATGAAATATGGTAATTAATCAGCCAGGTTATGCGGCTGATTAATAACTGATTACAAAATGCGAGGAGGTTCAGATAACAGTTCTGAACCTCCTCACTGATAATGAGTTATGTATTGTTAACGTGCTGCTTTAACCGTAGCATCGATAACGGCAACTGTTACAAGGTTGAATATATCGCGAACTGGAGAGTCAACAGCGATAAAGTGTATAGGCTTGTTCAAACCCATCTGAATTGGGCCGATAGTTTCGCCGACACCCATTTCCAGCATCATCTTAAACGCTGAGTTAGCCGCTGTCAGATTCGGGAAAATGAGTGTGTTAACCTCCTGGCCCTTGAGATAGTTGAACGGATAGGTTTTGTCGCGCAGGTCTGTGTTAAGAGCGTAGTTAATCTGCATTTCACCGTCAATAAGTATATCGGGACATTCGGCATGCAGGCGCTCAACAACCTTATGGGCTGTGCGGCTTTCTTTTTCGTCACTCGAACCGAAGTTGCTGTAAGAAATCATAGCCATAACCGGCTTGTGGGCAAAGAGTTCCACCATGTGGTTAGACAGCTTGGCAATATCGATAAGAGCGTCTTCTGTCATTTCGCGATTTATTCCGGTGTCGGCCATAAAGTAGATACCGCGCTTAGTATCAATGATATGCATTGTTGCAAATGTGTTAAACTCAGGCCTTATGCCGATAACTTCGCGGGCAATGTCGCCGGTAGAGTGGTTTGACGAACGAGTTCCGGCAATAAAGGCGTCAGCATCACCGCTTTCAACCATCATCATACCGAAGTAGTTACGCTCAAACATTCTTTCAAGAGCCTCGGCTACGGTCATACCCTCACGCTGACGTTTTGCGGCAAACATATTTGCGTATGACCAGCGGCGGGCAGCCTCGCGGTCGTGGCGCAGATTTACAATCTCTATGCCCGAAATGTCAAGCCCGAGACGGTCGGCGCGTTTCTGGAGCATTTCTTCGTTTCCGAGGAGAACCGGAATTGCAACTCCTTCATTGGCTGCCATAACAGCGGCGCTAAGCATATTGTCGGTATTGGCATCGGCAAATACAACACGTTTGGGATGGGCTTTGGCCTCGTCGATAAAGCGACGGAGCATCTTCTTATCGGTACCTTTGAGGCGTGTAAGCTGCTCTTCATACTCTTTCCAGTCCTGAATGGGCCGTGTGGCAATTCCGCTATCCATAGCACCGCGGGCAACGGCCGGAGCAACAGCCGTGAGCAAGCGTGGATCAAGCGGTTTCGGTATGATATAATCGCGACCAAATTTCAGCGTTTCTTTGTCGTATGCAGCATTAACAACCGGGGGAACAGGCTCTTTGGCCAAGGCTGCAATGGCGTGAACTGCATAAATCTTCATCGTTTCATTGATAGCACTGGCTCCGGCGTCAAGTGCCCCACGGAAAATGTACGGGAATCCGAGTACATTGTTTATCTGATTGGGGAAATCGCTGCGGCCCGTTGCTACAATGATATCGGGGCGTGACTGCTTGGCAAGGTTGTAGTCAATCTCGGGGTCGGGATTGGCAAGAGCAAAAACGATGGGCCGCGGAGCCATAGTCTTAACCATTTCGGGAGTTAAAACATCTTTTACTGACAGGCCTAAGAATACATCTGCGTCAACCATTGCCTCGGCAAGGGTGTTGATATCACGCGTGGTGGCAAAATCTTTCTTTTGACCCGACAGACCTTTACGGTCGGCGCGGATAACACCCTTGGAGTCACACATTACAACGTTCTCACGTTTTACACCCAGGGCGATATAGAGGTTTGTGCAGGCACACGCGGCTGCTCCGGCGCCGTTTACAACCAGGCGTATATCCTCGATGTTCTTATGCTGAATCTCTAAGGCGTTGATAAGACCGGCCGATGATATTATAGCCGTTCCATGCTGGTCGTCGTGCATTACGGGAATTGTACATTCAGCTTTGAGTCGACGCTCTATTTCAAAACATTCGGGAGCTTTGATGTCTTCGAGATTTATGCCGCCGAATGTCGGTGAAATTGCTTTGACAATCTCGATGAATTTTTCGGGGTCACGCTCATTGATTTCAATGTCAAAGGCGTCTAACCCAGCAAAAATCTTGAATAACAATGTCTTACCCTCCATAACTGGTTTGCCGGCAAGTGCACCGATATTGCCAAGTCCCAGCACGGCTGTACCGTTGGAGATTACAGCGACCAGATTGCCTTTATTGGTATAACGGTAGGCATCGGCATTGTTTTGTTCAATTTCCAAGCAGGGATAAGCTACGCCGGGCGAGTAGGCCAGGGCGAGATCGTTTTGCGATGAATAGGGTTTGGTTGGGATTACCTCGATTTTACCGGGTTTCCCACTTTCGTGATAGCGCAAGGCCATCTCTTTAGTTACTTTTGCCATTGTCAGTGATTTAACAATTATACATTTATATGTTGGCTAATTATTTAAGTTTATTTGCAATTTGAGAAGGTATCGCAGCCTTGTTGACAAGGATACTGAGCGTTTTGGCCATAAAATATGGTTCGGAAACATATAGATAACCGTTGTATAGCTGATTGGTATTCCACGAGTTTTTCACTTTGTAATAGCGATTTCCTTCCTGGTCGATTGCCTTTCCAACAATCATCATTCCATGGTCATCGGTAGTCTCTTGACGGTCAAACATTTCCTGGCGGCTCTCCGGTGTCACAGTAATCTCTTTTACAGGACCTTTGATGTCAAAACGAGCTTCTTCCCGGTCTTTGTCGCTTAGCTGTACCCAACGCGACAACTCCGTGCCTTCAAGATTGGATTCATCAGTTTCCTCCGGAATAACGGCGTATCCCTGCCGCCATTTGAAACCGCCTTCGCTGACATCGGCCGCCCATTCAACCGTGTAACCGTTGTCGATAGCATTGTCAACTATCTCTTTCAACTCGTTCAATGGCACGTTTTGATAGGTTGCCCACAGCCAGTTATCTGACACTTCAAGAACAAACGGCTTATAGAACGGATGGTGGGTAAATGATGTAATAGCAACATAATCGTTCATATCCAGGCCGAGCATATCGGCAAAAGAGCGAGGTGTATAGCTTTTACCCTCGTAGGTAAACGTTTGTGGCAGCTCTCCAAGGTATGCGTCAAGAATGCCGTCAAATCCGCGACGCCATGCAGTTGATATGCGTTTGTTTGGCTTGGAGACAATGGTTTTCACATATTGGGTAAGCAACTCATTGAGCTCTCCGTGCACATGGCCATCCTCGCCATAAAGATTGCCCGGATAGGCATCTTCAGGCACTATTCCGTATGTCTCAAAAACGTATGGCACATCCACAATGGAGCCGCCGGGGCCAAAATTGGTTTGCCCGTACATACGCACATAGCGGTCGGCCTTATCGCTGTAACAGTGGCGAACGGTGAACATTTCACTGAGATTTATCTCTTTCCCGGTTTTTCGCAGAATCTCATCCTCCAGCAGCGAAGTTCCGGCAAAACACCAGCATGTTCCCGATTTATGCTGGTCTTTAACCGGGGTTGTCGGCACAACTTTTACGTCGGTAAAAGTAAAGCCGGTACTATCGGGAACAACGACCTTATCGTCGGCCTGCGATACGTTATAGGCCATAGAAATGGCGATTAACAATGCTATCTTTTTCATAAGTCAATTTTATTGTGCCAAAATTAACAAATAAGTACCATTTATAAAAATAATTTCATACATTTGCCGCGAAACCATGAAACACTTACATTTGCAATAATGTTTGAAATACTTAGTAAGAAAAATTATTCGCCACGCGTTGTGGAGCTGACCGTCAAGGCGCCGCTAATTGCAAAGTCAAGGAGGCCCGGTCATTTTGTTATAGTCAGGCTGGGGGCAGGCGGCGAGCGCATCCCGTTGACAATTGCCGACGCAGACCCTGAGTTGGGAACGATAATGCTTGTAGTTCAAGACGTTGGTGAATCTACATCCCAAATATGCCGTCTCCAGACCGGCGACTGTTTTACCGATGTTGTTGGTCCGTTGGGCCAGGCTACCGATATCAGACAGTTTGGCACGGTTGTGTGTTGCGGCGGTGGCGTAGGTGTCGCTCCCTTATTGCCCATTATCAAGGCGATGAAAGCTGCCGGAAACCGCGTAATTTCGGTGCTCGCAGCCCGCAATAAGGACCTGATAATCTTGCAGGACCGAGTTGCCGATTATAGCGATGAAGTAATTATAATGACCGATGATGGCAGTGCCGGGCAGAAAGGTCTTGTTACCGACGGTGTTGAGCTCGTTTTGAAGCGGGAAAAAGTAGACAAAGTTGTGACTATCGGTCCGGCCGTAATGATGAAGTTTGTGTCAATGCTGACCCGTCGCTATGATGTGCCTACAATTTGTTCACTCAACACGATAATGGTTGACGGGACCGGAATGTGTGGAGCATGCCGTGTAACCGTGAACGGAAAGATGAAATTTGTGTGCATCGACGGGCCTGAGTTTGATGCTCACGGCGTTGATTTTGATGAAATGATGATGAGACTGAAAACATACGACCAATGACGATAGAAGATATAAAACAAGCGTCAAACCGCGAAAGCAGTTGGCGCGTAAAACTGAGAGAAGAACTTTCGGCGCGTGAGCGAGGAGCGATACCTCGCGCAGATATGCCGATGTTACCGGGTGATTATCGTATTAGCTGTAACCGTGAAGTTAATCTTGGGCTTAGTCGCGCTCAGGCTACTCTTGAAGCTACAAGGTGTTTGGATTGCCCTAATCCGCAATGTGTTACCGGTTGCCCCGTTGGGATTGACATTCCCGGATTCATAAAGAATATACAGCGCGGTGATACCGATATGGCTTTGGCTATATTGAAGCAGAGCAGCCCGTTGCCGGCGGTATGTGGTCGTGTCTGTCCTCAGGAGCGCCAATGCGAGTCGCATTGCATTTATCAGAAAATGAAAAAGGCACCGGTGGCAATAGGCTATTTGGAACGTTACGCAGCCGACAATGCGAATGCATCAGATACTGTCAATGTTTCACATAACGGTATCAAGGTTGCAGCTGTTGGTTCAGGACCGGCTTCGCTTGCTTTTGCCGGAGATATGGCGGCAAGAGGCTTTGATGTAACGGTATTTGAAGCGCTGCATGAAATTGGCGGAGTTCTGAAATATGGTATACCCGAATTTCGTCTTCCAAATTCGATTGTGGATACCGAGATTGAGGCACTCAAGCGCCAGGGTGTTAAAATGATAAAAGATTGTGTAATAGGTAAAACGATTGGCGTTGAAGAGCTGATAGAGCAGGGGTATGCCGGCGTGTTTGTAGCAACAGGAGCCGGATTGCCGCGTTTTATGGGTATTCCCGGAGAAAACTACGTCGGAGTAATGTCGGCCAATGAATATCTGACGCGAATTAATCTGATGGGAGCCGGTCGAGGCGGCGATACACCGGTGTTGAAGGGCCGTCGGGTTGCCGTTATCGGTGGTGGTAACACCGCAATGGACTCGGTTAGAACTGCCATGAGAATGGGTGCGGAACGAGCTATGATTGTTTACCGTCGCAGCGAGGCCGAAATGCCTGCCCGGCGTGAAGAGATTCACCACGCAAAGGAAGAGG
>JAFLTJ010000023.1 GCA_022510465.1 Muribaculaceae bacterium
GTTGCAAACCCACCACTCATGCCCCGACCGAGGCTCTGCGAGGGTCGGTCTACACGGCGAAATTACTATCTTTCCGTGATATAAGCAATTATTCGGTATATTTTTTCGCGAAATCATTACGGAATGAGGTTTTTGCAGATGGATTTGTTGACAGGATGAATGGCGTGGAAACGTTAAAAAGTGGAAAAAATTAGGAATCGGGTTTTAAATTTTGTATATTTGTGGGCAGAAAAAATTTACCTTAAACCATAAAAGACTATTCATGAAGAGATTATTACTTCAGGTATTGGCGGTGATGTTGTCGATATTCACGTCAATGTCGATGTATGCAGCAGATGAATTGCTGGCGTTTCCGGGCGCAGAGGGCTTTGGCCGTTACACCACTGGCGGTCGCGGTGGCGAGATTTATCATGTGACGAATCTAAACGACTCGGGGAAGGGGTCGTTGCGTGACGCCGTGTCGCAGCCCAACCGTATCATCATTTTTGACGTGGCCGGTACTATCTATCTGAAGTCGGTATTGACGTTCAGCAAAAATCTGACAATTCTCGGCCAAACGGCTCCGGGAGAGGGTATTCAGGTGTATGGTCACCGCGTGACGTTCTCGGGAGCGAACAATATCATCGTAAGGCACATGCGATTCAGACTGGGCCGATATACACCCGGCGTGGGTCAGGTTGATGCAGCGGGCGTGGCCTACGGTCGCGATATGATATTCGACCACCTGTCGGTGCTGTGGGGTCTCGATGAGAATTTCTCAATAAGCTGGGATTCCAAGAAGACTGACCAGGAGCCGACAAATATCACGATACAGAACTCGATTATAGGGCAGGGGTTGCAGTCGCACTCGTGTGGCGGATTGATTCAGACTAATGGCGGCGTGACGCTGTATCGCAATCTGTATATCGAGAACAAGACCCGAAACCCGAAAGTGAAGGGGCTGAACCAGTTTGTAAACAACGTGCTATACAACTGGGGTGACGGCGGAGCTTATATCCTGGGCGGAGACAGCGAGGGTGACTCGTGGGCTCACATCGAGGGTAACTATTTTATCAAGGGTAACTGGATAGGCGCAACCAAGCCGTTGTCTCGCGGAAACCTGAATTTCCAGTATTTTGCTCAAAACAATTACTATGACGACAATAAAGACGGGGAGCTGAACGGGCATGAAATGACCGATGCAGAGTATGACGCGTCGGCTTCGTATCGCGTGACGGAGTTTAACAAGTTCAATCCTGAAGTGCCGGCGCCTCGCGAACATCCGGTAATCAGCAATCTGATGAAGCCTGAGGAGGCTGTGAAGTGGGCGATAGACAGTGTTGGCCCGTCGTTGCCGGCACGCGACGAGGTGGATTGGTATCTGATAGATGAGCTGAAGTCGTTCGGCCCCAACTCGACTACCGGCGGAATCTCGACAGAGCTGACGTTGCCTCACGGAGGAACGGGCGTTATACACGGTGGGTATCTGCCAACCGATACGGATGGCGACGGTATTCCCGATTCATGGGAGAATGCTAACGGGCTTGACCCGGAGGACCCGAGCGATGCAGCCAAGATAGCGGCCAACGGTTATGCCAACATAGAGAATTATGTCAACTCGCTGACGACCGGTCATCCTTATATCAAGATACCGCAGGAGCTGAAAGCTTACAAGCAGGGTCAGAATTATATCACGCTGACGTGGGTCGACCCGGCCGACAATGAGGATGGTTTTACGGTGGAAATTTCGACCGACGGCAAGGAGTTTAAGGAGGCCGGAAGCGTTGACAAGGATGTGACGACGATGACGGTTGACGGCCTGACCCGCGAGACGGCATATTTCTTCCGTGTATATGCCCACAATAAGGCGGGCGTGAAATCGCTGTACAGTGACGTGCTGGCGACGGAGACAACCGGCGATGAGGTTGCTCCCGATGCAAGTAAATTGATTTCGCCGGAGGATAACGCGGAGCTTGGCGCGATGAATGATGTTGTTCTGAAGTGGAGCAACGACACGAAGCCCCATTTTGGCGAGGTGAAATACAGCGTGTATCTGGGTACGGATGCCAATGCGCTGCCACAGGTGGTTAAGGATTTGACCACCAAGGAGTATAATGCAGGTAAACTGAAAGCATGGACAACGTACTACTGGCGCGTAGACGCGACGAATAATATCGGCACGACGTCGAGCACAACGGGGAGCTTCAAGGTTGTAGCCGGCGGCGAGATGTTCTACTGTGATTTCTACACGGTTCCCGAGTCGTGGGCAAAAACTTACGGAGATATTACGGCAAATACCAATATCATAAACGCGGCGGCGTATGCCAAGAAGACGGTTGGCGATATGGAATTTGGCGGCGGCAAGACGACGATGCGCATCGTGGCTCTGTTTGAGAACAATGTTGCAGCATCGGGGGACTATAGCCCCAATACGACGGCCGACGCCGGCGCTTCGCCACGCGCGGTGCAGTTTACGACCGAAGCGGAGGGTGGCTATATGCTTACTCCGTGGATTGAGGGTCCGGTTGATATAACGCTGTATGCAGGAAATCCGGGAGCGAAGACGTCGACGTTCTACCTTCTTTCGATAGACGAGGATGGAACCGAGACGCAGATTGGTGAATTCTCGATGGTCAACAAGAAGCGTACGTTCAAGTTTACCCTTCGCAATGCAATTGACGATAACAAGAAGGTGCGCTATAAGATTGACGCAAACGCGGTTAAGCTGAATATCAATGACTTTAAGATAGACCGCTATGTTGATATGGCGGGCGTTCAGGGTGTTGGCGCCGATGCAGAGGGCGTGGCAGTGTTCACGGTTGGCGATGCGGTTACGGTCAACAATCTTACTCCGGGCTCGACGGTTGTCATAACCGACCTGGCAGGTCGAGTAGTTGTCAAGGAGCGCGCGGTGTCGACAAGTCACTCGTATGTATTGGCCGGAGGTGTTTACCTTGTATCGGTGAATGGCAGAAATGCGGTGAAGATAGTAATCTGAACCGAGTTTAAATAGTAACAGGACAGCGGTCGTGTGTTGTGGGAATCAGCGCGGCCGCTGTCAATCATATCGGGAGGTTGTATGAAAAGGTTTTTTGTAGCGATAGGATTGACGATGGCGGTTGTGGGTGCCGCTGAAGCCGTGGATATACCATGGAGTCACGGGGAGCTGCGGGTGTCGGGCGACGGGCGGTATTTGTGTCACACTGATTCAACGCCGTTTTTCTGGCTTGGCGAGACGGCGTGGCTAATGCCTGAGCGGTTGAATCGCGACGAGGTGGCCTATTATCTGTCGCGTGTAGCCGAGGCGGGTTTTAATGTGGTGCAGGTTCAGACGATAAATGATGTGCCGGCGTTAAATATCTATGGGGCGAAGTCGATGAAGGGTGATTATGACTTTGAACAGACTGTGGCAGGTGATGATTACGGCTACTGGGAGCATGTGGACTATATTGTGGACCAGGCGGCCAAGGAGGGGATATATGTGGGGATGGTTTGTATATGGGGCGGATTGGTGAAAGGTGGAAAAATGGATGTGGCCCAGGCGCGCCGCTACGGGCGTTTTTTGGGTGAGCGATACGGGAACAGGCCAAATATTGTGTGGATAATAGGCGGCGATATACGCGGCGACGAGAAAACAGAGGTGTGGAACGCGCTGGCCGAGTCGATAAGGGCCGTTGACAGCCGACATCTGATGACGTTTCACCCGTTTGGGCGAACATGCTCGGCGACGTGGTTTCACAATTCCGAATGGCTTGATTTCAATATGTTTCAGAGCGGGCACCGGCGGTATGGGCAAAAGAAAGGGGATGGAGATTACACCGACCCGGAGGATAACGAGGAGGATAACTGGCGATATGCCGAGAAAGCGCTGTCGCTGGTGCCTGTCAAGCCGGTACTGGATGCAGAACCGAGTTATGAGGGGATTCCACAGGGGTTGCATGATGTAACGGAGCCGCGGTGGGGTGCCTCAGACGTGAGGCGATATGCCTATTGGTCGGTTTTTGCGGGTTCGTGTGGACATACGTATGGAAATAACTCGATAATGCAGTTTTATCGCCCCGGATATGTTGCGGCGTATGGCGCGACTAAAACGTGGATAGAGTCGCTTGATGACGCGGGATTTAATCAGATGCGCCATTTGAAGCGGCTGATGTCGATTTTTCCTCCCGGCACGCATCGCCCCGACCAAAGTGTTATTGCCGGGGAGCAGGGGGCGCGATATGAACGGCTGACGGCGCTGCGCGGGGATGATTATATTCTTGTGTACAACTATAGCGGGAGAGAAATGAGTGTAGATGTGGGCTTTCTTGGTGTTGAAAATGTCAAAGCCCGGTATTTCAATCCCGAAGATGGCGAAATGACGCCGGCGACGTACACAAGAAACGGGAATGTGGCAACGTTCACGCCGACGGCGGGGAGGGATGTCGTGTTGATTGTAACGGCGTCGTCGCGAGAATTTTTTTGAAAAAATCGCTCAACCGGTGTAATGAAATGATGCGGGCAATCGTCTAAGGAGTAGAGATGGATAGACGCGAATTTGAACAGCTGGCGCGAGGGTTGCGGCCACGCGTTTTGATGACTGCCACAAGGGTGCTGACTGACCCTGAAATGGCGGAGGATGTGGCACAGGAGACACTGTTGAAACTGTGGAGCCTGCGGGAACGTCTGTCGGATTATCAGAATGTTGACGGGCTGGCTATGGTCATAGCGCGAAATAAGTGTCTTGATATTCTGCGCCAGCAAAATCGCGTGTATCGCGTGCCGATAGAGGATGTGGAGGCGATGTCGCCCGAATTATCGCCGATGGAGGCGCTGATAGACACGGAAAGCGACGACGAGGTATCGGAGATATTGTCGATGTTGCCCGAGGGTCAGCAGGTGGTGTTGAGGATGAAGCATATTGAAGGGATGGAGGTGGAGGATATAGCGCAGCTGACCGGCTGTACACCAAACGCAATCCGCGTGACTTTATCCAGGGCCAGAAAACGAGTAAAAGAAATATTTAATAACCGGGATTAGTTATGAAGCATACAGATGATACTCAATTAAGGAATCTACTCGAACGCTTTATGGATGGGGCAACATCTAACGCGGAAGAGCAGCTGATATATGAAAGATTCAGGAGCGGCGAAGTTCCGACCGACCTGGAGGAGTATAGGCCGATGGTGATGTGGCTCCAGGGCGGGATGAGGGATGAGCATCAAGCAAAGCCGCGCGTAAGGCGTTTCAGACGGTATGCTGTGCCGGTTGCAATAGCGGCGTCGGTGGCGATAGTGCTTGGAATTGCGATTAACTTTATCATGCGGCCGTCGAGCAATCTGACCGAGGAGGATTATATCACATACGCCGGAAGTTATGTTATAAAGAACGGGGTCAAGAATACCGACCTTGACGAGATATTGCCGGAGCTGCTTGAGGCCGAGCTGCTTGTGGAACAGCAGCAGATGACGGCCGATAAGATAATATCGTCGATGGAGGATGTGATAGATACAAGTGACCCGGCGGTCAGAGCGGCGCTGGAGTCGGCGTTTTCAGAATAAAGCAAAGTTGTGTAACCAATATTCCGAATAAGATGAAACATATAAGAAAAATAGTTGTTTCGGTGGCTTTAATGGCGAGCTGTCTGAGTTGCTTGGCCCACAAGAATCTGGATAATGTCATATCGAAAATAGAGACGCAGAAGGATGTGCAATATGTGGCTTGCACCGAGCGTCGCAATCCGACGACCAAACGCGTGTATAAGTCGTCGAAAGCGATAGTAATATCTAACGCCAAGCAGATAGAGCAGTTGATAAAGGCGTTTAAGAGCGATAGCAAAGACGCGGTGCTGTATGAGATAGTGAAGAACGGAAATGTTTACAATATAAGGTTTGTGGACAAACAGGAGGAGCGACGCTACACGCTGGTGCTCAATTCGGGTTATGGAAACAGGGGAGACGCGTTGCTGACGGTTGAGTATTACAACTCGGCGAATGCCAAGGCTGTAAAGGGAACGTTTTCCCTGACGATTCCATCGACCGAGATAATGCTCGAAATAGGTGGCGAAGTTTTGTGAAAGGGTGTTACAAATTTTCTCAATGTTCAACCCGCTCCGGGGTTGGAGGTTAAAGAGTTATTGGCCTCCCCGCACGTCGATAAGCTTGCTTTGCGGCGCTTATCTCGTACGGGGTTATTGATATTTATGCCCTCCGGGCAATTTCATCCTGAATTTTGTTGATTTTTGATGCGGTTGACCCGGGGATGCGTGTAAATCTGTTTTCAATTCCAAAAAAAAATTGTAAATTTGCGTTTGCCAAACAGGTGAAAGTTGAAAAATAGAATGTTATATAAGCCGATGAAAAAGCAATTATTAACGGTTGTGGCAGCAGGAGCATGTCTGCTGTCGACGACAAATGAGACGAGGGCAATGAACGAGAATCGTGTAAATCCATTCTTGGCGGCATACGATACGCCATACGAGATACCTCCGTTTGAGAAGATAGCATATAGCGACTATATACCTGCACTGGAACAGGGTATCGCGGAACAAACGGCTGCAGTAGAGGCGATTGTGAACAACAAGGAGAAACCGAACTTTGAGAATACAGTTTTGGCCTTTGAGAAGTCGGGCGACCTGCTGAATCGCGTGATGCTGGTGTTCAGCTCGCTTGACGAGTGTCTGTCGTCGCCCGAAATGGTTGAGATAGCCGAAAAGGCTTATCCGATGTATTCGGTTCATACGGACAAGATGATGATGGATGAGCGTTTGTTTAAGCGCTTCAAATCGCTGTATGACAACCGTGACAATCTTGGCCTGACGGGCCCTCAACGCAGAGCCGTGGAGGAGTATTACAAGAGCTTTACCCGCGCCGGAGCGCTGCTTGACCCGCAAAAGAAGGCGGAGCTTAGCGATATCAATACGCGCCTGACCGATTTGTATCTGAAATTTAACAAGAATCTGCTAAATGCGACCAATGCCTACGAGCTGGTGGTTGATGATGCATCGAAACTGTCGGGATTGCCATCGTCGAGCATAGACCAGGCTGCGGATGAGGCGAAGGCTCGCGGGCATGAGGGGAAGTGGGTGTTCACGCTGCATGCACCGAGCCGGTTGCCGCTGTTGCAGTATGCCGACAATAGGGATTTGCGCCGTCAGATGTATGAGGCGTATACGACTCTTGCGTCGGGCGGAGAATATAACAATTATCCGGTTATAAATGAGATACTTAAAACCCGCGCAAAGAAAGCGGCATTGTTGGGCTATCCCGACTATGCGTCATATATGACTGCAAATGTGATGGCCAAGACGACGGCCAACGCCGAGGAACTGTTGCTTCATATCTGGCAGCCGGCTATTAACCGTGTTGCCGAGGAGGTTAAGGAGATGCAGGCTGTTGTAGACGCGGAGGGTGGCGATTTTAAGATAGCGCCCTGGGATTACTGCTATTATGCCGAGAAAGTTCGCCGGGAGAAATATGCTCTTGATGAGAATGAGGTAAGACAATATTTCTCGTTGGAGAATGTTCGCAAGGGAATCTTTACGATGGCCGAGCGCCTGTATGGAATCAGTTTTACCGAAATGCCCGATGCGCCGAAGTATCATCCGGAGGTGAAAGTTTATGACGTAAAGGATAGCGCAGGGAATCACCTTGCCGTGTTTATGACGGATTATTTCCCCCGCGATTCCAAGCGCCAAGGGGCCTGGATGAGTGAATTTAAGGGTTCGTTTGTAGACCCTGACGGCACGGTTGGCCGCCCGATAATCTATAATGTAGGTAATTTCAGCCGCCCGACGTCGGATGCACCTGCGTTGTTGACTCTTGACGAGGTTGAAACGATGTTCCATGAATTTGGTCACGGTCTTCACGGAATGCTTTCAAAGGCAGCGTTGCGCAGCCAGAGCGGAACGAATGTAGACCGCGATTTCGTTGAATTGCCATCGCAGATACATGAACACTGGGCGCTGGAACCGGAACTGCTCAAAGAGTATGCGTTTCATTATAAAACAGGGGAGGTTATCCCTGACTCGCTGATAACCAAGCTTCAAGCGTCGGCAACTCACAATCAGGGTTTCACAACAACCGAGCTGGTTGGCGCGGCGCTGTTGGACCTGCAATGGGGTAAATTGAATCCTGCCGAAGATGTTGATGTTGAGGGTTTTGAGCGTAATGTTGCCGCCCGACTGAATATGCCGGCAGAAGTGCAGTTCCGTTATCGCAGCCCGTATTTCAAGCATATATTCGGCAGTGACGGGTATGCCTCGGGCTATTATACATATCTGTGGGCAGAAGTGCTTGACAGTGACGGTTTTGAATTGTTTGCCGAGAAGGGAATCTTTGACCCGGAAACGGCAAAATCGTTCAAGGAGAATATATTGGAGGCCGGCGGCAGTGAAGACCCGATGGAGCTGTATGTTAAATTCCGCGGGCATGAGCCGAAGGTAGACGCTTTATTGCGCAATCGCGGCTTGGAGCCGGTTAAGGAGCCTGTAACCATCAATCTGACGAATGCAGGCGGGATGTAATTGGGTTGTTGTTTAAAAAATGACGGAAAAGATGAAGAAAGTGTCATTTCTGACGGCGTTAATGCTTGTTGGCGTAATGTTGTCTCAGGCTGCCCGGCCGGTGTTCATAGGTCGGCGCGGGAGTGCCTACGGGGTTGAGAATACGTTGAGGGCGTTTAATGCCGGTGCCGACAAGGGGTATGATATGCTTGAGGCTCATGTCAGATTGTCGGCCGACTCAGTATTCATTGTGAGTCACGATGGCAAAACCAATCGGTTGGGCGGCAATTTAAAGGTGGACAAGGCGACGCTTGCTCAGCTCCAGGAGGAGGTTTACAGTCAGCAACGAGAGGATTCGGTGACTTATACCGGAGACAGGCTGTGTACTGTGGCTGATTTTCTGGATGTGTGCAACGCGCGTGGGGTCAGGCCACTGCTACACCTGAAGACGATACCGGGAATAAAGGATAATGACTGCTCGCTGATGCCGTCGCTTATGAGCCTGGTTGAGACGAAAGGTAATCGCGCTAACGTGCTTGTGCTGACGTCGATGCCCGGTGTTGTTGAATATATGCAGTCAAATTATCCCGATGTGGAGGTGTGGTTTCAGGCCGATGCAAAGTGGAACAGCATGTTTGACTGGATTGTAGAGCATCATGTAAATGTTGATATTCAGAAAGAAGCGATGGACAACACGACAATCGCCCGATTCCATGAGAAGGGATTGAAGGTGATGACGTGGACCGTGAACAAGCTGCCCGAGTTGGTTGAATTGTGGCACCAGGGTATAGATTATGTCATCACTGATTTGCTTGACCCGGTGGAGCCACGTCTTCCGTTGATGGTTGGTCACAGAGGCTGCGGATATGCAGTTGAGAATACGGCAGAGGCTTTCGTGTGTGGAGCGGAAATGGGATTTGACTACTTGGAATGTGATGTGCGGGTGACAGCCGATGGCGAGTTTGTTATCAGCCATGACGAGACGACCGAGCGAGTAGGCGGGTCGATGAAGATTGCCGAATCGACACTTGCAGCCTTGAAAAGCGAGGTGTATGAGCAAACTCGAAACGGGGTGACCTATAGCGGCTCGACGATATGTACGCTGGCTGAATATCTGGATATATGCCGTGAATGGAATGTGTTGCCGGTCATTGAACTGAAATGGGGTACGGGTATCAATAACGATGATTTCGGCAATATGCCGCGGCTAATGTCGCTTATAGAGTCAAAGGGATTCCGCAACAGCTGTGTTATCCTGACGTCGATGAAGAAGTGTCTTGATTATCTGCATGAGCTGTATCCGGATGTTCAGTTGCAGTTTCTGACGTCGCAGTATTGGGCGAATCATTATGACTGGACCGTTGGCAAGCGGATGGATGTGGATGTGAATCTGGAATATGTTGATGAAGGATTGGTCAACATGTACCATGATAACAATCTGAAAGTCAATGTGTGGACAGTTAATTCGATTGCCGATTATCTGAAATTCCGTGACATGGGCGTTGACTTTCTGACCACCGATAGATTGTCGCCACGCGCAGTTCCGTCGCGCTGACGTTAACAAGAAATTACGCCGGCATGCAATAAAACGACAAAAGATGAGTTATATCTATGTGGGGATATGTCGATGTCAAACGGTAAATCCCGGAAAAATATAAAAAATTAAACTGATGAAACACATAATCAAGGATATAACTCTCTTTGTTGTTGTATTTATTATGGGAGCCTCGGTTGCAAGGGCACAGAAAGATGAATTTAATCCCGTGCAGACCGGAGTCAATTCGCTGAATATAGCACCTGACGCCCGAAGCGCATCAATGGGTGACCTTGGTGCCGCTACCGACCCAGACGCCAACTCGCAGTATTGGAATCCATCCAAATATGCCTTTGCTTACAGTCGTGGAGCAGTGGCCTTGAGCTATACGCCGTGGTTGCGCAAGCTTGTCAATGATATATTTCTTGCCAACTTAGCCGGATATTATAAGCTTGGCGGCAATGATAATCAGGCGCTATCGGCGAGCTTGCGGTATTTTTCACTTGGAGAGGTTAACAGCTCGGGTTTAGACGGGATAGGGCAGACGCTCAATCCGTATGAAATGTCGGTTGACCTGGGTTATTCGCGCAAGCTGAGTGAGAAATATTCGATGGGAGTGGTGTTTCGCTATATTTACTCTGACCTTGGGTTCAGCGAGAGTTACGCCGGAGACCAAACGACCGGTTCGTCGGCTTTTGCCGCCGATATTTCGGGTTTCTATACGACGTATCCAATCATAGGCCGGAATGAGTGTCAGTGGTCGTGGGGATGGAATATATCGAATATCGGGTCAAAGATTTCGTATAACAATGGTGAGGACCCGGCGTTTCTGCCAACGAATCTGAGAATAGGAACATCGTTTACTTTCCCGCTGGCCGACTATCATAATCTATCAATCAATCTCGATGCAAACAAGCTGTTGGTTCCCACCAAACCCCGCCGCAGTGACTTTGAGAGCGGTATAGAGGGGGATGAGGAGTATCTGTACAAATTGGAGGATTGGGAGAATATGTCTCCGATAACCGGAATATTCAAGTCGTTTACCGACGCTCCGGGCGGGGCCAAGGAGGAGTTGCGTGAAATAACGGTGTCGGTTGGTGCCGAATATAGTTACAATCAGCAGTTTTTTCTCAGAGCCGGTTATTTCTATGAGAATGAATTTAAAGGTAATCGTCAGTATTTTGGGCTCGGAGCAGGCTTCTCGCTCAATGTCGTAAGGTTAGACGCGTCGTATATGCTTGCAACGGCGCAGACGTCGCCACTTGACCAGACGCTGCGATTCTCGCTTACCTTTGATATGGATGGTTTGCAGGAGATATTGGGCAAACGCCGTTGATGCAGGGGGTAATCAAAGAGTTGAAACAGATGATTCGTGATATAAGGGTTGGTCAGGGATTTGACGTGCATCGTCTTGTTGCCGGTCGTGATTGTATTTTATGCGGGGTAAATATCCCGTATGAGAGGGGGCTATTGGGTCACAGTGACGCCGACGTTGCTCTGCACGCACTGTCGGATGCGCTTCTTGGAACGCTGGCATTGGGCGATATCGGCAAGCATTTTCCTGATACAGACCCGCGATATAAGGGGGCGGATTCGCGGGTGTTGCTGCGAGCGGTTGTGTCGATGCTTAACGAGCGCGGGTACAGCCCGGTAAACGTTGACGTAACGATTATAGCTGAAGCGCCTAAAATGGCGCCGTATATAGAGAAAATGCGGGCTAACGTGGCGGCCGACTTAAATTTGAGTGTTGACCGCGTATCGGTTAAAGCAACAACAACCGAGCGCCTCGGTTTTACCGGTCGGGGCGAGGGGATAGCAGCCATGGCATCTTGTCTTGTAGCCGCGGATTCAGACCTGAAATAAGGTCGGCGGATAACGCAAAACTTGGCTGAAAAAAGTTGTCTGTTTCAAAAAAAAATGTTAACTTTGCAGTCAAGATATAGATTATACAGGCAAATGGCAAAGCAAAAAGTATTATACATAGCTCAGCAAATTAATCCATACCTTCCGGAAACACCGATGTCGATGTCGGGGAGGCAAATAATGCAGGGCATTCAGGAACGGGGTTATGAGGTTAGAACATTTATGCCGAAGTATGGTTGTATAAATGAGCGCCGCAATCAGTTGCATGAAGTTATCCGTCTCTCGGGAATGAATTTGATAATAGATGATACCGACCATCCGCTGATAATAAAGGTTGCAACGCTACAACCGGCGAGAATGCAGGTGTATTTTATTGATAACGAGGACTATTTCATGCGCCCGCCTGTAAAGGATTTGGAAATAGACCTCAGCCCTGAAGATAATGACGAGCGTATAATATTTTATGCCCGAGGTGTAATTGAGACGGTTAAAAAGTTGAGATGGGAGCCGGCAATCGTGCATTGCTCGGGGTGGGTCTCGGCTCTTGCTCCATGCTATTTGAAACTTATCTATAACGAGGACCCGTCGTTTAGAAACTCGCGAGTGGTGTATTCGCTTTATGGCGGCGGTTTTGATGGAACACTTGATGACCGTTTCATAGAGAAGTTGCGACATGACGGTCTGACGGATGAACAGCTCTCGGTATTGGGTGGCGACAAGGTTGACATAACTGCGCTGAACAAGCTGGCAATAACATACGCCGACGCGATAGTAGTTGCAGCGCCCGATGCAGACCAGGCTTTGGTTGAATTTGCCAAGGCGGCCGGCAAACCGGTTTTGGAGTATCAAGACGATATAGCAGCGAGCCCCGACCGTTATGCCGAGTTTTATAACTCTCTTTTTGAGTAAAATCGATTTGCGGTAAATGAAATATCTTGCTTATATAGCATCTGTAGCCGCAATTGCTACAGGATTGGCGGTTGCCTCGTGTGACGAGTCAACTATCGTTGGGTCGTCGCTGATAGAGAACGATGTTGAGATAGTTGTGGATTCGACATACACTGTGTCGGGATATTCGGTTGAGAATAGCCAGGTTCGCTCGCGCACGGTCACGCAATTGCTGGGTAGCATAAATGTGGATGGATTTGGCAGCTTGTCGTCGGATGTGGTTACGCAGTTTATATCGTCGGAGACTATTGATACCACCGGGGTGACGGTTGACGACATTGATTCGGTAAAGCTTGTTTTAGGAATGCCCCACGGCTCGTTTGTAGGCGACTCGGTTGTTCCTATGGGTATAGAGGTTTATCCGTTGATAAAGCAGCTTGAGAGCCCTATTTACAGCAATTTTGACCCGGAGGGTTATTATGATTCTTCTAATTGCTGGGGCTCGACCATATATGCTGCAACCGTTAACAATCTGACGAATGCTAACGAGATTGACGACACATATCGAATGATAAATGTCGACCTTCCTATTGAATTTGGTCGGGCAATATTTCAGCAATATGTGACCTCGCCCGAAACATTTCAGACGCCGCAAGCATTTACGAAATGGTTCCCCGGGTTGTATATCAAGAATTCTTTTGGTAACGGCCGTATAGTGAGTATCACGTCGTCAACCATAAGACTATTTTATCATGATACCGAGAAGATTTCGGGAACCGAGCGCGATACGATAATAAACCGCGTTGGCAACTATATGGCGGTTTCTCCTGAGGTTATAACGAACAATAATATCCATTATTCAATGTCTAATCAGCTCAAGGAGCGGGCTGC
This sequence comes from Muribaculaceae bacterium, assembly GCA_022510465.1. Taxonomy (GTDB): domain Bacteria; phylum Bacteroidota; class Bacteroidia; order Bacteroidales; family Muribaculaceae; genus HGM05190. The sequence goes on from JAFLTJ010000023.1 coordinate 13,638, forward strand.
GGCCGGGGAGGCTATTCTCGCAGCTCCGATAGGGTTTGATGTTGAGTTCCGTTTCCCGGCTCGTGAAATAATAGAGACATTCCACAATGCCGGGACTCCGATGGCTGTAATGAACTCGTTGACTTTTGAGATACCGGCCAAACTTATTGCCAATAACTATGGCCTGCTTCCGCCTCCTTATATACTGATGGTCAAAAAGTCAAAGAAAGATGAGTTTTTCAATAAGGCAAAATTGCCCGATAATCTAAACTCGTTTTATGCATCATACAATCAGGCCACGGGAAAGTATGAGTTTACAGCTATGCTTGACTATATTACCGACATGGTAAGCAAAGACGAGATTACCGATGAAGATATTGATTTTGTGTTCACTCCCGTAAGTGCGACATACGTAGAGGCATTGGGCGCGTCATCATCATTCTATTACTACTATGGCTATGGTTACGGAGCCTCGTCGTCGGCAACGCTTGAATCGATAGTGCCCTACGTTATGACTCCGGTGATGTGTAGTCTTGATTTTAAGAATGCCAAAGTGAAATTTACGTATAGCAAGCAAAAAATATAGCGTAATCAGTGGCAGATTTCAAAAAAAAGATATAACTTTGCATTGTCAAAATGTCCGCGATATTTCAGATATCGTCTAAGCCGCAATAGCTCAGTTGGTAGAGCATTTCATTCGTAACGAAAAGGTCGTGGGTTCGAGTCCCACTCGCGGCTCCCAAATTGTAGATGTGATAATGCAGCATGAGATTACTCTGAATGGAGTTGTCTCATGTTTTCTTTGTGGGCCGAATCTTATCGAGGAAATATTATTCTCTCGCCGAGGTATCGGGCAAACTCGCGTTTGATAGCGTTAAGCTCGTTGATTTGTGCCATCAGCGAGGCGATGTGCTCAATATCGGTGTCGGCTTTAATCCGGGCGCGTATGGAATTGATTTCACAATCGATAATCGCTGCCTTTAATTCATAAATTGCCCGCGGAACAATCTCATTCAGGCGGTCGAGTTCGGTAGCAACCTTTGAATATTTTGTATGTACTTTGGATAGCACGTATCGGTCGCTTACAAGGTCGGTTGTCAGCCGCCGCAGCTGGTCGTTTGGCGACGAAGCAAGGATGCGCTCAACGTAGTTGACGGCAAATTCAGTTTCTTTTTCGGCTATACGTTGATTAAGCTGTAGTGCAAGCTCTTTTTCCTGGGCTTCAATCATGCCCAAATTTGTGGCTTCTTTTCTGATTTTTTCAATGCCGCGTTGTCGCTCTATCTCTATCTCGGTTGCAATTTGGGTCTGTCGGGCATTCTTATCCTCTGTCCAGTTATTGCTGAACAGCGACCCGACTTCGTTCATCGCAAGTTTATAGATGGCGTTTGTAAATGTAATATTATCCTCGGTTAACTCGTCATTTATGTATTCATAGACGGTTACCGGCCATGAAGTGTTGTTTTGCTCGTCAATCTGGTCGGCCAGTTTTACCATTCCGTATTTTAGTACCAGTCTGATTAATTCGCGTTCAAACGGTTGTAGGAAACCGGCATCTTTTTGCTCGGCAGCAGCCTGATTGTTGAGCGGCATTTCAGGGATAACCGGGTTGGTTGCTTGAGTCGATTCGGTTTGTTGCAGGTTTTCGGTCGCCGGAGCTGTTTTCTCGTCACGTTCAATTTGCTCCATTCCATTTGCAACCTGCTCTTCACGGCGCAACCGAAGGGCGTGTTCCTGTCCCAATTTGTTAACCTGGAGCGACACTACCTTGTCGTCAACATTAAGAAGCTGAGAACATTCGGTTATGTACACGTTGCGTTCAACGGGGTCGGATACCAGCGAAATAGATTTGACAATATCGTTGATTACTCCGGCTCGCTTTAGGGGGTCGTTTTCGGCACCTTTTAGCAATGTGTTGACTTTAAAGCGAATAAAGTCAATCTCGTTTGTGTTCAGATATTCTTCAACTTCACTCGCCGAATGACTTTGGGCGTATGAATCGGGGTCCTCACCTTGGGGAAGACTCAACACTTTAACTTTCATCCCCTCCAATAGAAGCATGTCAATACTTCTGAGTGAAGCTTTTATGCCGGCAGGGTCGGCGTCGTATATGACGGTTATGTTATCGGTGAACCGGTGAATCAGCCTGACCTGTTCGGAGGTTAGAGAGGTGCCGCTCGATGCGACTACATTTTCGACACCCGACTGATGCATCGATATAACATCCATGTATCCTTCAACCAATATGCATCGGTCGGCTCGGACTATGGCCTGCTTGGCATTTGATAATCCATACAGTTCACGACGTTTGGAATAAATGAGCGATTCGGGTGAATTGACATATTTCGCCATAGTCTTGTCGGAGCGTAATGTGCGCCCGCCAAAGGCAACCACTTTGCCGGATATGGAGAATACCGGATAAATCACTCTACCTCTAAAACGGTCGTAGATTTTACCCCGTTCATTGCGGTTGCAAAGGCCTGTTTTTATTAAGAATTCCTCTTTGAAACCTTTGCTCAATGCGGCCGAATAAAGGTCGTCGTTTGTTTCAAGCGCGTAACCAAGCTTGAATCGTTTGACCATTTCATCGCTGATGCCACGTTCGCGAAAATAGGCCATGCCGATGTTGCGGCCGTCGGCCATATCATAGAGATTTTGGGAAAAATGCTCCATCGCCATCTGATTTACCGCCAGCATACTTTCTCGCTCGGTCTGCTCGATACGCTCGGCCTCGGTCATTTCATGCTCCTGAATCTCGATGTTGTATTTCTTTGCAAGGTATCGGAGAGCTTCCTGATAGGTCATGTTTTCAAGTTCCATCAGGAAATTGACCGGGCTACCACCCTTGCCGCAACTGAAGCATTTACATATTCCTTTTGATTTTGAGACCGAAAAAGACGGAGTGCGTTCGTTGTGAAACGGACAAAGACCTATATAGTTGGCCCCTCGGCGTCGAAGGGTCACAAAATCGCTTACAACCTCAACAATATCGGCGGCTGCAAGGATTTTTTGAACTGTAGGTCGGTCTATTTTCTTCATTGCAACCACAAATATAGTAAAATTTGCTTATCTTTACCCAATCCTTAAATTCCTTTAACCATTTTCAGTGATGAAACGATTTGTTATAACCCTATTAATCGGCATGTTTGCTGTTATCGCTATTTGGTCGACACGCATTGTGGTATTGAGCGATTTACATGTTGTTGAGGGTAATGAGTGTGATGTGGCTTTGCGGCAGGCTGTTTCAACAATCAATGGGCTGGCCGATGTTGAGCTTGTTGTTGTTGATGGGGATATGACAAATGAGGGTTCAGACGCTCAGATAGTGTACGTCAAGAATATATTGGACTCTATTATCAAGCCTCTTGTCGTAATACCCGGCAACCATGAAAACAACTGGTCGCAAAGTGCAACAACGACGTTCCCGGCGCTCTTTGGCGATGACCGGTTTATTACAACTCTTCGGTCTGATTCACTCGTTATAGCGGGACTCAACTGTGGCCCATACATGAAGATGGGCGACGGCCATATAAAGCAGGAGGACTTGCATTGGCTCGATGTAACTTTGAGCCGCTTGTCGCGCCCGGGAGTAAAGGTGTTGAATTTCTGTCATTATCCGCTCAATGGTGATTTGGATAACGCAGCCGATTATGAAAGGGTGCTTTCTCGGTACCCTGTTCTCGTTCATATAAATGGCCACTATCACGCATGGCAGAAATATCGTTCAGCATCAGATATGTTTGATTGCGTCAGTGTCAGAGCTTTGGAAATGAAGAATGATAAATTTCGTTTTGGCTTTACTATTCTTGACGTCGAGGGGGATAGCCTGACGGTCTCGAACATGGCTGCCGATGGCAGTAACTGTGACGTTGTTTATGACTTTGTTCCACGTAGGCTGCCACGGTTGGATGTTTCGCGTGACAAGGATTCCGCCGAATTTCAATCTCCCGCCGGATGGAATATTGAAAAAATCTGGACCGACAGTGCCTCAATCTTTACTCGTCTTGCCATTGATTCCGATAATATCTACTTTTCAACATCAACCGGATTTATTAAAGCGATTAATAAAGATTCGGGAATGCTTGCGTGGCAAACCGCAACATCGGGGCGGGCCCTGTTTTCCAAGCCAACAGTTGCTTGCGGTAAACTTTTTGTTCCAACGACGTGTGATGGAATTTTGGTTGTAAACACTGTTAACGGCTTGATTGCAAATGTTATAGGCACTGGTGGGATGCCTGTTGTTGCCGACGGTTTGCTGTATAATAGCGCTATATACCAGGGTGGTATGAAAACATTGCGGCGCATTAATCCTCAAACTGAAAATGTTGAATGGTCAATTGACTCTATTATAGGGAATTACTGCCAGGCAATGCCGTCGGCCGACGGGCGCGACCTCTTTTTCGGTGCCTGGGATTCCTATCTGTATTGTGTTGATACCGAGACCGGTTCAGTTAAATGGCGATGGAATAATGGCCGGGAGGTTAATATGCTCGGACCGGGAAACGTTGTGCCGGTTGTAACCCGAAACAGCGTTGTTATCGTTGCTCCGGATAGATATATGACTGCAATAGACCGCAAAACAGGCAAAACATTGTGGCGCGACAATTCGGTGAAATATCGCGAGAGTCTCGGTGTTTCGCCCGATTCCACGATTGCTTACGCTAAGACTATGGATGGCGAGTTGATTGCAGTGGATATATCGGGTGAGGAATATCGTCGTCGCTGGATTGTAGATATGGGGATAGGTTATGACCATGCCCCGTGTATTATTGCTACACACTCCGGTAGCGGCTGTGTCATTGCGGGCTCGCGCCGAGGCATTGTTACAGCCATAAATCCCGTAACTCAAGCAATAGAGTGGCAGCTTGCGTTGGGGAAGTCAGAGATTAACGGATTTGATACCGACCCTGTAACAGGCGATATCTATGTGTCGTTGATAGAAGGTACTATATGGAAAATCAGCAAGTTGAGGCCAAGCGAGTAAGCAGCCCGGTAGCTGAATCCATTATGTAGCCTCCAACAACGATGTCGCGTGGAACCAAGGGATGATTCTTTATCAAATCAACAGTTTCGGCAACTGCATCCTCGGTGTTTTTGAATCCTCGAAGCCATTTGTCAAGGTCTAAACCGCAGTGACGCATCAGTGAGATATGTTCGTCATCGATGCCACGCTCTCTCATCTGTCCCAGCAGATGATTTGCGCTCATTCCCTGAACTCCACATTCAGTATGCCCTATAACCATAATCTCCTTAACACCAAGCTCATAAATTGCCACAAGAAGAGAGCGCACGGTTGAGTCAAACGGATGGGTTATTGTGCCACCTGCATTCTTTATAATTTTTACATCCCCGTTTTTAATTCCGAGGGCTGCCGGTAGGAGAGTGGTCAGTCGGGTATCCATGCATGTCACAATAGCAATCTTCTTATCGGGATACTTTGATGTTTCAAACTGCTTGTAATCACCACGTTCCACAAATTGGCGATTATATTCTAAAATTTGGTCAATCATTTTGAAAATAGAATTTTGTTATCATTAGTTATTGCTGGTTCTACTATATCGCGAGGAACAAATTCCCAGTTCTTTACATTATTGGGCGTTATTTTTTTCATCATCTCTATCTCTTTGATAAGATAGAACCGCATATCGCGGTCGGTTGCCCATACGATTCGGGATGTCAATTGGTTGTGGGCAATTCCGGCTCCGCGAGTAAGATGGTCTCCACCGCCATTTCCACGATAGGAATTGACTGCTACACGGTATATTCTGTCAAGTTCAAACGGCTCTCCGTTTTCCATTGAGATAATTGTTACTTTATTTCCGGGTTCCCTGGTTACGTCAACACGGTATCGTATGCCGGCAGCCGAGTCAAAGTTGTAGGCAGGGTTTAATAGTGCGGAATTGGCTGCCGTTGGGGTGGGAGAAGCAAACTTTAGAATGTGTTTGTCTCCCGGTTTCATTGTGTTAACCCAGTTGCTGTAACTATATTCAAGATAATCTTTTACTTCCTTGCCCGACAGGTTCATTACATAAAGCTGGTTTTCATACTTGTACAGCTTGAACATGTCGCTTATCCTGATGTCTCCCTGTTTGATTGTCGCATCAAACGATAGGGGAGCGGCCATTGAGATTTCGGCCCCGGTAATTTTCAGTTGCAGGTCATGTATCAGTCTGATGAATGCCGATGGTCCGAAGTAAGCGTCGCGTGTTGTAAAGTCGCCGGTTGAAACACCTATTTTTCGATTGACATAATTCTCAATCTTCGATAAATCGGTCTTGAATTCATTCATGAATCTTTGTGACGGTTCTAGATTTTTGACTGAAACGATGTTGCCGGTGATTTTACGCTCAGTTATCTTTCCTGAATCATCTATGCGCAGGCTTATTGCAACCTCACTGACATTCTCGGCATTATTAGCCGGGTTCAATACCACAACCGACTCTCCGGCATCGTTGAGTATCACACTGTTGTATCGGTTATGGTCATGTCCGGTCAACACGATGTCAAAGCCGGGTACGCTTTTGGCAATTATCATCGACGCATTTTCAAGATATTCACCCGTGTGTCGCGATGCGTCGTTCCCTGCATGAAATAGGCCGACAATCAAATCGGGATTCTCATTCTCATTGATAATCGTTATCCATTTGCGAGCGCTGTCGACCATATCCTCAAATTCGAGCCCGCTCCAAAGATTTTGAGGAAGCCATGCCGGAATAGCGGGCGTGAGTAATCCTAAGACAGCTATTCGTATGCCCTGCCGCTCTATGATTCTATAAGGCTCAAAATATGGCTTTCCGGTTTGTTTTTCAATCACATTTGCAGCCACAAAGCCATTGTGAAGCTGGCTGTTGAACCGGTCGTATACGGCGTGACCTGTTTCAACATCGTGATTGCCTATTGTGATTGCATCATACTCCATAAAATTGTAGACACGCGACGCAATATGTTGTGAACAGGTGTCTTCAAAGTTATATAAATATACAGTGGGCTGTCCCTGTAGAATATCTCCGCCGTCAAGCAGAATAACGTTGTCACGGCCTTTTGTAGTTCTAATGCTGTCGATATATGTCATAACGCGAGCTATGGAACCCTCTCCTGGCTTCTGATTGATGTAGTCGTGCGGAAAAAAATTCCCGTGAACATCTGTTGTGTGTATAAGCGTTAAATCGACACATCTTGATGCCAATGCTTGTGGAACAATTGCCGTCATTACAAAAACTGTTGATAATAATATGTTTGCAACTTTTTTCATCTATTATAAATCTATCCGCCAGTATATTCAACTATGACTTTACCGATTTTTAGCTGCCCTTCAAGCTTAATCGGGATTTTGCGATAATCGTCAGAGAGCCAAGCTTTAATAGGTTCTGAAGATTTTTTGCCGCCATTGGTAAACGAGAACGTTACGTGGTGGGTGTTATATATCTTGCTTGACACATTTATTTTTTCGGTGCCTTTATATGTGATGCTGAGTGTTTCTTTTTTCTTTCCTGAAAATATGGTGACAGTTACTTTATTGTTTTTCCCCAGCGATGCAAAATCTACTGAGCGAATGTAATAAAACACCGATAGCATATCGTATGCGCTTTCGGTAGCGGTCAAGGAGGAATGGGCGGTTGTTACCGCTGCATCTTTTTTCCCACGGCGGTGGCGGGTACATTTACCGGTAACATTATTGCCAAGATATGTGAACTCAATAATATCCCGGCTGTATTTCCCGTCTTCGTGGGCAATCTTTTCATATCGCGACGGCCGCAGCGTTTGTCTATCCATGACGGTTACCAATGTATCGCGAAGATGATACACGCGGTCGGCCCACGGTTCGCTCCGAGCGGTCAATATTGCCCGGTAGCCGCTGTCGATAGGTTTTAACGACATTTTTGCACGACCGGCTGTTTTGTTGACCAAGCCCCATTTGTATAGGACTCTGTAATTCAGCTGTTCGGCCTTAAAATCGGCCGATTGGGCAATTCCAATTGACCAAATTATTATGGCGAGAGTGCAAACAATCCGTTGTTTTATCGTGGTGGTTACCCGGTTTGTATGGATTAATCCGTTATTGTTATGCATTTGATTCAATAGGTGGGAGATCCAGGAATGGAAGAACGTCACGGGAGGCTTGCTCGATGCGCTTGTTTCGCCAACATTTGCGACACACAGCTATATATCGGTCATCGCCGCCAATCTCTACCTGAGCTCCATCTTCTACAAAATCGCCGTTGCTGTCGATGCGGGCATTTATAATAGTTTTATGTCCGCAACTGCATGTGGACTTAATCTCATCAATCGTATCGGCTATCTCAAACAGACGTCTGGAACCCTCAAACAGTCGGCTCTTGAAGTCGGTCCGCAGGCCGTAGCATATAACGTTACTGCCAAAATCATCTACTATTGCTGCCAGCTGATCAACCTGTTGTTCAGTCAGAAATTGCGCCTCGTCAACCAAAAACCAGTCTATAACTGTCATTGTTGACTCAAACAATTCTCGGGCAAGCATATACAGGTCTGTATCATTGTATATCCATCGGCATTCGCGTTCTATACCAATTCGTGATTTTATTACATTTGTTTTTTCACGTGTATCAATTACCGGTTTCAGGCACAGGTAATTCATGTGTCGTTCCTCAAAATTGTAGGCCGTGGTCAGCAATAGCGCAGTTTTGGCCGACCCCATAGTCCCATATCTGAAATATAATTTGCCTTTGCGATTCATGGTTGATTATTTGTTGGTTAAAAATTCTTATTAACTCAGAGTAAAGGATTGTCGGTGTGGCCCGTTATCGTTTGTTCCGACTCCGTTTTTTCTCTTTTCCATGTCCTTTCTTTTTGACGGAATGTCCACGCTCCCGGTCTTGCTTAATATCCAGCGGCTGTCCATCCTTTTCTATTAATGCAAAATCAAGCTGCTTTCGTTCAAGATTGGCCTTGGCAACCTGTACTTTTACGGTATCTCCCAATCGGTACCTATGTCCGTGACGCCGACCTATCAGGCAGTAGTTCTGCTCGTCAAGGTCGTAATAATCATCAGCCAAATCACGCATTGGCACGAGGCCTTCACACTTGTTCTCGGTTAACTCCACATACAGACCCCACTCGGTCACGCCCGATATTGTTCCCTCATATATTTCGCCAAGTCGCTCAGACATGAACTCTACCTGCTTGTACTTAATCGACGCCCGCTCGGCGTTTGTTGCAAGAATCTCCATGTCGGTTGAATGCGTGCACTTCTCTTCCAATTTCTCAATGTTCACGCTTCGTTTACCGGCCATATAACGCTCCAACAGTCTGTGTACCATCATGTCGGGGTATCGCCTGATTGGAGAGGTAAAGTGGGTGTAAAAGTCAAAGGCCAGGCCATAATGACCTATGTTTTGCGTAGAGTAAACAGCTTTGCTCATTGATTTTATGGCAAGCAACGACAGGAAATTTTCCTCGCCTTTCCCTTTTAAATCAACAAGCAATTTGTTTATGGAGCGATTAATCTCTTTGGCCGACCCGCTTGTCTTAACTCTATAACCATAAGACTTTGCAATTATGCTTAAATCATTGAGTTTCCCGGGCTCTGGCGGTTCATGGACTCGGTACACAAATGCTTTTGGTTTCTTGCCCGATACTTTCCCTATAAACTCGGCGACGGCTCTGTTGGCCAATAGCATAAATTCCTCAATAAGTTTATTTGCGTCTTTTGCTTCCTTAAAATAGATGCTTAACGGGGTTCCGTCTTCATCTATTTCAAAACGCACTTCGCTTCGGTCAAAATTAACGGCTCCGTTGTCGTAACGCTGTTTGCGCAATATCTTTGCCAGTTCGTTCAGAATGTGCAGCTCGTCGGCATATTCCCCGCTGCCGGTTTCGATGATTTCCTGTGCTTCCTCGTAGGTGAATCGACGGTCGGAACATATTACGGTCCGGCAGATTCTTGATTTGTGAACTTTTCCGGAGTTATCCATTTCAAACAAACAGGAGAATGTCAATTTATCCTCGTTTGGTCTCAATGAGCATATTCCATTGCATAGATGTTCCGGTAGCATTGGGATGGTTCTGTCCACTAAGTAAACCGATGTAGCTCGTTTGAATGCTTCTTTATCAATGATTGTGTCGGCATGAACGTAGTATGTTACGTCGGCGATGTGTACTCCAATTTCAAAATTGCCATTTGACAATCGTTTGAATGAAATGGCATCGTCAAAATCCTTTGCATCACGCGGGTCGATTGTAAACGTCGTGACGTCTCGTAAATCTTCGCGCTCGGCTACTACTTCGGGGGTTATACCGGCATCAATTTTATTTGCAGCATCCTCAACATTCTTCGGATAGCGGTAGGGGAGGCCGAATTCGGCCAAAATGGCATGCATTTCGGCTTGATTTTCGCCTGTTTTCCCAAGTATGTCAACAACTTCACCTCGTGGGCTTTTTGCGTTTTCGGGCCAGTCGGTTATCCTTACAATTGCTTTATCGCCACGTTCGCCACCCTTAAGTTTGTTACGGGGGATGATAATATCTGTTGCAAGATATTTTGAATCGACGGTAAGAAATGCCCCGACCCTGCGGTCAATCTCGAGAGTTCCGATAAACACCTGGTCGTTGCGCTCCAATATTTCTATAACCTCGGCTTCAAGCTCCGCACCGCGACGGCGTGCGGCCAGGCTGATTCTGACCTTGTCTCCATTCAGAGCATGCATTGAATTGCGTTCGGCAACGTTTATACACTCTCCGTCGCCGTCGGTAATGACGCTGTTTTTACCCGTGGACCGTCTGACGAAAACACCCGTTGTAACCGTCTTGCGGTTGGGCGACTTGTATTTACCGGGGGCAACCTCTATTATATCTCCGTCAAATGATAATTCGGCCAAAGCCATCGCAACGGCTCGCTGTTTGGGTCCGCTTTCAACTCCTATTGCATGTGAAACCTGCTTGTAATTGTAAGTGTTGTTCTTCTGTTGTTCGCACCACTGCGCTACAACGGCCTTTATGTCTTTTGCTCTTTTTAATGTTGTGCGTGCCATCCTGGGGTTATTTTTGTGTTTTCATGATTATATAAATATCGTTGCTTTTGTAGAAAAAGCACGCTCTCGCGATAGGTTCGTGGGAGCGTGATTTTCCTCCCCGTTTGGGGAATTATCCCGGCATATATTTATGCGTCGATGTTTGCGTATGTGGCGTTTGATTCGATAAAATCACGACGAGGTGCAACATCTTCTCCCATCAGCATTGAGAATATTCTGTCGGCGTCGGCGGCGTCACTGATATTGACCTGCTTAAGTAGTCGTTTTTCAGGCGACATGGTCGTGTCTCGCAGTTCCTCCGCGCTCATTTCGCCCAATCCTTTATATCGTTGCACGTCAACTTTATCACCCTCATGCTCTGATATAAATTTCTGAACTTGTCCTTCGGTCCAGCAATACTCTTCGATACGGCCTTTTCGACATGAACATTTGAATAGCGGCGGGGTGGCTAAGAATAAATGTCCGTTCTCTATTACGGGGCGCATCCGCCTGAAGAAGAATGTCATAAGAAGAGTTGCGATATGGCTTCCGTCGACATCGGCATCGGTCATTATTATTATCTTGTGGTATGCAAGCTTGGAAATGTTAACCTCCTTGGGGTCGTCGGGAGTGCCAATGGTCACTCGCATAGCACGAAACAGGCTTGTTATTTCTTTGTTGTCAAATATCTTATGGTCAGGGGCCTTTTCTACGTTAAGTATCTTTCCGCGCAAGGGGAGTATTGCCTGGAACGTACGGTCTCGCCCCTGTTTTGCTGTACCGCCTGCCGAGTCTCCCTCGACAAGGAAGAGCTCACAATCTTCGGCATGACGCGAGGAGCAGTCGGCCAGTTTGCCGGGCAAACCACCTCCGGCGAGCGGTGTTTTGCGTAATATCTTGTCGCGGGCATTTCGAGCTGCGTGGCGAGCCTGTGCGGCAACTATAACTTTGTCTACAATCGTTCTGGCTTGTTTGGGATTCTCCTCAAGATAATTTTTCAGAGCGTCGCTGACAGCCGTCTGAACTGCGCCGATAACCTCATTATTACCGAGTTTGGTCTTAGTCTGACCTTCAAACTGGGGCTCCATTACCTTAACCGACACAACCGCCGTCAGACCTTCACGGAAATCGGCCGGGTCAATGGTTATTTTGAGCTTTTCAAGCATCTTGTTGTCCTCAGCATACTTTTTCAGTGTAGACGTAAGTCCACGGCGAAAACCCGTCAGATGCGTACCACCCTCTATTGTATTGATGTTGTTTACAAACGAGTATACATTCTCGTTGTAGGTGTTATTGTAGGTTAGAGCTACCTCAACGGGAATACCGTTGCGCTCAGTGTCCAAGTGAATTACATCATTGATTAGCGACTCTTTGTTGCCGTCAATGTATTCCACAAATTCCCTGAGCCCGTCTTTGCTGTAAAACTCCTCGTGGCGAGGCTGGCCGTTCTCGTCAAGCTCGCGCTTGTCGGTCAGAGTCAATGTTATGCCGGCATTCAAGAATGCCAAGTCGCGCAAGCGGTTGGCCAGCGTGCTGTAATTGTATACGGTAACGGTGAATATCGACCCGTCGGGCTTGAAAGTTATAGATGTTCCTGTGTGGTTGGACTCGCCCTCGATTCGGAGCTCAGTCGTCGGTTTTCCGCATGAGTATTCCTGAACGTAAGCCTTCCCGTCGCGATGAACCTCAGCGCGCAGATATGTTGACAGCGCGTTTACACACGAAACGCCTACACCATGCAATCCGCCCGAAACTTTATAAGAGCCCTTGTCAAACTTACCTCCGGCATGCAGCACGGTCAAAACAACCTCCAGCGCACTTTTGTGCTCCTTTTCGTGCATATCTACCGGTATACCGCGACCATTATCGATTACGGTTATCGAATTGTCTTCGTTTATTGTTACGTCAATGTGATTGGCAAATCCGGCCAAAGCCTCGTCGATAGAGTTGTCCACAACCTCATACACGAGATGATGCAATCCCTTTTCACTGATGTCGCCAATGTACATCGCAGGGCGCTTTCTTACAGCCTCCAGGCCCTCCAAGACCTGAATATTACTCGCACTATATTCCGCTTCTTTTTCTGCCATATTTTTACTTACTATGATTAATCTTTTTTATCTCTTAGATGTCATTTTGTGTTTCTATGAAAACCCCGGTTCAATCATTTATTTCGTTTAAACAATTTGAACGCGTACGGAATTATCCCAAAACTTAGAACATCCTCTAAAAATCATACAAAGGTAATAAATAAAACAGCAATTTGCAAATAATATCGGCCAAATTCCCCGGCAAATTCCAAAAATATTGTCAATATTGTCAAAGATATTGTTAAATCGGCGCAAACCCCCACCGGTTGCATTAATACACAACGTTTCCTAATCCACCTATCGTTGATTGACGCTATATCTTTTCAACATATACTCCTTAAGCTTTTTGTTCGCTCATAACTTGAATAATACTCCACGAGAACTTTTTACACTATGACTAATAACGAGATACGTTTCTTGATTCATTAGCACGATTTCCTGTAAATTCTTTGCAGATTTGTCGAATTCTTACGAAATTTGTGATGAAATTATGTCTCAAATCCATTACCATGTTTGTTGAGTCGTTAAACTCGAATACCATAGTCATAAAAAACAAATTATTGTTTGTGATATTCTGATAGCATTTCTGTAACAGAGTCATTTATCAAAACTAAAAGTATGAGCTTTGATTATGTTAATGATCTTTTCGGTAAATTTAGAAAAGGTCGAAAAACTAAATTCTCGAATCTGGAAGATAGGTCAAAAAAGATTATGAAGGATTTATTGCAAGGAGAAATAACATACGATGACTTCTTCTCTGGGTTCAATACACTTATCGATGAATTCAGAGAACTATGTGGAAATGTGATTGATGAGAATACACCTTTATGGTTTAATTCTTTCAGTGCAAATATATTTTTACGATGGAGAGATTGGCACATACTGCGAACAACATATCAAAAGCATCCGGAAAAATTTAACACTCGTGAGTTGATTTCTCGATATAGAGATATCGAGGATATGAATTACGATGATTGGCTCAAAGAAAAGATAAGGTATTGCCTTGATAATCTTTGAATAATTCTCAAAAAAGAATATCAGATAATAGGTTCAATGTTATCTTACCTTTTCTTTTTTGGTTCAATTTCCGTTATTTATTGTCGTTATTGCCAATGAATGGCGACCAGTTATCATCCCCTGCAAGTACCTTTTCCGGCGAAAATCGGCTGATGTCGGTCAATTGATGGGAATACCGTACGCGAGCTGCCGGATTGGCGCCTTTGCCGGTTGATTCAAATTCAGCGTAGTAGACGGTTGCCTCGTTGGATTCGCGGTCCCAGTTATCCCATCCTGCCGGAAGAATGTGCCCATCCATCTTGCAACGAATAAAAACGGCTTTGGCATACGGTCGCCACGGCCGAGACAGGTAAACATCAGTTACGCCAGGGTCGGCTGTGATATTACAATCAAGGAACACGTATCCGTAGTCCATCCCCTCGGGGGTGGCAGGGGCTGTCAAATAGCCATGCCCTTTACTATGAATGGTGCAACGGTTGAATACAGCCGTCGATTTGCCGAAAATGAAATCTACCGTACCTTCGATATAGCAATCTTCATAATACTGTCGAGATGGGTCTCCATAGGTGTACAATGTATCCTGACATCCTAAGAATCGGCAATTGCGAAAAACGGCACGGTCTCCGGCAACAAAACACGCAACGGCCTGGCCGACCGGACCGGCCGAATTTTCAAACGTAATATTCTCGGCAATAAAATCGGGCGCATAGATATACACTGAAGCAGAGCCCGATGTTGATTTTTCGTCTCCGAACCGGTTCAATTTTGAGGCATAGTCATCGTAGGTCAGCACTGTGCCATCTTCGCCAATCAGCGTCAGATTGATTTTAGTGGGCGCAACGATTATTTTCTCTTTGTATGTGCCACTTTTGATGAATATAGTCGTGCGGGCTTTTTTGCGAAAATCGGGCACTGAATTGATGGCCTCTTGCACTGATGTGAAATCGCCGCTGCCATCCATGGACACTGTAATATCATAGTGTTCCTGTGCCGTCGCCAATAATGATAAGATTACTGACAATGTCGTTAAAATCAACTTTTTCATGATAATTTATTTTTCAACAAATATACGGAATTTCTTCTCCATTTCCAAATGATTCACTTCAAATTTTAAAACCGTTTTAATGTGATAAGGTTTGTGGAATTGGGGCAAGAAAAAAGCTCTGTAAACTATGGAGATTTATTAGTTTACAGAGCAGGGCGGTGCTCGAAGCGGGACTCGAACCCGCACAGCCGCAATGGCCAAA
The DNA here is from genome assembly GCA_022510465.1 of Muribaculaceae bacterium. Lineage (GTDB taxonomy): Bacteria > Bacteroidota > Bacteroidia > Bacteroidales > Muribaculaceae > HGM05190. The sequence goes on from JAFLTJ010000023.1 coordinate 28,956, forward strand.
GGATTTTAAGTCCTTCGTGTCTACCATT
>JAFLTJ010000024.1 GCA_022510465.1 Muribaculaceae bacterium
ATCTTTGGAGGTCTGTATGATTTCGCAGGTAAAATTCGCACAAAGACAATATCCATGGTAAACAGATAGTTGCCGGACTCTCCGTCGAACTTAATCGGATTTATGGGAAAAATGCATTTTCCGAAAAACATCTTCGCCAGATGACCCGTTTTGCTGAAGTTTTCCCTAACAAAGAGATTGTATACACACTGTGTAGACATTTGAGTTGGTCTCATTTTCGACTCTTAGTACCTATGGAAGACAATCTTCAACGCGAGTTCTACCTTACGATGGCTGCCGACCAGCGCTGGTCAGTCCGTACACTCAAAGCAAAAATTGACGGCATGCTGTATGAAAGGACAGCTATCTCAAGGAAACCTGAATTGACGATACTAAACGACTTGGAGGAATTGCGAAATGAACGTAAGATGTCGGCCGACTTTGCGTTCCACGACCCATACTTTCTTGACTTCCTGGGGTTGTCTGACAAGTTAGCGGCGCGGTCAAGGCCGATTCAGCAGGCTCGATTAGCCGACCGTTGTCTGTGCAAAATGCCGCACGTTAATGCATTGATTGAGACAAGTGCCAGAGGGCAATGGCAGCCGAGACAGCCACGTTCAGCGAATGTTTTGTCCCGTGTTGCGGTATCTCGAGGCAATAATCAGCCGCGTCAACAACACGCTGGTCAACCCCCTGCACCTCATGCCCCACGATTAAGGCATAGCGCCCACTGTTGCTCGGCTTGAACTCCTGTAACTCAATGCTCCCCGTAACCTGTTCAAGACAGCATATTGTAAACCCTTGAGAGCGTAGGGCAGCAACAGCATCAAGCGTCGATTCATAATACTCCCATTTCATTGACTCCTCCGCTCCAAGAGCCGTTTTGTGAATCTCGGCCGACGGCGGGCATGCACTTATTCCGCATAAAACAACCCTGTCAAGTGCAAAACCGTCGGCAGTTCGGAATATCGACCCGATATTGTTCAAGCTTCTGACATTGTCAAGCACTATCGCTATCGGCAGTTTCTCCTGGCGACGAAAAGTCTCAACGTCAACGCGCTCCAGCTCCCAGATTGTCTTCTTCTCCATCAATAATACTTGATTTCCCGTGTGTCAAGCATGTAGCAAACTCGCGGAGCCTGACCGGCGGCATTGTCTGTCCATACGATTAATCGTTTCACCCAGTTGCCATGTTCATCGGTCGAGAGCACAACATTTTGGGCTGATGTCGTGGGCCCGACCCCGAGCGGCGTTGAAACCTGTCCGATAATATTCCCCGATTTATCGCGGGTAGTCGTTGTCAGCTCGCCCATCCCCTTCGATATTAAGACGTATGGATTGTTGTAGTCAAAAGCAAGCGTGTCAACCAAAAAACCACCGTGAACACCCTTAGCGTTAGTCGTACGGTCCTCCCATCTGACAATGCGGCCCAGCGAATCGCGCTTCACCCTTTCCCCCGCCTTTTTCACGTAGTGATTACGCTTGTCAAACATCATTACAACCGTTTTTGAGCCGCCTGCACTATCAATCTCAACCTCCCCGTCGGCCAATACATTTACGCGATAATATGTCGTGCGGCTACACTCCTTCACCTCTCCCGAAAGCTCGAAAAAAGGCAAATCGCTGTAATTGTCAGGCTCCTTGACCGAGTCGGCCACAGACCCATTTTCGTCAGCGCCGACAGGCTCACACGAGACAAGACCCGTCATAAACACAGCCGCAAATACCACATATACAAGCAAAAGTAATCTATTCATAATACCCACTTTTAGAAACCGTTTTTAATTCACATCGCGAAATTACTAAAAAATCACCTAATTTATCCCCCATAAATTTACTTTCTACATTTTGTTTCAAAAAATCACCGATTCATCCGCCCGAATTACTATCTTTACGCCATCCAATTACGTTAAACCCGCTTAACCGAACGAAATAATGAAGAAACTAATCCTAATCCTCTCCTTGATTTTCATCTCCGCGACATCTGTTGCCGAGCAACTTTCCGATATTCAGACTTCCGGCAGCTGGATATACCTGTACAATACCGCCGGTAAGAAATACAAAACACTCTCAGTTTCGTCGGTTGGGCAGATAGAAGGATTCAGCTCATCATTCTTCGTCTCTAAAAAAAGCGGATGGATTTACCTGTACGATGCCGATGGGAAGCGTTATAAAACGATGTCGGTAAGCACGGTAGGTGATGTTATCAGCGTTGCCGGCAATACTTTTACATCCCGCAAAGGCAACTGGATTTATACCTGGTCCCGCGACGGCAAGAAGCTAAATACACGCTCGGCGCCATCACGGTAAGCCCCCGCAAAAACGACGCGGCCCAACTCATATTTGCTCGCGTGGCAATAAAATTGTAACTTTGCCGCTGTGACAGCATCGGGAGGGGCAGTTGGTCGCTTGCCGACATGTCGCGGCAAGAGGAAAGTCCGGGCAACACAGAGCGCCATACTTTCTAACCGAAAGCTATCGGTAACGGTAGATTAACGTGACAGAAAACAACCGCCTGCAGCCTCGGTTGCAGGTAAGGGTGAAAAGGTAAGGTAAGAGCTTACCGGCCGCAATAGTGATATCGCGGGCCGCACGACTTATGGGTTGCAAGGCCAAGTATACCGGCATTTAAGAATTGCTCGTTCATTGCCGGGGGGTAGGCTGCTGGAGCCTGTTGGCAACATCAGGCGTAGATAAATGACCAACCGACGGGCCAACCCTGCGGGAAGTAGTTTCGTCGACATAACCCGGCTTATCGTTCCTCCCATGCTGTCCTTTTTTTCAGTAACCAAATCTACTCTGCGATAGCCGTCGGCCTGGTGTCCACACGGATTAGTTCAAGCCTGTTGGCCGTGCGGCTAAGAACCTTGAAAGTAATATCGTCAAGCGTAAACTCAGCATCGTTGGCCGGGAACGCCCCCGTTTTGTAAAGTATATATCCCGCAATTGTTTGATACTCATCATCTTCGGGAATATCAATGTGATACTCGTCGCGAAGCGTTCTCACCTCCGTTCGGCCCGCGACATCAAACACCCCCGGCTCAACCTCAACCGCATGAAGTTCCGGCTTGTCATGTTCGTCTCGTATATCCCCGAAAATCTCCTCAACAAGGTCCTCAAGCGTCACTATACCGGCCGTTCCGCCAAATTCATCTATTACCACCGCCAATGAGCGCTTCTCGGTCAGCAATCGGCGCATCATCTTGTTGGCAGGGAATGTTTCCGGAGCAAAAATTACAGGCTTGACACTACTTTTCCAATCGGCTTCAGGGTCAAATAGCTCGCTGACATGGATATAGCCTACAATATCGTCAATCTCCTCCTCAAAAAGCAAAATCTTTGAACGCCCCGAGCGAGTAAACAATTCCGATAGCTCGGCCCGTGTTATAGCGTTAATATCGGCCGCAATCAGCTCGTTGCGCGGTATCATGCAGTCGCGCAACTGCCTGGTAGAGAAATCAAGAGCATTGTGGAATATCTTTACCTCATGTTCCACAACCGCCGGTTCGCCCGACGAGTTTTCTTTGTGTTGCTCGATTGTACGTTCAATGTAACTGTTCAATTGCTCCACCGATAGCAGCCCGCTGAGAGTTTCATTATTTGGCTTTATGCCGCATAGATTCATCAAACTCTTTGATAACCACGACGTAAAGCCGGCAATAGGGTAGAGCAGCAGGTAAAACAGATAGATAAGCGGCGATATTAACCTGAGAGACTTATTGGGATTGATGCGGAATATGGTTTTGGGTATAAATTCGCCCGCAATTAGAATAATACCGGTAGAGATAAGCGTCTGCATAACAAGAACAAACGCCTCGCTACTGTATATTTGCCTGATGAGCGGCTCCAGGATAACCGCAGCCGACATCGAGTAGATAACCAGCACAATGTTGTTGCCAACGAGAATTGTCGATATAAACAGCTCGCGGTGGGAATAAAAAAGATTTATTATACGGCCCAAGATACCGCCCTGTTTAACATCAAGCTCGGTGCGAACACGGTCGCTGGATATATATGCAATCTCAGTCCCCGAGAACAGTCCCGACAAAAAAAGTGTGGCGAGTGCTATTATCAGATAGGATGTTGTCATGATTGTTCCTGATTAGTGTTTGATGAATCCTGGTCGCCCGGATACGATTTTGGCTCAGCCGTTGTTGTGGTATCGGCATCGGTTGCTCCAGCGCGGAGCTCATCAACCGGGAAAATACCCGAAACATTGCGAATCTCATATTGCGTCATGCGGTCGTTGGCCGTGAAGCCATACCCCTCAATGATGCGGTCGGCCCGCTCAATGTGAATGAACGCGTCAGAGTAAACGCGGTGTGATTTCTCGTTCCAGAAAAGCAAGTCGGTAAGGAATCGTTCTCCCAAGGTGTTGGTAACCTTTACATTGCGGTCAAGCTCCCATAAACCCTCTTGTTTGGCATACGAGGCCGAGTCACACGTGATAGTGGCGTTCTTGTTGAAGAAATCATCATATCGCTCCAGGGTCAACCCTTTTGGAAATGTCCACACCGGCCGCTTAGCCTCCTCATACATCAGCCATAGCGGCGATACAATGTGATAGCGTATGATACCCGAGTCGGAGATTAACGTCGAGACATTGACCGTTTTCATTGTTGGCGTGACCTCATAGTCAACCTCCCCGTCAATAACCTCTCGGTGTTCCTCGCTGCACGACGGCATAATCGCCGATGCAATCAAAACCATAAACGCTCCGACGAGTGAACGCATCGTGCAAAACGTCACGACAGCTCGACTGCCACAGCCTATTGTATCTTGTTCTGGAAGAACCACGTCTGGTTGAAATTGATACCGAGGGTTATATTGAAATAATTTTCTTTCATCAGCGGTTGGGGCGTCGCCGACCGGTTGATGTATTCAAGCCCGATGTTGATTACCGTTTTGCCCGACGGTGCAGGTAACCCCGCGCCACAAGATATGCCGAAATCGCGCACGTTATTGTTGCCAACCATTATGTAGTCCCTGTTGTAGTAAGCCCCCAGACGCCATGCAACGCGCTGAATATAGCGCCCGTGATATCGCGGGCTGTAGCTTACGCCGGCACTCACACGGTAGCGGTCGGCAAAACGAACGTCGCCGGTATATTCGTTGGTGGTATAGTTAGCCTTACTCCATGGCTGATAGGTGAAATCAACCTCCCCGAATATACGCCCCTCATACTCATAGCTGATACCGGCACCCCAAGTCTCGGGTAGCGAATAATTTCCTTTGAGCGAGATAAAAGAATTCTCAAGAGTGTCGGGTGGTGCCGTTTCCGATATATTGCGGTATTGTTGCACCCATGTATGCCCCAGCAGCGTTTTGGCCGGAGTGTAGACAACGCCCACCGTGGCACGATGACGGCGATTGATAACCTGGCTGTATTGCAAGCCGAATTGCAAATGATAGTCGCGAACCTGCATAACCTGCTCGAAAAGAGACGTGTTGGCCCCGGTATAGGCATACGCGTCATGGTAAAGCGTGCCAAACAGATAGCTGACGTTGGCACCAACGCTTAGCCCACGCCATATACGGCCGCTAAGACCCAGATTCAACTGATTGATATTACCCGAACCCTCGTATGACGAACTTCCGTTCTCAATCGCCGACCCAAAAGAATAGCCAACGCTCGAGTAAGGCAATATCCCCAACGACATTCCAAGGCGGCTCCCTATAGGAAATTGCATTGTGATATAGTCCAGTCCGCCACCTTTGCCGTTGAACTTGTTTTCCTGCGACCCAACGGTTTCTTTGTAGTTGAGGAAAGTCATGTCAAGCCCCATGTCAAAGAGAAATGTCAGAGTATCGATTGCCGCATACGAAGCCGGATTCATCACATTTGTCTGTCGCCCGGAGGTCATTGCATATCCAACGCCCCCCATCTGACGCTGAGTCGACGTAGCGTTGTCATTGAGCAACCCATACCCGAATTTGCTGTACGGGCTGTGGGTCTCCTGTGCCGTTGCCTGAAACAGATTCAGAAAGGCAAGCGATATGATTGCGATTGTTGCGTGTAATTTATTTATTTTCTTCATTGTATAGGAGTATACGATTTAATCCGATGTCTACTAAATGTTCCTCAACTATGAGAGGAAAGTTGCACAATGGCGCTATGTATCTGGCGTCGCCACCCGTCAGTATGACCTTTGTGGGAGCTGTGAGTCGTGATTGATAGTAGCTGACGGCTCCGGCTATGCCGTGAAGCGCTCCGCGAATCATTGCCGAGCTTGTGTCGGTTCCCAGCATTGGCTCGGTGGAGTCAACCGAGTCGGGCAGATTCAGCAACGGAAGACGGGCCGTATAACGATTGAGCGAATCAAGCCGCATCTTCAACCCCGGGGCTATATTTCCGCCGATAAAGGTTCCGTCGGCGGTGACAACATCGTAGGTTACCGCCGTTCCGATATCTACCACCAGTACCTGCTCTCCGGGACACACAGCCATTGCCCCGGCCGCAGCTGCAATGCGGTCAGCCCCAAGACTGCATGGCGACTTGTAGCTGATTTTTAGCGGCAAAGGGATTGCTGCCGACAGCCGTGTAACATTGTGCGTCAACGTCTTAAGCTCATCCATGACAGCTTGCGCCTCGGTGGCTACACTGCAATACAGCGCCGCGCGCAGCGGTTTGTCGCCAACAAACACGTCAACTCCCGCCGCCGTCAACTGTGAAATGACAGTGTGAGAAATTGCCTTGTCATTCTCCCACAGCGCAAGCTTGGCTGCACTATTGCCCTGGTCGATTGTTAAGAAATATGCCATCCTGGCCGCAAAATTACTAATTTTTCACAATCTACTCAAATCTATTTTTTCAGTGCGCGCGGAATCATAATTGAGGTATAGGCCTGGATGAAACCGCCCGCAAGGGTGAATGCAATCCAGTCGGTAGCGCCTGCCCGTGGATAAAACAGAAAAAACGCTGCAACGGCAAATAGGATTGTGCTCCACGTCTCCAAGCGATAAAGCCGGCGAACACGCAATTCAATCCCTTTGGGTGGCGCCGGCGACATGACGCGCCCGGCGATTGAGAGCGCGGCCCCCGAGGCATAAACCCATCTTGCGGTCAATGTTCCGATTTGAATCAGCGGCATAACCGTTCCTGCAACAATCAACAGCAGGCCGACGTTAAGTATAATTGTCGCGATAAGTGCTCGCGTTGACCTCCCTTTGTCTTCCGGTGTAGGCATATCCAAATTTTGCTCTTTGTGCTGTTATTCAAATACATATATATCCTCGCCTGAGCGCTGCATGTGATATTGCTCGCGTACGATACGCTCCATTGTTACAGGGTCGGTATCCAATCGGCGGTTAAGTGCCTCATAGTATTCCAATGTGTCACGATTTTCCTTTATCTCGGCCTTTAATTCCTTGATTTGCTGCTTATAATGATGAATGTTTATGAACGAATTGTCGTTAAATCCGGTTACATAGACTATCAGACCAACAACTATAACCAGCGTTAGTGAAATATATCGGCGGCACCATCGGTAGAGGCTGCGGAGAGTATTATTTGCCATTTTTTATGAATCAGTTTGCAGTGTTACAGAACGCAAAAGTAATATCATTCCTTGATATTTCCAAAAGACATAGCCATGGTTTGAAAAAGTTTCATTAATTTTGGGCTCCCCAAAAACAAAAAATTCACATGAAGCCAATATTCCTAATCGGTTATATGGGGTCGGGCAAATCGACGCTCGGTCATGCCATAGGAATGTGTACCACGATGACGTTCATCGATCTTGACCGGTACATCGAAACTCGGTTTCACTGCAATATTCGCGATATTTTCGATACACGGGGCGAGGCTGCCTTCCGCGACATGGAGCGGAGAATGCTCGACGAGGTCAGCCAGTTTGAGAACGTAGTAATAGCCTGCGGAGGTGGAACTCCTTGTTTTGAGAACAATATGGATTTAATGCTGGAGCGAGGCACTACCGTGTGGCTGGTCGCTTCTCATCAGCGGCTTTTTGAAAGGCTTAAAGCCGGGAGGGCTCGGCGCCCGTTGATTAAGCAACTCAATGACGAAGAGCTGAATCAGCACATCACGACAGCTCTCGCCGCCAGACAACCCTACTACAGTCGCGCCCTACACACCTTCGACAGCGACTATCTTGACAACGTCGAGCAAATCAACCAGACTGTGTCTCAATTTATTAATCGGTTTAATCTTATCAGAAAATGAATTTTGACAGCCATTATACACCCGCCGAGCAACCGGTTGCTACCGCTCATGCCCGTCACGTTTTTTCAATCGGATTGCCGGCATCGGCCTCACCATCCGAGCGAAGATTTCCGCTTACCCCCGAGGCCGTCGGTATCCTTGTGGAGCGGGGTTTCAGCGTCGATATTGAAAGCGGAGCGGCAGAGCCCATTCACTATACCGACAACCAATATGCCGCGGCAGGAGCCCGGATTGTTGACAGGGCAACCGCTTTGCGCAACGATATTGTCATCCATCTTGCAGCGATGAAGCAAACCGACATTAGACAAATGCGTCGCGGAGCGCTGCTTTTCACCCTTTTTGATATTGAAAACCAATCCTTTGATGCAATTCGCTCGCTTCTTCAACACGGTATCATAGCCATTGCTATTGACCTCATTCAGGACAGTCAGGGAAATTATCCCTTTGCCGACATTTTGGCCGAAATCGATGGCCGGGCATCTATAGCAACCGCATCCTCTCTGCTGGCCGATTCGATACACGGGAAAGGAATTCTTTTGGGCGGTGTGGCAGGTGTGATACCATGCGAAGTCACCATCCTGGGGTCGGGTATTGCCGCGTGTGCCGCCGCTCGCTCTGCTGCCGGGCTGGGGGCCCTCGTTCGGATGTTTGATGATGATGTATATGCCTTGCGTCGTGCTTCGCGCGAACTCGGTTCGTGGTTGGTTGGCTCGTCGATGCATCCGCGAGTTCTCGACTCGGCTTTGCGTACGGCCGATGTCGTTATTGTAACCCCAATGCAGCGCCATGTTTCAATCAGCACCGAGTCAGTTAATCTGATGAAGCGGGGCGTAATTACATTCGATTTGACCGAATCTCGCAACACATTTCCTTCCATCCCATACGTTGACCTTGCCCATGCGTCGCCCGTCGATAATTCAATGACAGCCCCTCGTCGAGTTTGCTACACAAACGCCGGTAGTGCGGTGCCTCGAACGGCGGCTATGGCGCTGAGCGACACATTCACCACAACGCTCTACAATCTAATCTCCTGCGAAGGAATCACCAACGCTATCAAGCTGCTTCCCGGTCTCCAAAAAGCTGTTTACACCTTTTTGGGAAAAGCCGTCAACAGCCAGATTGCTGCCAAGGTAAATACCCGCCGGGTGGATATTAGCATTTATCTGACACTTTCATGAGAACTGCCAAAAAGAAATATTACGTCGTTTGGGTTGGGCACGACACCGGGGTATACGACAACTGGGAAGACGCGCAGGAGCAGATTGCAGGATTCCCCGGAGCTCAGTATAAAAGTTTCCCAACGCAGGAGGAAGCCGTGGCAGCCTATCGCGGCGACCCGGCCGAGCATATCGGTATCCTTAAGTCAATCGCCGCCCACCGCTCGGCAACGCCGGTCAACTATGCCGCCTTTCCCGAGATAATACTCGATGCTCTTGCCGTCGACGCGGCTTGTAGTCGAAATCCCGGCCCCGTGGAATATCAGGGGGTAATAGTGGGCACGCGGCAGCAAGTTTTTCACGTTGGCCCGCTGTCGGGTGGTACAAACAATATTGGAGAATTCCTGGCTTTGGTCCACGCGCTTGCCCATCTTGACAAAATAGACCGGCACGACATCGTTATCTACAGTGACTCAAAGACTGCCCTGGCATGGGTCAGGAACCGAAAGGCCAAAACAAATATCACCCCGACACCCGAAAATCAACATATTCGCGACTTGGTTGTCAGGGCAGAGCGCTGGTTGTTGACCCACACCATTCATAATCGCATCCTCAAGTGGGATACCGACCGTTGGGGCGAAATTCCTGCCGATTTCGGCCGCAAATAGCCCTGCATGTCGTTGTCACGACAGGCGCATAAATCGTGGCATAAATTTGGGAATTGATTGAACCCGCTGACATGTTTATTGATATTAACAAAGTTTAACATCACGGCTCGGGTGAATTAAGTAAATTTGCATTTTCAAGTAAATATGGCGGCAGATTGTTCGTTTTTGCTTGAATTTTAGGGCGTTTTTCTTGCATTTTTATCTTTTTGTGAGAATTATGCCGACAATTTAATATTTACAAAACGAATATGAGACAACTGTTACTCACAATCATTGCAGCGCTGGGGACATACACCGCGAGCGCCGATGTACCGGCTTTTATCAACATTAACGTTGATTCTCCCAAGATACAAACCAATACTACAGCCAATATTGAAATTCCCGACCGACTTGTCAATTCGGTTAGATTGATTTCTCCGGCCGAAGATAACTCATTAAAGGTTCCCGATGCATCGACCGGCGCCGATGAATGGATAGAGATAGGAGAGGGGACCTATAAAGATATTCTCTTTTCCGACCTTTTTGGCAAGCAAGCTCAGACATTAAAAGTGAAATTCGAGCAAAATGTTGCCAATCCAACCATCTACCGCATTCCGCACGTTTATGAAAATATGGACCTGACCGCCTTTGGTGACGTTCTTACCTATAATCCCGAGAACGCAACCCCGATGGTGTTTCATATTTTCAACGACAGTTACGCCTATTTCGACGAATTCGACACCGGTATATACATGAACAACGGAACCGATTATACCGGCGAGATAAGAATGTTAATGCAGGGAACCGACCTGCTGGATACAAATACGGTAGAAACCCTGTACCGCTATCTGCCCGAGGCCCTATGTCAGTATCGCGACGGAAACATTACACTGGGCGCAACCTTTATGCTTAACGACAGAACGTGGGCCAACATTCTCGGTCTCGTTTATGTGACAGGAACTCCCTATGACACCGTTTTCCGTGGAAACAACAAGGGTGATTTCTTTGTAACACTGCCCGACGCTCAGGAATATGACCCCGATGCCGACTGGGAAGATGTAGGCATGGCAAAATACACCGACACATTTACCGAGTGGCTTTATGCAAGCGACCCGGTTTATGACACTTGGGAAGTGCTTTTACAGCAAAACACCTACGACACAACAAAATACCGTTTGGTTAACCCCTACGCCGGATGGACCAATACATTCTCCAACGTCTCCTACGATAAAGACAACAATTACTACATGAACTTCACCGTTATTGATTACGACGGATACAGCCTCGTTGGCATTCCAGCATTCTACACCGGCCTTAACGTTGACGGCTACGGCGAGTTTGCCGTGTCCAATCAAGCCGCCGACATCATAAATACTACCGACGATTTTCTCTCAATCTATTATTACTACCCGGGTAGTCTGGGAATGTTGCAGGATGGTGTTATAACCTATCCCGCCCAGTGCGTGATAGATATGACCTACTATCAGAACTTCTTCGGCTATTTCGGAGCATTCGACCCATACGGAAATAATTTCGTCTCCGGAAATTCCAAAGGCAATTTCCGCATCGAAATGCCATCTTCGTCGGGCATAAATGCCGTTGAAAGCAATATTGATACTGCACCCGCCGAGTTTTACAACTTGCAAGGAATCCGCGTCTATAATCCGGCTCCCGGCCAATTATTGATTCAAAGACGCGGCGCCGATTCTAAAATAACAATCTATAATAAATATTAAAATGAAGAAAATTTTATTCTCCCTTGTTGCGCTTCTGATTAGCGTTTCAGCAGTGGCTTTGACTCCAACCCACGTTCGGGTCAACCCTGCGTCAGGCGACCCGATTCTTTTCAGCTTCGAGTCTCAGCCCGAGATTGCTTTTCTTGCCGACGGGATTAAGGTAACATCTTCCGGTGCCGAGCCGTTGACGTTGACGTTTGATGCTTTGACCGACATTGACTTCGTTTCGCCCGAAGGTGTACAGTCTCTTGCCGACGACGTTATCAAAGTGAACACCTACGCCGACCGCATCGAGTTTTCTAATATCCCTCAGGGTGTTTCTCTGACGCTTTACTCCCTCAGCGGTCAGATTCTCTACAACGCCACCCCCGCAGGTGAAGCATCTATCTACAAGACCGATTATCCTCGCGGTGTTTACATCGTTGTTATCGGTTCAACATCATTCAAACTCTCGTTCTAAAAATATTTAATCCTATTATATGATGAAAAAGCTTACTACTCTTTTTCTTTTGTGTGGCGCCTTGGCAACAATGAACGCCCAGACAAAACTAATGCGTATTCACTACAGTGACGGCTCCAGTGAAACAAAGCAGGTTACCAACGTGACAAAAATAACGTTTGAAGACGAAGGTGGCAGCGATGTTGACCCCTCGGTGCAGATGGTCGATATGGGGCTCAGCGTAAAGTGGGCTGCATGGAACGTCGGTGCAAAAAGCCCCGAGCAGTATGGCGACTATTTCGCTTACGGTGAAATTAAGCCCAAGACCGACTACACTCTCTTAAACTACGAGTGGCTGTATTACGGTTACCTTGACGGTGAGGACCTTGATGAATGGGAATACTATCTGAAGCTTGGTGCCAATATCTCAGGAACAAACTACGACGCTGCCCATGTAAATTGGGGTGACAAATGGAGAATGCCAAGCCGTGCCGAGTGGCAGGAACTCTTCAACAACTCCACAAAAGTATGGACATCGGTTAACGGTGTTGAAGGGGCTCGTTTCACATCCAAAATAAACGGTAACAGCATCTTTATCCCCGCTGCCGGCAACAAGTTCGACGGAAAGGAAACACATCAGGGTACAAACTGTATGCTTTGGACCCCCGAAGAGTATGACTTCTTCGACCCCTCTGGCTGGAATAACGAGTGCCGCAACTACCGCGTCGATATCTCCTCTACATACGCCAATACCGAGGGATATGACTATCCCGATATAGGCTTCACAATCCGCCCCGTTTATGGCGACCTCCCGGCCGAGCAGCTGCCCACCGTGAAAATTCCCACCGCTTCCGAAGCTATTGACCTCGGTCTGCCCAGCGGAACAAAGTGGGCTCCTTTCAACATTGGTGCAACTCAAAGTTCCGGAAAAGGCCTGTTCCTCTGCTTTGGTGAGTTGACTGAAAAATATTACAGCCACACCTACAACTACAAATATTACGACCCTCTGACCGACAAATGCAAAGACTTTGGCGGAGACATCCAGGGAACCGAATACGACGCTGCCAGTGTTCTTTGGGGTGACGGTTGGGTAACTCCCAATAAGGAGCAGATTCAGGAACTTGTCGACCTGTGCGACTGGGTTTCCAACGGATATGGCTTCACCATAACCGGTCCTAACGGAAATTCGATATATCTGCCCGCATGCGGTCAGATGACCTATATGGGCGCTCCTCGCAGCTCTCAGGAATCGCTGCATTACATGTCTTCTACCGAATCGAAAGGCGATTCCCATTATGGCATCCTCGCTTCGCGTGGATATGCAAACGCGCTTGGCGCTCCCGAGGTGAAAGACTGGTTTGCTAAAGTCGGAGCCAAGCAGGTACGGCCCGTTCGAAAATAATCTACAATTGCAATGAAATCTATGAAAAAACTTATATTTGTGTCTCTTGCGGTTGCGGCAGCCTCTCTGTACGCAGCCGCCGACGAGACGGTTATCTACGACCTGCGTGTTGACACCAATTTTGACCCCACAACCCAATTCTCTCCCGGCCACGACCGTGATGACTATATATGGAAATGGGCAAGATACACGGCTGTAAGCAATAACGATGCGTCAGGCCCCGAAATGTATCATTACAACATTACCGAGCCATATTATGCCGACATCTTTATGACCCGCGACATCGACCTCCAGCCCGGAGTGACTTATAGCGTGGTGTCACGGCCCCGTTGTCGTACCGGCAACAAAACCGGTCACCTCACCATTATGATTGGTCAGGGCGTAATCACCGAGAGTACCTACGACCGCCATGAGTTGACAACCCTGGGCGATTATGACAATATTCCATACGTTAACACCTATAGTTGGAGTAGCCTTGAAGATGTAAATCAGATTAGATGTGATTTTACAGTCTCCACGGCAGGCAAGTACAAAATCTGTTTTTATGGTCAGGGAAATACCTTGACTCTTCACGATACATACATCGTGCAGACCGATGGCGGTGGTAGCGTTGACCCCGAGCCCGACCCCATTGAGCCTGTTCCCGACCCTGTTATCCCCGGTGGGGCACAGAATCTCAGCGCGACGGTCAGCGGCTCTGATGTAACTGTCAGCTTTAATATGCCCTCGGTAGGTACGGCCGGCGAGAGCCTTGAAGGTGAGGAATTGAAATACACCATCTATCGCGATGATTTGTCCATTTCAACAAAATCACGTCAAACCGCCGGTGCCGCTATAACTTATGTCGATTCCAATGTTGACTATGGTACTCATACCTATGGCGTGGAGATTGCGCTGGGCGAGGAAACAAGCTCGCGCGAAACCGTTTCGGTTGAGGTAAAACGCCCCGTTGTAGAGCCGGCAACATCGCTCGACTTGCCTGTTAATGACTCCTTTGCCGGAGCTTCTTTCGGCGAAGTTTGGTATGTCGAAGAAGTCTCGGGTGATGTCAATTGGGAAGCGTCAGATAAACTTACCTCTCAGCTTCCTCTGATGGATGTATATGACGCCGACGGCGGCATGGCTGTATTCAGGGGTTGGGATGGTAAAGAGGGCGATTACGCTCGCTTGTCTACAGCTCCAATTACCAAATCTTCATCTTCGGCTCCGGTGCTCGATTTCATGTTTGGACACTCGGGCGCTCGTGCTACAACCGACAAGGTTAAAGTGCAGGTTTCGGCCGACGGTGGCGAATGGCAGGACGTTGAGGGTGCCGTTATTGCAACCTACATCGAGTCGCTTGAAAACGGCGGATGGACCTACTACAAATATGCCCTCGACCCGTATATACAGAATTGTACCACCTATCGCGTAGGCTTCCTCGGCGTTTGTGAAAGACTCAATGCAAACATTCCCATCGATGCAGTTAATATCTATAACGTTGTCGACAAAGATGTTTCGATTACAGAGTTAGACGTGCCGGCCGAAGCTACTGCCGGCGGCGACATTGAGGTTGCTCTGACGATTGAAAACCTTGGCGGAGCCACGCTGAAAGCCTCCGACTACACTGTAACAGTCGAGTCAGACTATCCCGTGGCCGTTGAGCTTACCCCTGTTGATATTCCTTCGCTGACCTCGGTGCGGCTTGCAGGCAAAGTCATCGTGACTGCCGAAGAGGTCCTCGACGGTCCCGACTACAAGTTTGTAGCAAAGGTAAACGTACCTGGAAACGAATCGGGTGAGAACCTTGTATCCGATGAAAAAACGGTTAAAACTCTCTTTGTGGAACATAAAGTTCCCGCCAATGCAACCGCAATCTGTGAGGGAGAGAAATTGACAGGTATCTCATGGGAATCGGTTAAGGACCTCGAGCATACAGCTATCAATATCTCCGAGACATTCAACGACCTTCAGGAACGTGTTCAGGTAGAGCGTGAAACCGAGGATGGCAAGACCGAGAAAGTGTGGGTTGACGGAACGAAAGGCAACTTCAACGGCTTCATTTCCGTGGACCTTGACAAGCAGGATGGTGGCTCATACTACTCGACAAGCGGCTCTGAATTCCAGGTGTTTACCGACTTTATGACCGGCTCTATGCCGCAGGGACACAGCGGAAAATATATCGGTCTGACTCTCCCGGCAAACATTCAGCAAGACGATTGGCTGATAACTCCGGCATTGGACGCTGCCGAGTCGTCGGTTATCAATTTTGGTGCCAGAATTGCTTATATCCACCGCGAGTCCGACAGCTATAACAACTCCCTTGAGGTGCTTTATGCTACCGACGACTACAACCCCAAGAATCCTGCGCCGTCGTTCACCAAGAGCTTGTATAGCAACACATCTAAAGCAACTTCAGGCGACCTGCCCCACGATGGCTTGTACCACTGGCTCCGAGTTAACAACATCCCGGCCGAGGCGAAGTATGTTGCAATCCATTTCAATACCAAGAGCGGCATGCAGACCGGCGTTTGGGTTGACCGTTTGACCGTGACCGAGACCGACCTCTATCCGTTGACCGGATATTACGTATATCGTCGCAACGAGGGTCGTCTTAACGCCGAGCCCGTCGACAAGACCCAACTCTCGTATATGCTCGATGAAGCCGTAACCGACTCTCAGGCTCAATTCTATGTCACGGCTCTTTATGCCGATGGCGAATCTCAGCCCAGTGAGTTTGTCAGCGCGACATCCTTCTCGGGAGTTTCTGCGGTTGATGCGGCAGGACCGCGCGTAAGCGTCATCCCATCGGCTGTTCTGATTAGCGGCGCAAACGGCGAGACCGCACGCGTCTACACCCCCGATGGAAAACTCGTTTCATCTGCAAAATGTGCTGGTGTTACAGTCCTGAACCTCAACCCCGGGCTGTACATCGTCAAAGTTGGCACAACCGTAGCCAAAGCACTCGTAAAATAACCGAAATACCATTAGTAAAAGTGGAGCGCAGGTCAATATTGAGTGCGCTCCACTTTTGTATTATATCTTTATCCCTTGTTCCGCAGCAGTCACAGTCGCCTCACGTAACTCCGTCAAGCGCCTTAACGCGCGGAAGAAGCACAGCCATTTCGTCAGATGTTGCCGTAAACGTCAGCCTGCACGTATTGTCAAATTGCTGGTCGACTATTTTAGCGCTGGGGCTCATCTTCAGTAGACGCATGACATCGTTCATCGCAAGATATGGAAACGTAATCTCTGCACGCGACATTTCATGGGCCGTAATGATTGTTGCCGCCTCAATTGCCAGCCTGGCCGATTCTCGATAGGCGGCTATCAACCCCGAGGTCCCCAATTTAATCCCTCCAAAGTAGCGCACAACGCAGATGACTATATCGGTAAGCCCCGCCGAATTTATCTGCCCTAATATCGGTTTTCCCGCTGTCCCCGACGGCTCCCCGTTGTCGCTCGAAAGATAACGGCTGCGGTCGGCCCCTATAACGTATGCCCAGCAAACATGCCGGGCATCGTGGTATTTGTTTGTCGTCGTGGCGATAACCGCCTTGGCATCCTCAACAGTCGAGACAGGAGTGGCAAATGAGATAAACTTACTCATCTTTTCCCGAAAAACGGCCGTCGACTCGCTCTCGATTGTCTGATAGGATGCCATGCGCGTGATATCAGATTATGAGCATGGCGTCGCCGTATGCTCCAAACTTATAATCCTCCTTTATCGCCGTCTCGTAGGCACTCATTATCAGGTCATATCCGCCAAATGCCGCCGTCATCATAAGCATAGTGGAGTAGGGCAGGTGGAAATTGGTGATTAACGCATCGGTTACCGTAAATTCGTATGGTGGGAAGATAAATTTGTTGGTCCATCCCGAATATGTCTTCATGTGACCTCCCATTGACACCGCCGAGGCAATGCCACGCAATACCGATGTCCCCACTGCACATATCTTGTGCCCGTTATCCTTGGTCGCATTTACGCGGTCAACAAGCTCCTGGCTTACCTCTATCTCCTCCGAGTCCATGCGATGCTTTGTCAAATCCTCCACATCTATCTCGCGGAAATTTCCCAACCCACTGTGAACCGTTATAAACGCCTGTTCTACACCCTTTATCTCCATGCGCTTAAGCAGCTCGCGGCTGAAATGTGCTCCGGCAGCCGGAGCCACCACAGCACCCTCCCGGCGGGCAAAAATTGTCTGATAACGCTCTGCGTCACTCTCCTCCGGCTTTCGGTTGATATAGGCTGGCAGCGGAGTCATTCCCAGTCTGAACAGCGATTCCTTGAACTCCTCATGGCTCCCGTCATACAAGAATCTCAGCGTGCGACCGCGCGATGTTGTGTTGTCTATAACCTCGGCAACCAAGCTCTCATCCTCGCCGAAATACAGCTTGTTGCCTATTCTTATCTTGCGTGCCGGTTCAACAAGCACATCCCATAGCTTATTGTCTTCATTCAGCTCTCTAAGCAGAAAAACCTCTATCTGGGCACCGGTCTTCTCCTTATTCCCGTTAAGACGGGCCGGAAATACCAGCGTGTCATTGAACACCATCATATCGCCCTCGTCAAAGAACGAAAGAACCTCCTTGAAAACGCGCTCCTCTATGTTGCCTGTTGCCCGATTGATTACCATCAGACGGCACTCATCGCGGTCGGCCGTAGGATATTGGGCTATTAACTCTTTCGGAAGATTAAATTTGAATTGAGATAGTTTCATATATCACTGCTCTTATCGTTATCATTTTTTATTTCTATCTGAACGGTATTGAGAAATTCGACAACCCGTTCCATTGTCATGCAATCATCTATCCTTACATCGCCTATGCGTGTGCGTCTCAATGCCGTTAGATGACCGCCGCTTTTTAGCGCTCTGCCTATATCGCGTGCCAATGCACGGATATAAGTCCCTTTGGAACACACTATTCTGAC
The DNA here is from genome assembly GCA_022510465.1 of Muribaculaceae bacterium. Classification (GTDB taxonomy): domain Bacteria; phylum Bacteroidota; class Bacteroidia; order Bacteroidales; family Muribaculaceae; genus HGM05190. The sequence goes on from JAFLTJ010000024.1 coordinate 18,458, forward strand.
CGTAATAGCCGTTTGGCTATAATCCTGTAATTCTATTTCGTCAATAACCAGCACTTTTGCCTTTAGCTTCGGCTCTCGCCCCTTTCGAGCCATTTCATAGGCCCGCTTACCGTCAACTTTGCACGCCGAGAACGCCGGTGGCACCTGTTCTATTCGCCCTGTAAATTGTTTCAGCACATCCTCCACCATTTCTCGAGTGATATGCTCAACCGGATACCTGTTGTCTATCTCCGTTTCGAGGTCATACGACGGAGTCGTCGCTCCAAGCGCTATCGTCGCCACATACTCCTTGACCCCCGACTGAAGGCTCTCTATCATCTTTGTTGCGCGGCCGGTAGCCACGATAATCACCCCGGTTGCCAATGGATCCAATGTTCCGGCGTGACCAACCTTCAGCTTCTTCCTGCCCATCCGGCGGGTTAGTATCGTGCGAACGCGCTTTACGGCGTCAAACGATGTCCACCTATAAGGCTTGTCAATATACAATATCTCTCCGTTGACAAAATCCATACACTACCAGCAGATGCACAAAATTCCTACCGCGGCGCAATATACCGCAAACCATATCAACTTGCCCTTCTTGACAATTTCAAGCATCCACTTGCAGGCGATACACCCAACCACAAACGCGGCCACAAACCCTGTCATCAGCGGAACAATACCCACATCGGCCGATGTCCCGGCCTCTCCAAGTAGCATATCTTTTACATCCAATAGCGCCTCTCCCAATATTGGAATTATAACCATCAGGAATGAGAACTGCGCAACCTTCTTGCGGTCATTCCCAAGCAACAGACCCGTGGCAATCGTTGTTCCCGAGCGGCTCAATCCCGGCAGAACGGCAACGGCCTGGGCACACCCCATAATGAATGCGTCGAGCCACGATATTTCGCGTGTAGTCGTCTTATATCTGCCCAAAACCTCACGGCGACCCGTCAGATAGGTCAGCGACAGCAGCAACGCCGTCACCAGCAGACATATCCCGACAACAAGCAGCCTCCCGCCAAAAAAGCCCTCGATTACATCCTTAAAGCACACACCGACTATCCCAACCGGAATGCACGACACCAATATCTTGCACACCATCCTGAAATCTTCGTCACGCTTGAACGTGAAAAACGAGCGGCACAACGGATAAAACTCATGCCATAAAATTACAATCGTACTCAGAACCGTTGCCACATGCAGCGCTATGTCAAACGACATCGCCGTTTCGTCGGCCAGTTCAAGACCCAGTATCTTGTTGAAAATTTCAAGGTGACCGCTGCTCGAGATTGGCAGATATTCGGCCAATCCCTGAACCACACCCATTATTAATGCATCTATCCAATTCATCCGATTGTAATTTGTTGTGATTGTCTACTTTCTACTCCATTTATTTGTGGCGAGCCGGCCACATTATTGCAACCCCCATGGCTATGAAACCTATAAATGCAATTGTTGGCCCTACAACTATTCGGCGGCTGCTGAATATCTCGGCATTAAACTCCGCTCCGTCGTTACCACTACCCAGCATCAGCAAAAATCCAGCGATAATGATGACTGCCGAGGCGCCCATCAAGATGAAATTCATCTTACCAAGCGCCCGAGTTGAACTCAATTGCTTGTTCAACTCAGGCTTTTTGGTTATTTCTGTATTTGTACTCATCAATTACATCCCTTTAGGATTGGCGCCCCAATTATTCTCGCCCGGCTGACTATCTTTGCAGAACCAAATAATCAAGATTATACAGCCGACGATAGGTATAAGACTCAGTAGGAGATACCAACCGCTCTTGCCTATGTCGTGCATACGGCGAATTGCTACACCCAATCCCGGCAAAAAAACTGCCAATGCATACAGATAGCTCAAACCTTTTCCAACCGAGGGGTCAATCATGTTACCAACCAGCGTCAGCACTATTGAAATTATAGCATTGAACAGAGCAAAATACCAATACTCCGAGCGACGTGCGCGCCCCGAAAAATTCACGTAATTTTTCAACACTTCAACATACCAATTCATAGCTTCAAATTTTTAGTTTATATAAATTTACTTGAACAAATCATTATACGACCGCCTCAGATAGCGGTTTGTCGCCCAATAGGCTGCAAATGCACAGATTACAACCCCCGTAACCGGCAATCCGGCCAATATCGGCCATGTGTCGCTCCATTCAAGCAACTTTGCTATCTCCGGGTCTGCGTATGGCAGATACAAAAGCAGCAGAACGTAAATCAAATCGGCCGTCAGGCCCGAAATCAAACCCGTAAACGACGCCGATACGAGGAACGGGCGACGGATAAAGCTGTCGGTTGCTCCAACAAGGCTCATCGTGTTGATTATGAAACGTTTGGCATATACCGACAAGCGAACCGTGTTATTAATCAACACAAACGATATCAGCAGCAATACAGCTGCAACTATCAGCAACACAATCATAACCCGCGACGTCGCTGTTCCAATATCGTCTATCATTGCCGTGTGGGCCGTAACACTCTCCACTCCTGGCAGTTTCTCTATCCCCGGAATTATTTTCGCCAAGCTGTCTGGCTCCAAATAATCACTCTTTACATGCACGTCAAATTCCGGTAAAAACGGGCTGCTCTCCATCGACGTCAGCATTGCCCGCTCCGTCGAGTCGGCGCCGGTCATTGATATCCAGCGCTCCTCTATCTCTGCCGGCGACGAATATGTGTACGACGACATGCACGGCATCTGACCTATCTTCTGCTTTATCGAGTTTACATCACCCTCGGTCGCCTCGCCGTTCATCAGGATGACAAAGCCAAGTTCCTCCTTGACCTCCTTGACAAGCTCGCGGGTCGCAATGCCGATGCTCCCGGTTAAAGCCAGCAGCAGCAAAACCATCGTTACGCTGACCGTTGCCGTCAGGCGCGACGCAAGCGTCGATAATATTTTCCCATTGTTTCTTCCCATTCAACCTACAAAGTTAATACATCAACAGCCCTTTGTCAAGTCTAAAATCGTTTAGTCAACAATTTTTAACAAACTTAGCAAACTTGTTCACCCTTCAACGTTGCCGACGTTGAGTCGGTTATCCTGACTTGAACAAAATCGCCAACCTTTGCCCCTTTGCGGTCAAAAACAACCGTTTTGTTCTGGCTGTTGCGGCCCACCATCTGCGCCGTTGAACGTTTCGACACCCCCTCTACCAGCACCTCAAACACTTTCCCTACGTCACGTGCATTGCTTCGTGCCGACAGCTTGTTCTGCAACGCTATCATCCTGTTCAGACGCTCAATCTTGACATCCTCAGCTACATTGTCGGGCATTGTTCGCGAAGCCAAGGTTCCAGGGCGCTCCGAGTATTTGAACATAAAAGCCGAGTCAAATCCAACCTCCTCCATCAGCGACAACGTTTCGGCAAAATCCTCCTCGGTTTCATCATGAAATCCGGTGAACATATCGGTCGTTATCGAGCAGTCGGGAATCGCTTGACGTATCGCCGATATGCGCCCTAAGTACCACTCTCGGGTATATTTGCGGTTCATCGCTTTCAGAACCTTGTCACTTCCGCTTTGAACCGGCAGGTGTATGTGCTTGCACACGTTGTCACGCTCGGCTATCACAGCTATCGTTTCATCGCTCATATCCTTGGGATGGGAGGTTGTGAAACGCACCCTCATTTCAGGCCCGGCTGCATCCGATACCTTCTCGAGCAACCTCGGGAAAGTCGTCGATTCTCCGCTCTCGGCGTCGGTCCAACAATAGCTGTTGACATTCTGTCCCAAGAGCGTAACTTCTTTAAAACCACGACGTTTCAAATCCTCCAGTTCCTCCAATATCGAGCTGACCTCGCGCGACCGCTCGCGGCCTCGTGTATAAGGCACAATGCAGTAGGAGCAGAAATTATTGCATCCCCTCATTATGCTGATGAATCCCGATATCGGGTTACCGCCTATACGCTTGGGGATTATATCCCGATAAGTCTCGGTTGTGCTCAGCTCAACGCTTATCGCCTTGTTCCCTATCTCGGCAGCCGCAAAAAGCGCCGGCAAATCAAGGTAACTGTCGGGCCCGGCCACAACGTCAACCCCGTGCTCCTCAAGCAATTTGTCGCGAACACGCTCGGCCATGCACCCTATTACGCCCACTATCAACCGCCGTGCGTTCTTGCCGCGTTTACGCCTCATCGAGGCCAATGCTGCCAGGCGCCCAACTATTTTCTGCTCGGCATTCTCTCTTATGGAACACGTGTTCAACAAAATCGCATCGGCATCGTCGGCCATATCCGTCGTCTCATAGCCGGCCATCTCCATTACCGAGGCCACGACCTCACTGTCGGCCACATTCATCTGGCAACCGTAAGTCTCTATATATAGCCGGCGAGTTTCACTCCGAGCCTGATTCTTCTTATCCATAAAGTTTGATTATATGGTAAAATTAGCCCATCCTCAACTTTTTTAGACCGGGATAATTTGACATACCACTTTTAATTCCTAATTTTGCCGCAAAATTACAAAAACTACAACGATGGAGCAAATATTAGGGATAATTATCATGATAGCTATCGGGTGGCTGTTGGAACGAGGCTCCGAGCGTCGTAAAAAGCGCCAAAACACGCCCTCGCGCAGCGTCACGCCGCCTCAACTCCCGGGCGCTCCAAAGATTGTCTCCGCGCCGGCGATACCACAACCCGCTCCCGTGAAATCGTTTCTCACCGTAGACATGCCACGCGATAACTATAAGCCGGTCGAGGTCCCGCAATCGGCACCCTCTATCGACCTGCCCGTCAGCCTTGCCCCGTCGGTCGACGACGATAGCAGCGACAACTCCTCCATAGAGCGATGGCGCCGGGCCATTATCGACAGTGAAATCCTTGCACGAAAATTCTAACTTTCAAGTTTATATAAGAAATTTATTCAATTTTAGAATATGGCATTTAACAAACTGACAGCCCAAGAGGCCGCATCTTTGATTACAAACGGTTGTTCCGTTGGCCTGTCTGGTTTCACGGCTCCGGGAGTGCCAAAAGCTGTTCCCGAAGCGGTTGCTGCACATGCAGAAGCTGAACACCAGGCCGGACGCGAATTTAAAATTAACATCTTTTCAGGCGCCTCGACAGGCGACCATTGCGACGGCATATTGGCACGGACAAACGCCGTTGGCCGACGCACACCCTATCAAAATCACCCCGACCTCCGTAAACGCATCAACTCCCACGATGCCAACTATTTTGACCTCCATTTGAGCGAGCTTGCCCAAAAAATGAGATACGGATTTTATGGCGACATCGACGTCGCCGTCATCGAGGTGCAGGATATTGACGAGAATGGTAACGCCGTTCTCGGTCTCGGTGTTGGCAATGGTCCAACGTGGGTTCAGATGGCAAAGAAAATCATTATTGAACACAACAGCCACCTCCCCGCAGGGTTAAAAGGCATACACGACATTTATGTTCCCGCCGATCCTCCTTATCGCCGCGAAATTCCAATCTATAAAGCCGGCGACCGTGCAGGCTCGACAATACTCAAAATCGACCCCGCCAAGATTGTAGGAGTTGTTGAAACCAATGCTCCCGAGGGCGTGAAATCATTCTCGGCTCCCGACGAAACCACTCTCAAAATCGGTGCAAACGTCTGCAACTTCCTCGCAGGTGAATTGCGTGCCGGCCGAATCCCCTCGTCGTTCCTCCCGCTGCAGTCGGGCGTAGGAAACGTTGCAAATGCGGTCCTTTACGGCCTGGCCGAGAATCTTGACATTCCGCCATTTGAAATGTACTCCGAAGTGTTGCAGGATGCCGTTGCCGACCTCCTCCTGAAAGGCCGTTGTAAGTTTGCCAGCGCCAGCTCGCTGACGATGACCGACGCCACTCTCGATACTGTTTTCTCCAACATGGACCTCCTGCGCGATAAAATCATCCTTCGCCCGTGTGAAATCTCCAACAATCCCGAGATTATCCGCCGAATAGGTGTTATCGCAATGAATACAGCCCTTGAAGCCGACATCTTCGGAAACATCAACTCAACCCACGTGACGGGCATAAAGATGATGAACGGTATTGGCGGTAGCGGCGACTTCACCCGCAACGCATATATCTCAATCTTCTCCTGCCCCTCTATCACCAAAGGTGGCTTGATTTCAAATATTGTTCCAATGGTGTCACACGTCGACCACACCGAACACTCTGTCGACATCCTCATCACCGAGCAAGGCGTTGCCGACCTCCGAGGTCTCGACCCCGTTCAGCGAGCACATGCGATAATCGACAATTGCGCCCACCCGATGTATCGCGAACTCTTGCGCGACTATCTGAAAATTGGTAGGGCAGGGCAGACGCCACACAATCTGCATGCTTCGCTTGGTTTCCACACCGCTTTCATCGAAAACGGCGACATGAGTACCGTCGACTGGGCCAAATACTCAAAGTAAGAAAATACGCTAACCATTCAAATACCGAAAGGCGCGCCCATTCCCGGCGCGCCTTTCCTTTTCCCTCCACCACACCTTAATCATCTTTTCGCATGTCTTTGGTGTATAAAAGATACCGCGTTTGAATAGATTAGAAAGAGTAAAAAACTGCGCTCTAAGATGCTAAAATGTAAATCTATGATAGTAAGCGCATTAATGCCATTGTTGTACGAAATGGCAAAATGTTTTTACTCGAATTTGCACGTTCCGGGGAAATGTTTTTGCCCCAATTTGCACGTTCTGAGGAAATGTTTTAGCTCAAATTTGCACGTTTCGGGAAAATGTTGGCGTAAAATTTGCCAAAATCAACAAGCATTTTCCCCGATAAAACACTGATAAAACCAAACGAGTTTGTTTGATTTCTTTGAATAATCGTTATATTTGCGATTGTAGATTTTAACCTTAATGTCGCGATGAAAAACGAGCATGATTTTAACGGAAATAAACCCGCCGGCGGATTTTGGCACCGTGTCGCCGACCTCTATGTCGACGGGTTTCGGTCAATGACCGTGGGCCGAACGCTTTGGCTGCTGATTATCATCAAGTTGATTTTCATTTTCGGGATTATGAAGCTGTTTTTCTTCCCAAACCTGCTTTCGCGCGACTATGACACCGACGGCGAGCGGGCCGATGCCGTTCGCCACGCGCTTATTACAACCGACAATAAAACACCTTAAATTAGATAGTTATGGAAGACCTTACAAGCGTAGTCGATTGGTCAAGACTACAATTTGCCGTGACCGCAGCCTATCACTGGCTGTTTGTCCCGCTGACCCTTGGGTTGGGACTGATTGTCGCCATTATGGAGACAATATATTATCGCACCAATTCAGTTCGTTGGCTGAATATTACCAAATTTTGGATGACGCTTTTTGGTATCAACTTTGCCCTCGGAGTGGCAACCGGAATCATCCTCGAGTTTGAATTTGGCACAAACTGGAGCAATTACAGCTGGTTTGTGGGCGACATCTTCGGCGCTCCGCTCGCCATCGAGGGACTATTTGCATTCTTCATGGAGGCGACATTTATAGCCGTGATGTTCTTTGGCTGGAAGAAAGTCAGCCGCAGGTTCCACCTTGCCGCAACGTGGCTCACGGCCATCGGAGCCACCGTTTCTGCGCTGTGGATTCTCGTGGCAAACGCCTGGATGCAATACCCGGCCGGGATGGAGTTTGACCCCGACCAGATGCGCAATGTGATGGCAAACTTTTGGGAAGTTATCTTCTCGCCGGTTGCCATTAACAAGTTTTTCCACGCCGTCACCAGCGGCTGGGCCCTCGGCGGAGTGTTTGTGGTTGGCGTGGCCGGTTGGTTCCTGCTGAAACGCCGCAACGTGGATATGGCGCTTGACTCCATTAAGGTAGGCGGAACTGTAGGGCTCGTAGGACTGCTGCTGACAATGGCCACGGGCCACGGCAGCGCGGTCGAGGTCGCCCGGCACCAACCGATGAAACTTGCCGCCATGGAGGGCCTCTATGAGGGCAACTGCGGCCAGAGCATCGTTGCGTTCGGTATCCTAAATCCCGCAAAGACCGTCGAGAACTCCGAGGACCCCTTCCTGTTTGAAATATCAGTACCAAAAGGGTTGTCGCTGCTTGTCGACTGGCGTGACCCCGACAAATTTATCCCGGGCATTTCCGACCTTGTTGAGGGTCGCGAGAAAACTGTTGACGGGCAGACTCTCAAAACCGTTTCCTATCAGGACCGCATTGACCGGGGGCTTCTGGCACACGACGCCCTGCGCCGCTATGACGCCGCCAAGAGTGCCGGCGACACCGCAGCCATGGCCGCCGCCCATGCCGATTTGAAACAGAACTATGACTCCTTCGGCTTCGGATACTTTAACAACCCCGCCGAGGCTGTGCCCCCGGTTGCGCTGACATTCTATTCTTTCCACATCATGGTGATTGCCGGTGGAGTGCTGTTGCTCTTCCTCGTGGTTGCTCTCTTTGCCACGATGCGGCGCCGTCGGTGGATGACCGACTGCCGGTGGATGCAGTGGGCCGCAATGCTGATGATTCCTATTGTCTATGTTTGCTCTCAGAGCGGATGGATTGTAGCCGAAGTTGGTCGTCAACCGTGGATTATTCAGGATATTATGCCGACTAAGGCCGCGATTTCGGCCATATCTGCCGGGTCGGTTCAGCTTACGTTCTGGATTTTTGTCGTTGTATTTACCGCCCTGCTTGCTGCCGAGATTTCAATCATGCTCAAGCAAATCAAAAAGGGCTCGGAAACTGATTATCTAACACCTAACGAATAACCGCTATGGAACTTCATGCACTTCAAGCCTATTGGTGGCTGCTAATCTCGGTTTTGGGAGCCATCCTCGTGTTTATGTTATTTGTTCAAGGCGGTCAGACAATGCTGTTTGAGCGCAAACGTTTTGAGGGTCAACTGGATGCTGAAATTGGCTCGATTGGCGTCAAATGGGAATTGACTTTCACCACATTGGTAGTCTTTGGCGGCGCGTTTTTCGCCTCGTTTCCACTGTTCTATTCCACCAGTTTCGGCGGCGCTTACTGGCTTTGGATGCTGATTCTCTTTAGCTTTGTGCTACAAGCCGTTTCATACGAATATCGCCGCAAGCCGGGCAATCTCTTCGGTCGCCGCACCTACGACCTGTTTCTGTTCATCAACGGCTCTGTCGGGTGCATCCTGCTCGGCGTGGCCGTCGGTACGCTTTTCTTTGGAGGTGAATTTACCGTCGTCAAGGGGAACATTGTCGACAGCGCCGCCCCGGTAATCTCCCGGTGGACATCCACCCATGGGTTGGAGGCCATTGCCAACTGGCGAAACCTCTTGCTCGGCGTGATGGTATTGATGCTTGCCCGCACGCTCGCCTCGCTCTATTTCCTCAACAACGTGCGCCAAAATGACGCGTTTGATGCCATCAACCGCCGCCGTGTCTTGGTAAACGGAGCCGTTTTTGTCGTTCTTTTCCTCGCCTTTGCCGCTGTTTTGCTGACGGCAAGCGGCCTCGAAGTGCAGCCGGAAAATGGCACTGTTGAGGGCTCACACAGCTTTGTTGAGGTGCCCTACAAATATTTTGTCAACCTTGTTGATATGTGGTGGGTGGCCGTGATGTTCCTCGTTGGTGTAGTTGGAGTGCTCGCCGGTATCGCGATGGGAGCATTCATGCCTCGATTGGCCCACAAAGGAATCTGGCCCGCCGGAGTAGGGGTTATTCTCGTGGTGTTGTCACTCTTTTTCATTGCCGGCTACAACAACACGGCCTACTATCGCTCGCTTCTCGACCCCGCCAGTTCACTGACCATATACAACAGCTCCTCGTCGCAGTTCACCCTCGAGGTAATGAGTTGGGTATCATTGATTATCCCCTTTGTGCTGGCCTACATCGTTGCCGTATGGCGTAAAATGAACCGCCCCGCCCGCTAAACTCCACATTTTCATATCCCCAAGAGATAAGGTAGCCATCACTCCGATGGCTACCTTATCTGCGTCTAACCAAATCAACTGCGTAGATTGTCGGGAAAATTTTTCGAGAAAGATTGGATGGTTGAATGAATTAAATTTTGTAGTTTTGCGACGCACAAGGTGTTGTGCATACATATAAAAGCGTTTCGTGCTTTATCCTTTGCAGGAAAATCGCCAATTTTCAACCAAAGAAGGACAGAGCAGTCAAGAAAACGCTCATGCTTGTCGTTTATCCACTCCC
>JAFLTJ010000025.1 GCA_022510465.1 Muribaculaceae bacterium
TAGGAGTTAACCTCCTTGCCATTGGTCAGGCGCACACGTGCTACCTTACGCATTGCCGAGTTAGGCTTCTTAGGTGTGGTGGTATACACACGCACACATACGCCGCGACGCTGAGGGCAAGAATCCAACGCGGGAGACTTACTCTTGTCCTCCAATGCTACACGACCCTTTCTTACTAATTGCTGAATTGTAGGCATCTTAGTTCTTTTCGTTTAACTTTATAATTACTACTATTTCTTCTCAATATTTATCCACTCTAATACACCATAAACGTCGCATACACCGCTGACTATCAGATTAATAGCCTGGATGATACGTCGTTATAGCCCTTAAAGCGTTGCAAAATTACAACATATTTCTCCAAAATCCAAATATTTCCGCAATTATTTTTCACCCCAAAAACCACACCCCCGGAAAGCAGGCCTCCAAGCCTGCGCCAATCACCGCCACCCATCCACCGCGCGTCAGCCCGGAAAGCAGGCTTCCAAGCCTGCGCAAGGCGCGGCGGAGCCGCAGCAAGATCGATAACCCCGTACGAGCTCGCCCAGCGAGCGACGTGCGGGGCCCATCCACCCACACCATCGCACCCCGGAGCGGGTGCTACTACCCGTCCGCTCTACTAAAAACACAATCCCGCCCCCAACCAGACCTTGAAAATCACCTAACCGCCAGTTTTGCCGACGTATTGTAAACCCCCGAAATCACATTCACGATATACGAACCCGGCGCAAGCCCCACAACATCATCAAGTCCGGCCCCGGCGCCATACACACGGGTATACACCATCCGCCCCGCAACATCGCAAACCGAGACCACAATCTCCGCCAACCGATCAACCGGGAACGTCAGCCCATTGACAGTCATTGTCTCGACATCAGTCACAACATCTTCAACTCCCACCGACCGGCTTACCGAAACCATTGCCGTCGCAATGTTCACGCCGTCATTAGCCGTAACTGTGGCCGTCCCGGCCTTTAAAGCCCTAACCGTTAGACTCTCCGGGTCAAACGAAACAACCGGCGAATCCTCTCCATCCCCAACATCAACCAACAACTCATCTTGAGCTTCCAACGATTCATCGATTGTTGAGCACGACCACGTTATCGCCGTTCCCTTATAACCCGGAGATAGAGCCTGTATAGCCTCACTGGTTTCATCCGAAAGTTCCGGTTGATATTCGTACGTAATCTTAGCTGAATTATTTTCATACAGTTCGAGATCATCCACCGCAAGAATCGGAAAAACTTGATCATACCCGGGCATAGCCTCCTTATACGCGTCAACCACCTGGGAATGAACATATAGCGGAGTATCCATCGAGAGACCCAACGTCTCCGACGACGGCTCGTCAGAAAGCGAAATTGCCCAATTAAGATTATCAATATTGGCAAACGCGCCAGAGCCAAAAGAGCACTTGCCATTCAATTCGGCTGGCACAACGACTCCTGTCAAACCACTTTTGCTAAAACATTCCGTTCCAAGTTTTGTTATAGTTTCAGGAATGATCAAATCCATCTTCAGGCTCGAGCACCCATAAAAAGCCCTACTCTCCAACTCTTTTATCGAATTGGGAAGCTTGAGTGTCTCTAAACTTTCACAACCCGAAAACGCCTCTTCACAGATAGCCGTAATGTTATCATCAAGCCTCACATTCGTGATATTCTTACATCCCGAAAAGGCATGATGGTCTATCTTTTTTATTTCATCCGTCAAGTTTGGGAGAACAATTTCACCGGTAAGACCTTCACAATTCATAAACAATTCTTCCGGGATATAATTTACCTCATCGCCTAAAAACTTCACGGCCGTAAAACCCTTACAATCTCTAAACGCAGCCCATGCATAAACAGTATTATTGGTGTCTTCTCCAAACTTTTTCATCGAGGCCGGTATAGTAAGCGTACCCTTTAGACCCGTACAGCCGCGAAAAGCCCATGCATCTATCTCCTGTGTATTTTCACCCAATTTTAGTTCCCCGTCAAAGCCCGTACAATCCATGAATACAGCCATGAAAATATCTGTGACAGTATTAGGAATAACGATATCCCCTGTAAGCCCGGAACACTCCCTGAAAAGATAATGCGACAGATGCGTAATTTTCTCATTAAGATTCGTTAGATCCAATTTCCCGTTGAAACCGGAACAACCTCTAAACACTCCCGAGCCCAAACTTTCTATCGAATTAGGAATAACAAGATCACCGGTGAATCCCTTACAATTTTGAAATGCATATTGCCCAATTCGTGATACGTTACTGAGGTCCAGGCTGCCCGTGAAACCAGAGCAATCTCTGAAAGCGTATTCCTCTATCGCTTTAGGACCCTCGCCAAATTTCAAAACGCCATCAAAGCCCGAACACCCATCAAAGGCATAATTTCCTATCGTCTTAACTCCATCGGGAATTACAAGATCGCCTTTAAACCCGGTGCAGTTTTGAAATGCATATATGCCTATGTGGCCCGCATAATCCTCGCTTAATTTCAGACTGCTAAAACCACTGCAATTTTTAAAAGCTCTCCCATCGATATTATTGACATTAGACAAATCCAACTCCCCCTGAAATCCCGAACATCCCGAGAAGGCATCAACCGGAATTCCTGTGATATTATCCCCTAATATCAGCTGGTTAAAACCGCTACAACCCTCAAAAATATTTCCTGAAAGAGTTTTCAACTTTGACAAATCAAGCACGCCTGTCAACCCCGAACAGTTCTGAAAAGCCTGCCTGCCTATAGATCTAACCGTCTCCGGAAGAACAAGATTACCGGTTATTTTTACGCAATCCTTAAATGCCCCTTCAACGATACTCGTAACATTCAGCAATGCCCCGTCAATGGTAACCTGACTCGCGATAGTTAGATTATTCCTCGTGAAAGTTGCATGATTCTCTTTGGGCCCAAGACATTTCACACCACTAATTGGCGAATTTTTATCAAACAAATCATACAAAATTCCATCCACCTCCACGGGATCGGCTGCGGCACTAAGGCCCGCAAATATGAGCGCAGCAACAGCTACGCATCTCAGTAATAGTTTCATTATAGTAAATGTGTTTATGAAGTTGTTTTATAATAATTCTCGTTTTCCTGTTGCAGTCACATGGCCCCCCCACGAGTCATTTTTTGCGACTGTTTTTCCGCTGCAAAAGTATAAAAAATCTATAAATCTCCACCCTCAACACCTATTTTTCCAACACAAAAACACACACCCTATTCTGCAACCACCCACCCGGACCCGCAGGCTTCCAAGCCTGCACCCACCACCGCCACCCATCCACCGCGCGCCAGCCCGGAAAGCAGGCTTCCAAGCCTGCGCCACTCCACCGCAACCCATCCTGCCGTTTTTTTCCGCAGGCCTGGAAGCCTGCGGCTCCGGGCCACTCCACCTCCCCGGGCGCGGCGGAGCCGCAGCAAGATCGATAACCGCGTACGAGCTCGCCCAGCGAGCGACGTGCGCGGACCAGCCACCTACACCATCGCACCCCGGAGCGGGTGCTACTTCCACTCCGCCTCACGGCTCCGCACCCGCCTCCACCTCCTGCCCAAAGTGTAATTCACCTTTCCAAAGGTGAAAACACGTCAAAGATTATAGGTCAGCATGAGTTTGAGACCTATTTGGTCGCTCGTGAATATAGGAGACGCCGCGGGATACATCTCGCCGGCGTCTTTCAGATTTAACTCCAGATAGTGGGAATACCGGCGATACCAGTCAAACATGACGGTGGCATACAGCTTTTTCCATATCCTGTAATTACAGTGCAGATTAAGATTTATGAAACTCGTGTTGCACTTGTCACCTTGAACATTCGGTTCCAGTAGGTCGGGATATTCCAAATAGTCCAGCTCGCAACCTTTCAGCGTATAAATTCGATAAAATCGCGCGTTCGCGCCGGCATTCAGCCCAAGCGCGTGGTTGAACCAATGGAAGCCCCCCTTGAGCGAGAACCCGGAGCCCCAGTTATAGTTGCGATGATAATTGCGATAGAAATCGGTCAGAATTCCGCCGAGAAAAACCGCATTGACATGGGCAAATCCCTCAACCTGCCACTGAGCGTCGTGAGTGTATCGCGCCACCGTTCCGCCTCCAAGGCTCGCCGGGATTCCGAGTTTATACGGAACCAGACACTCCTGTAAATGGTTATTGCCACTATCCGAAATCGTATCAGAATCCATAAAGTCAAAGTGCTGATACAGCCCCACCGATACATGCCCGCTCTTGCTGTCAAAAATCTCTTTGGACAACAAGCGACCCTTAATTTCAAGCCTGCTCAACACCGGCTGCGTCTTCATCACGTCAAGGTCAACCAGCAAGGTGAAATAGTCGTAGGGATAGCGAGTGTGGCCCGAAAATTTGTTCCCATACTCAATATTCACGCGGCCGGTAAGTCCAGCCTTGCTGTAATTGCGGCCATCATGGAATAGCAACATACGGCTTCCGAGCGAAAAAGAGAGCCTGACGGGTGGAGTCCCGAAGCGCCTACCGCTCGTCGGGCGCCGCTCCCATGCACGCCCGGTCACGATTCGCGTAAACCCACGCATCGGCGAAATCACAAATGCCGCCACCTCGCGGCCCAGTCGTTCACCGCCCCAACTACGGTCGTCAAGAACCAGGTCTGACGTACGGTAAAACACCTCTCCAATGGCAGTTCCGCCGATAGGGGTTGCAATAATATCGTTGGTCGACGGATACTCCTTCTCCATAAACATCTCCCACATAGCACTACCTCCTATGGCAAAAAGAGACGATTGCCAAAAATTAAAGCCATTACTACGCCCGGCGTTATAGTACATCGAGCCATTGTAGGGATGGGCAAAGATATTTGTGCTCAGGTGGTCATTATCCCATTCAAATCCATGCTTGAAATTCTCCTTGACAGTATTCCATGAAATATATGCAAACTCCCCTTTCTGAACATATCTATCAAAGGCCCACACGCCCATATTCAGACCTACCACCTCGGCCGACGCCCGCCAAAACGACTTGTGCTCCAATCGTTTGACATCGGCACTATCGGGCGCAACCGGTTTGACAACAGGCCTGATGTACGACAACGCAAGCTCAGCTTCCATATTAGCACGTAAAACAGAGTCGGCCACTGTTTGTGCTGAAACAATTCCACAAAAGAAAACGGCAATCAGTAGTGATAGTAAATGTTTCATTTTTCGCGTAACAGATTAGCGAATCATATTTCAATAAATTTCAATAAAAATGAACGCCGCAAAATTAATCATAAAATTTCAAAGCCGCACGCACTGCATCAGAGATTCAAAGCAATATTTTTAACTAAATTTTGCAATTTAAAGAGAATGGATTATATTTGCATTACCCAAAAATGTAGAATTCTACAATTTTAAGTAATATGATAATACTTCGACCATTCTACTTAAATCAGCTTATAGCCGCAAAAGGGAATCGCATGATAAAGATTATCACCGGAATACGCCGGTGTGGCAAATCCTTTTTGCTGTTTGAAATATTCTGTGATTATCTGAACTCCATAGGAGTCGACGAGGACCATATTATCAAGATTTCGATAGAAGACCGAGCCAATAAAGAACTGCGCAATCCAGACAAGTTACTTTCGTATATTAATGAAAGGATTGTTGATAAAGAGCAGTATTACATCCTGTTAGATGAAGTTCAGATGGTAGAGGACTTTGTTGGTGTGCTCAATAGTCTTTTGCTCATCAGAAATGCCGATACATATGTCACCGGCAGTAATTCACGATTCCTATCAAGCGATATTGTCACAGAATTTCGCGGCCGTGGGCAAGATATCCACATGTATCCACTATCTTTTTCTGAATACTACAACTCGGCAGATGTCGACAAAAACACTTGTTGGAGAGATTATTACACATATGGCGGGTTACCTCAGACCTTATTTCTCAGCGATGGAAAAGCACGACGGGATTATCTTAACCACTTGGCAAACACGGTATATATCGCCGACGTAGTCGAACGTCACCGTATTCAAAATAAGCCTGAGTTGGATGAATTACTTCAAATTCTTGCATCCATGATTGGCTCACCGTGTAATCCCACCAAATTAAGCAATACTTTTAAAAGCATTAAAAACATTAACATCTCCAACAAAACCATATCCAAATACTTATCCCACTTGTGTGATTCATTTCTAATTGAAAAATCACTCCGCTATAATATCAAAGGAAAGAAGTACATAAATACATTGGCCAAATATTATTTTACCGATGTAGGTATTCGTAACGCTCTTCTTGGATTTCGTCAATTGGAACAAACCCATCTGATGGAAAATATAATCTACAATGAGCTGCTCTATAGAGGATATACAGTTGATGTAGGTGTAGTGGATTTGGTTGAAAAAAACCGAGATGGGAAGTCTATACGCAAGCAATTAGAAGTAGATTTTGTAGCAACCGACTCATTCACCAGGTATTACATACAATCAGCATTTGCCATACCCAATGAAGAGAAGATGAAACAAGAAACCAATTCGTTCAGAAATATAAATGATTCGTTTAAACGCATAATCATTGTAAAGGATGATTTGATGCCATATCAGAACAAAGATGGTATTTTAATAGTTGGATTGTTTGATTTCCTTCTTAACCCTGAATTGTTTTCGCAATTTTGAGCCATGTCGTACTTTGAAAAATTACCAAAAAATGTAGAATTCTACAATTTTAAGTAATGGATGGGGACATTACAGTGGTCGATTTGGCAGATTTTGTATTAATTTTGTAGTCAAAATCTGAAAACCATGAAACGTATCATCACTTTTGTTGTGCTTATTATCGCCCTGGCAAGCTGCGATGCTGTCGCCGGGAACCTTGACGAGCTGTGGCAACGATTTGTCAACCCGCAAATGCCGGAGCGCACAAAATTGTGGTGGTTTCACGGCGAAACAGAGACTACACGAGAGGGTATTACGGCCGACCTTACGGCATTTCGCGATGCCGGCATTGGCGGCGTAGTGTTTTACGACCAAGTTCACGGACCGGGAACCGGGGCCGACGACGCATTCTCCCCCCGGTGGTGGGAGATGTTTATTTTTGCCGCTGAAGAGGCCAAACGATTGGGTCTGTCATTTGAAACCCATTTGTCAAACGGCTATGTTGGCGGAGGACCATGGATAACGCCCGAACTATCCATGCAGATGCTGATAGCAGAAAGCATTGACGCGGCGAGAGGCACACGGTTTGACAACACGTTGCCATTGCCGGCACGGGCAAACGGATACTATTTTGACGTTGCCACAGTCGCTTTCCCCAAACGCCACGGATTTCAAGGCGGATTGTCTATACCGGGTGTATTCACCGTTTCGCCCGTCTCCACGCCGGCCGAGCACCTTATCCCCATTGTCGAGGATTCGCTGATGACGGCGCGAAGCATTTCCTATACCGTTACATCGCTGCTAAAAACCACAACACGCTGCACCAATCTGCCGGGCCACCCATCAGCCACATTCGTAGGTACCGGCCACCGCGAACTGGCACCAATCGGCACTCTTGAGGCCTCCGACGACGGAATACACTATTACACCGTCACCTCGCTGAAACCAGCCTACAGCCCCAACACCACATTCAAAACAACCACAGTCTCCTTTCCGGCTGTTACCGCGCGTTATTTCCGAATAAATATCAGCGAACTTGACCGGGACTTTACCGTCAAGAAACCTTTG
This sequence comes from Muribaculaceae bacterium, assembly GCA_022510465.1. Lineage (GTDB taxonomy): Bacteria > Bacteroidota > Bacteroidia > Bacteroidales > Muribaculaceae > HGM05190. Next base: position 7,664 of record JAFLTJ010000025.1, read on the forward strand.
AAATTAAGCGAAATATATCTATCAACCGCCGCCATGGAATCACAATGGGCTCAGCGGGCCGGGTTGATTTCAGAGCATGATTATGGCGATGACACTCCCGACTACAAGCCCGAAGAGGTCATCAATTCGGCCGAAATCATTGACCTGTCGTCAAAGGTTGACAGCACAGGTCGGCTGCGCTGGGATGTTCCCGCGGGAAACGACTGGACCATAATGCGTTTCGTATCCGTTCCAACTGGGAGCCGCACCCGCCACGGGCGCGCAAATCTGCTGGGGCTCGAGTGCGACAAAATGTCGGCCGAAGCGACTATTTTACAGTGGAATAGCTATTTCAAAGTAATGCGCGACAGCCTTGCAAACCACAATATCACGCTATCCAAGCTGACGATGGATAGCCACGAGGGCGGAGCTCAGAACTGGACCCGTAATTTTGAGCACGACTTTGAGCGCCTGCGTGGGTATAGTCTTGTTGAGCGATTGCCGGTTATGGCCGGATACATCGTCAATTCAACCGCCGAGACACGCGGCACCCTACACGATGTACGGCGAACCATTGCCGACCTCATATCATCGCGCCATTATGCCACTCTCGACTCGTTGTGCCGCGACGCCGGAGTGGAATTTACGGCACAAGCTGTTGGCAACGGTCTGTGTATCGTTGCCGACCCTATTCAGGCCAAAGGGAGAGTCTCAATTCCGGAGGGTGAGTTTTGGGCCCACCATCCCGACGGAAACTATGACATCAAGGAATGCTCGTCGGCGGCACATCTGTACAACAAGCCAATCGCCTCTGGCGAAGCTTTTACCGACGCCCGTTTTGACCAACCTCTATCCTATCTCAAAACGCTTGCCGACGGAGCCTGGCATCTTGGCATAAACGAATTTGTAGTCTGTGCCTCAGCCTACCAGCCACGACTTGACATCGTCCCCGGCAACACCGGCGGCGGGCGACACTACTGCCTCAATCGAAATAACACCTATTGGACCGAAAGCAGGGACTTCTGGGACTATCAGGCGCGTGGAAATATGTTGATGCGGCAAGGGAAGGCCGTCAATGACCTTTGTATTTATCTGGGCGAGAATGCACCAGTCAAGATATTAACCTACAAACTGCCCCAACTTCCCGACGGGTTGGTCTTTGACGCATTCACAACCGATGCTCTGATGAATAGAATGTCGGCCGGTAACGGTCGTATCCTCCTCCCCGACTCAACCTCCTACGCCATGATGGTGTTACAGCGCGATAGCGAAATCACCCTCGCCGCGCTGCGGAAAATAAGAGAGTTGGTAGCCGGCGGAGCCAGGCTTTACGGCAATCGGCCCGTAGGCAGCCCATCGGCCCTTGACATTGATTCGATGGCTGTGTGGAACGAGATTGTCAACGAAATGTGGGGCGAAACGCCGGTCAACCAATATGGCAAAGGAGTGGTATTCAGCAATATGACACTCGAGAAAGCAGTCGAATTGGCCGGCATTTTACCCGACGTATCAGCCGATGGTTTGAAGGTTAATTCTCTGAATATCCGAATATCCCATCGCCGTACAGCCAACGAAGACATCTATATGGTCAACAACCACACGGCAACTCGCGCCCATAGCCGCTTCACCTTCAACACTCCACATCCAACAGCCGAGATTTGGGACCCGGTGAGGCTCACTCGACGAAAAGTAAATGTCGACGGTGAATCGTGGAAACGAAGCATAATGCTCGATTTGCAAGCCGATGAGACTCTGTTTATCATCTTCACTTCCGCGCCCTCCTGTGCCGAGCAGCAAGTATCTGGAAAAGAGTCAATAGTGCCGATTAATTCTCACTGGAACTTAAACTTCCCGGGACACGACACCATCGAGCTCGACTCGCTTGTCGACTGGTCAACTCTGTCACACCCCAATCTGAAATATTTCTCAGGGACAGCTACATACCGCACCTCTTTCACCCTCAACGCTATCGCCGACAATGTTGTTCTTCGCCTACCGGGAGTCAAAGATATCGCCCGAATCAGAGTCAACGGGCGCGACTGCGGCAACGTGTGGTGCGCTCCATGGGAGGTTGACGTAACAAATGCCGTAACGAGTGGATTGAATCACCTTGAAATTGATGTGACAAACTCGCTAATGAACCGCATGATACTCGATTCCACCCTGCCAATTCATGAACGCCAAACCGTTGCAATCCCACCGATAGCAACCCCCGCCACCACTCCGGCCCCCTCCGGCCTAACCGCCCCCATTTTCCTAATCCTCAAATCCAGCACCCTCAACAAAAAGCAATAGCAGACAGCCCGACTCAAACCAAATCCAATATACCCCCCAAAAACCATTCCACATTAAACGTGAATTCGATCAACAACATGTTTAGAAAACACCTTCCAAGCATATTTGCGAATTTGGTCAATCAGTATTGAGGCACAAAAGACTGAAAGCATAAACAGCGTTATTACAGCTAAATAACTGAGTCCGGAATATTCATTGAAAATTGCGCATGAAATCCTCTTGTACTCTACTATAATCCAATGCAAACACACATGACATAAATATACAGCGAAAACCGACGTTGCTACAAAATTAACAATCTTATTGTGGCGAGGACGGAGATTTGCTACCCAAATCACCAACCCTATAACCGCTGATATATTTAGCAGATAGGTATATTTCATCGCAATATGTGGTAATATAGGATAAACATTAAGAAATCTTGGAATGCTATATAATGCAATCAATAACGTTGAAGACACAATGTAAATCTTCAAACCATGCTTATACCATTTTTCTCCATACATTTTCATATAACGAGCTAAGATATAAATTCCTATGAATGAGAACGGAGAATATCCAGATGAGGCATAATCCGCCGATTCGAAAATATTACCATATATTGTTTGTAATAGGTAAAATGCTATTACAAAATATTTTATTGTTTTCTCTGAAGACTTTTCGCAGAATACATTCAACACAGGCGACAATATATATAGAAATGCGTAGGCCGGTACAAACCACGCATTCCCTTTCAAAAAGAAAATTTCTAATATTCGATCTACGCTAATCTGAGTGTATCCAAACACAAAGCCTATACATTGTACAATTGCTAATACACAGACACACTGAAAAATAAACTTACAGAAACCTTTAAAATTCGCTTTTATACCAAACCAACCCGAAATAAATACAAACAGATTAACGCTTATTATACATAGCATCTCAAAGGCAATTCGAAAAAAACTTTGGATAGGTTGCATTTGACACACTTCCGTTGTCGGAGATTTCAGCGAAAAAAAATTTACGTGCAACATCAGCACCATGAACATAGCGACTATCCTTAAAAACTCGATATTTGAGTTTCTAAGTTTCGGCTTTTCATGCTCAGTTTTGGTGTTGGGGGGGGTAATTAATTGTTTATTAGATAATTGCATAATATCCATCTATTCTATATCTAATTTATTAGTTAGCAATATCGACCGCAAAGATACAACATTTTTATATAACCGGGCCAATAAAACTTTTTGAAACGTAATTCAACAAAAATACCTACCTTTGCAACAAAAATAAAATATCCCCCTCAACATGGAATATCAAGAACTGGAAATACCGGGAGTATGGCTACTGACGCCTAAGCGATTTGGCGACAATCGCGGCTATTTTGCCGAAACCTACCGCAAATCGGAATTTGACAACACCATAGGCCACCCGATAGATTTTATACAGGATAACGAGTCTTTATCGGCCGGAGGTGTGTTGCGCGGATTGCATTTTCAACGCGGAGAGGCATCACAAGCCAAGTTGGTCAGAGTTGTCGAGGGAACAGTTGTTGATATAGTAGTTGATTTAAGAGCCTTCTCCCCAACTTTCGGCCGGCATCTTGCCGTCACGTTAAGCGACGATACCGGATGCCAATTATTTGTGCCGCGAGGCTTTGCTCACGGATTCATAGTTCTCTCGCCACGAGCACGTTTCATCTACAAGGTTGACAACTATTATAATCCGGCCGCCGAAGTGACCCTTCGCTACGACGACCCCAAGCTGGGTATCAGATGGCCCGAAGTCGACATGCCGCTAAATTTAAGCCCTAAAGACTTGAACGGGCATACCCTTCAAGAACTCATTGACCTCAATTACATCTTTTGATTCCCCTCCAGGCAGGTTCTTACAAATCAAACGAATCCCTGTTATTGCTGCGCCTCATATAACGACGGCGAAGCTCGTTGAGCTTGCGATATAGATGCATCGCCTTAACCGTCAGCGGCGACGGTGCTGAAATCATGTCGGTCGACATTACCTCGGCCATAGTTTCAACCTCGCCCGGCTCTCCCGATTGTTCCGGAAAGAGGATTATCAAATTATTATTGGAGAAATAACGCTGCAGGAAATCAGGCATAAGGTCCATATCGCTATTATAGGACACCGCCTGGCGCCGCGAATTTACAACAATAAACAAATCTTCATCTTGTATCTTGTTGGCTAACAGAACAAAGTCATCCCACGTATCTATGAAGCGGTAATCGCGTGAGAATTGATAACCGCTGCTCCTGTAAACCGATTCAATTGCAACCTTTGTTTCCTCAGGGCAACAGAATATCACCCGACACCCAACTTGAATTGCCAAGTTGCCTATCGCCTCCACCCACTGTCTGAATCCGGTTTCAAATTGAGCCTTTGCCGGCACGCTTACCACAATCCGCCTTACCGTATTCACCGGAATATAACACCGAGATATAACCACCATCCGATTGGTTGCCTTTAACAGCTGCTCCAATTTATTCCCATAAAAAGAGTCAATTATCGCAGTTCTGCGATGCAAGCCTATATATATCTCATTAATATCGCGTTCAGAGATAGTATTGAGGACTCCGGTAACCACATTCAGGTCAAAACGTTCTATCGGTTTCAATCGCGAATAGGCTGCCGCCGCCGTATGCTCGGCAACATCAAGACTATTGCGACCTATTGCCCGAGACGACGCGCTGTTGTCACTGCGCACGTGCAGCGCATACATTTTACTGTCCAGACTATCAGTGCGCCCCATAAACATTGCCAAATCCACCAGCTGGGGAGCCGACAACGGAGATGATACATTCACAAGACTACGGCGCGGGCGTCGTTTGTACTTACTGCTTCCGTTGCCCAGAGCCGACTCGTTAAACTGCAACATCTTTATGCGAGCTGCCGCACGTGCCGTTCCAAACGACGATATTGTGCAGGTTACCAAAATCATAACAATCGTGCCGTTCAGTATCGATTCATCAAAGAGACCCATACCATAGCCTATCATCACAACCGCCAGCGCAACAGCCGTATGCGCATTTGAAAGCTGATACATCATTGACCTGTCGGTTCCGGTCATCTTAAAGCGCAACTGGGTTATGAACGCCGCCACCCATTTCCCCGACATCGCAATCAGCGACATTACAGTCGCAACATAAACCGTTGTCCAGTTTGACGCTATTACCTTGACATTTATCAGCATACCAACACCTATCAGGAAATAGGGTATAAAAATGGCATTGCCAACAAACTCTATACGGCTCATCAGACGAGAACGTGCCGGTATGTACCTATTCAGCGTCAATCCTGCAAAAAAGGCGCCAAAGACCCCTTCGATACCTATCCACTTTGCAACCGTCGCCGCCAAGAACACCATCGCCAGAATGTAAACAAACTGCAAAATTCCGTCGCTGTATTTGCGAAAGAACCATCTTGTCAAACGCGGATATACATACAGCGCAACAACACAAAATATTACAAGATTCCCAAGCAACCACAGCAGATTGCCAACCGAGAATGAGCCCTCTCTGTAGACACCCGAAACCGATGCCACCACTACCAACGACCCGAGTACCGTCATTATAGTACCGGCTACGGCTATCACAACCGCCGGATTCTTCGACAAGCCAAAGCGTGAAACGATAGGATAGGCAATCAACGTGTGAGCGGCAAACATTGATGCCAAAAGCACCGACGACAACCCGTCAAGATGCAAAAACAACCGCCCGCCGGCTATTCCTATTACCAGCGGAACCAAGAACGTTATAAACCCGAAAAACAACCCTTGACGCAAATTCCGTTTCAGATTGTACATATCAATCTCAAGCCCGGCGAGAAACATCAGATATAAAATTCCAACCTGGCCAAACACCTCAAAACTCATATCACGAGCCAAGAGATTTGCGCCATACGGGCCAACCGCAACTCCCGCCAATATCAAGCCGATAACATGCGGAACTCGCAGCTGATTGAGTAAAATCGGAGCCAACAGCATTATCACCAGCACCGTTAAAAAAATCGGCACCGGCTCGGTGATTAATGGTGTGACTGCCAACGCGGGAAACATTTCTGTTTATGTGTCGTAACTTCCGTTATACTTTGAAAAGATGACGAGCTATTTGCACGGCATTTAAAGCCGCGCCCTTCTTTATCTGGTCGCTTACTGCCCAGAATGTCAATGCACCCGGAACAGCAATATCCTCGCGCAAACGGCCAACATACACCGGGTCAACTCCGGCCAGATGGAGCGGCATAGGATACTGTTTCTCTGATGGATTGTCGAGCAAAACAATTCCGGCGGCCTTTTCAAACGCAGCGCGAGCCTCGTCTACGCTTAGCGGGCGTTCACATTCAACCCATATCGCCTCACTGTGGGCGCGCATAACCGGAACACGAACACACGTTGCACTGACCTGAATATCGGGCGAGTGCATTATCTTTTTTGTCTCGTTATACATCTTCATTTCCTCTTTTGTGTATCCATTTTCCATGAACACATCAATGTGAGGAATAACGTTATAAGCCAACTGGTGAGCAAATTTCTCAACCTTTGGCTCGCGACCTTCGGCAAGCGCCTTGTGTTGTTCAATCAACTCCTCCATTGCCGAGGCACCGGCACCCGACGCCGCTTGGTAGGTTGAAACATGAACACGCTTGATTGGAGAGATGTCATTGATAGGTTTGAGCGTCACAACCATCTGAATGGTTGTACAATTAGGATTCGCAATTATATTGCGCGGCGCCGCGAACGCATCATCGCCGTTGACCTCCGGAACCACCAGCGGAACATCCTCATCCATTCGGAAAGCACTCGAATTATCAATCATAACAGCGCCACCCGACGTTATTGTTCCGGCATATTCACGCGACGTTGATGCACCGGCCGAAACGAATGCCACATCCACTCCGGCAAAATCCTCCTCATTGTGGGTCAGCTCCTTTATCGTCACCTTACGGCCGGCATATTCCACTACACGGCCGGCGCTGCGGCTCGAGCCAAACAGCAACAACTCATCTACAGGAAATTTCTGTTGCTCCAATACTTTCAGGAGCTCCTGACCAACCGCGCCCGAGGCGCCTACTATTGCTACTTTCATTTTCTATTTATTTGACCGCAAAGGTACAAAAAATACCCCTTTCGTGCAAGTTATAACAAAGGCAAGTCCACTCATTCGGGACCTGCTGAATTCAGAATAGAATCGCAGCCGATAAATCAATCAAAATTGACGATGTCGCGCCTCGCTCCACGTCAAACGTTTTACCGGCAAGACGGTAACCGACTGCAGCCTGACATTTCGTATTTTCAGCCACTCGAAATCCGCCCGCAACTTTCAATTCACCGACCGGAGTCCAACGGTACACATTTTCAACATCCTCCATTCCGTCAATGTCAATATTGTTGTAACATCCCGCCGACAGATCCGCCGACATATCGAAAAAAGTTGATAGCGAGCGGCGATAATAACCGCCGGCCAGCAGCCCTATCGAGTTCAGATTGCCAATATCTCCACTCTTCACCTGGAACAAAGCCGTCTCAAGACCCAGTTTTGCTTCTACACCCCACCGGTCGCTCAATGCCAAACTGCCCTGTAACGCCGTTACAACCGCGGGCTCCTTAATCATCCCGTCTCCAACCCTTTTATTATTCAGCGGGAATGCCATTCCTGTTGATATTGAAAGCGACGACCTGTTACGATTGTCCACCGACATATACCTCGGCTGCCCATTACCAAAAATCAAGTCACCGACATAATACCCTAATTGCCCGGCAATTATACCTATTCCGGCTCCGGCCACCACATCTGTCGGAAAATGTTCCTTCTCGATTACTCGTGAGATACCTACACCACAAGCCACCGTATACGCGCCCACCGTATACCATGGAGAGCGATAGCCCAGTTCATGCGACAGCACTGTAGCCCCGAAGAATGCCCATGCGGTATGCCCCGACGGAAACGAACGATTATCCGAACCGTCAGGCCGCTCTGCGTTCACTGCCCTTTTCAGCCCGTAAACGCTACCCGCAACAACCGCAGCGCCAACGCCGTTAGAGACAGCCATCTGACCCCAGCCCGAACGAGTTTCAGCTCCCGCCAACTTCATTACCCACGGAAATGCCAAAGGTGCATATTGAATCACATCAACCGGGGAAAAACCGGGAGTACTATGTGGCAAGACATCATAATCTGTCCGATTGCCAAGCGCACGCCCCGCCGAGCCACCGGCAACCAGCAATGCCCCGGCTCCGGCCGGCACCCACGTTGACATTGAACGGCCCGGACAAACCACAGTCGAATCCCCGTCGGCAACACTGCGAGCCATAGTCGGCCGGCAGATTGATACCGACAAAAATATCATCAATATTTTCAAAAAAAAACTTCGCATATTACTTATAACGTAAGCCATGCCGCTCTTCTTATTTCCTAATCAAAACTTTTTACTAATTTTGCCACTCCAACACCAACACCCAACAGATTAATTACGTGAAAAAATCAATCCATATATTGTCACTGTTTGTAGTGATACTGGTAGCCTTGGTCACCAACTCATGCCGCATCAGCTACAAGCTCAACGGCACAGCCATCGACTACTCAATCTACAAAACAATCGGAGTCAGCGATTTCCCGATTCGTGCAGCGTTGGTGTATCCGCCACTGCAACAAACATTTGAGAACGAGCTACTTGACTATATCACACGTAATACACGGCTGCAAATATCCGAAAGCTCAAATACCGATCTCAACATCGAGGGTGAAATAACCGGATACACCCTGTCTCCCCAAGCCGTAACCGAAGACGCCTACGCATCCCGAACACGGTTAACCATTCAGGTGCGGGTAAAATACACCGACAACCGCCGCGAAGGAAAGGATATCGACCAAACTTTTTCGGCCTATCGCGATTTCGACTCCTCCGAAATGCTCACCGATGTTCAAGACCAGCTATGCCTGGAAATATCAAAAGAACTTGTTGACCTTATTTTCAACGCAACGCTGGGCGACTGGTAACATCTACAACAATGAACGAAACACAACAGCACAAAACGCCAATACGCCGTCTGCTCGACGCCATCGCCGACCCCGAGGCCACGCTGACTCTCGCAACGGTCGACGAGATTAACGCTACATATCCATATTTTACCCTCGCCGACGCCATTCTGTTACAACGGTCGGGCTCATCTTTGGACCCACAAACCAAACGTCGGCTCGCCGAGCATTTGGCAATAAACGCACCCGACCCTGACACTCTGTTTCAGCTCATAGACCCTCATCATCAGATATGGGCAGATTTCTACCCTACCGAGTCAATTCGCAACGCAACCCCGACGACCAACGACGCCATCGACACATTCCTCAATACATACGGACACTCTGACCCCGCCGAAGAGGCTCTACTCGAGAAACTCATATTCAATCCACCGGCTCCCGATTATATAACCTTGCTTGAATCGGAGCAAAATCCCATACTTGAAAATATATCTACGCCGGCCGAGGAGCTGTTCCCCGAGTTTACCAACCCACAACCCGACGCAGTTGCCGAAAGCGAGAACAACCCACAACACACTGAAACACAATCAATAACAAAACCTACAAAACCAATCGAGCGCCAAGTCGAGCCATCATCAACCCTAAGTGAATCGCTGGCAAAAATATACATCAGGCGTCGCCGTTATGAGAAGGCCTATGAAATTATACACACATTAAGTTTGAATAATCCAAAAAAAAGTATTTACTTTGCAGACCAATTGCGATTTTTGCGCAAACTGATTATAAACCAACAAAACAAAAAATAAACGATGTATATTGTTCTCATCATTTTGTCTCTGCTTGTAGCAGTCCTCCTTATTGGTATTGTTCTCATTCAGAAATCAAAAGGTGGTGGTTTGTCATCCACTTTTGCCGGTTCAAACCAAATCATGGGTGTACGTCGAACCAACTCGGTCATCGAAAAGATGACATGGTCGCTCGCAGGTGCCCTGGCCGTGCTGGCAATCTTGTCGACATTCTTCATGCCGGCTGCGTTGACCCCGACTTCACGCGTGAGCTCTACCGCTACCGAGCAAACCGAGGGTGGCAACTTTGACACTCAAGCTCCGGCAAATGCAGCTCCCGAAGCCGCAACCCCGGCTCCGGCTGAAACTCCCGCTGCTCCGGCCGAGACTAAGTAACCACAGGTTATTTTAAGATATACAACACTTGTGGACGTGCCTTCTTTCCAGACGCGCCCACGTTTGTTGTGTAGACACAATCCCGGGCGCATTAATTAGTTTGATTTACAACCCGTCACAGTCAGGTTGTTAATAGAATTTAAAACTCTATTCGTCGGTCATATAAATCAAACTATCTTATATTTTTTCACTATTTTTGTGCGTTATTACTTAAACGGCAAAAAAGAATTGAGCAACACAACCTTTTTCCAGCCAAAGAATGAACCAATTATGAAACGCTACAACCTTATAAACAATCTGCTCGGATGGCTATGTTTCGCCATCGCAGCTATCTCCTACCTGCTGACAATCGAGCCAACAGCCAGCTTTTGGGATTGCCCCGAATTTATCGCTCAAGGCTCCAAGCTTGAAGTGGGACATCCACCTGGAAACCCGATATTCATGCTCGCTGCACGCTTCTTTGTAAATTTTGCCGGCGGAGATGTCACTAAATACGCAGCTGCCGTAAACTCAATGTCGGCCCTGCTGTCGGCAGCCACAATCCTGCTGCTGTTCTGGACCATTACACACCTGGTAAAACGACTGATTGTCAAGGATGACGCCACCGAAATAAGCCTCACAAAAATGCTACTTATTTTCGGGTCGGGGTTATGCGGTGCTTTGTGCTACACATGGAGCGACACATTCTGGTTCTCGGCTGTCGAGGGTGAAGTTTACGCATTTTCATCATTCTGTACCGCGCTGGTATTCTGGTTAATTCTCAAATGGGAAAACCGTGCCGACGACCCACGTTCCGATAAGTATCTAATCCTCATTGCCTACGTTATCGGTATTTCAATCGCCGTTCACCTGCTCAACCTTCTGTGTATTCCCGCCATTGTACTCGTGGTTTATTACCGCAAATGGAAAGAAACAAACGCCACCGGTTCCCTTATCGCTCTTGCCATTTCAGTGGTAATTGTAGGGCTTATCCTTTATGGCCTTGTTCCCGGGTTCATTGAAGTCAGCCAATATTTTGAACTATTCTGTGTCAATACGTTGGGAATGAGCTTCAACACCGGCGTTCTGATTTATGCCATTCTGCTTGTCGCTGCTATGACATGGGCAGTCGCCGAGCTATATCGGCAACAGTCGGCAACTCGCATCAAAATCTCTTTCGCGCTGACTATCATTCTCTCGGGCATGCTGTTCATCGGCGACAGCCTTGTAATCCCCGTTGTTCTGACTATCGCCCTGATTGCTTATCTCTATTACACGAAGACCGTTCCCGTTCGCATCTTCAATGTAATAGCGCTGTCAATTATGGTAATATTCGTCGGCTACTCCAGCTATGCGCTTTTGCTAATACGCTCCAACGCCAATCCGCCGATGAATCAGAACTCTCCCGACAACGTTTTCTCCCTGTCGAGCTATCTGAACCGAGAGCAATATGGCGAGCGACCGCTGTTTTACGGCCAGACCTACCAATCCTCGCCGGTATACAAGCTTTCTTCAGGGTCCGAAACACCAACACCCATCAAAGAAGAGGGGAGCGCATTATACGCAAAAGAGGTTAAAGAGAACCCCAACGAGCCCGACCATTACAAGCACGTTGGAAATAAATATTCCTACAAAATGATGCCCGAACTGGACATGCTGTTCCCACGCATCTACAGCGGAGCTCATGCCCAGGCTTACGGCGACTGGATTGGCGGAATCAAAGGTTCTTCCGTTTATGCTGTTCAATACATTGACGAAAACGGCAATCCGCTACAAACCGTTCCACGAGTAAAACCGACATTTGGCGAAAACCTATCGTTCTTCCTCATATATCAGCTAAATCACATGTACTGGAGATACTTCATGTGGAATTTTGCTGGGCGACAAAACGACATTCAAGGAAACGGCGAGGTAAATCACGGAAACTGGATTTCAGGAATCCCATTCATTGACAACATGCGCCTGGGCGACCAATCGCTGCTGCCCGATGACCTTGGACACGGCAATAAGGGGCACAATGTTTTCTTCATGCTCCCGCTGATTTTGGGCATCATCGGCCTTCTGTGGCAGGCGTTCCACTCAAAACGTGGAATCGAGCAGTTCTGGGTGATTTTCTTCCTTTTCTTCATGACCGGAATCGCGATTGTCATTTATCTGAACCAAACGCCCGGACAGCCGCGTGAACGCGATTACGCATTCGCCGGGTCATTCTATGCCTTTGCAATCTGGGTGGGAATGGGTGTTGCCGGCTTGTGGTACACTATCAAGATGTTGCTTCAAAAGAAAGGCTCCGCAGCCCCTGCGGCTAAGACATCAGGCAACACGAAAAAATTGGACAACTCGCTGGCATTGGCTATTATTGCCTGCGTTATCGGCCTTGCAGTTCCGTTGCAGATGGTTTCGCAGACATGGGATGACCACGACCGCTCAGGTCGTACCGCGGCCCGCGATTTTGGTATGAACTACCTCAATAGTCTTGACCCAAACGCCATCATCTTTACAAACGGAGATAACGACACATTCCCGTTATGGTATGCACAAGAAGTTGAAGGCGTCAGAACCGACGTAAAAGTGGTTAATCTGAGCTACCTAACCACCGACTGGTATGTAAACCAGCTCAACCACCCGTCATACGAAGCCCACCGGGTTGACATGCTTGCCAAGCCGACCGACTATGCATACGACCGCCTGCAATTCAGCTACTTCGTCGACCCCGATTCAGTTCCGGTTAACGCCCTCGCGGCTCTCGCTGAACTTTATCGGCCCGAAAGCTCTCAGAACGGATGGGGTTTACCGGTTTCAAGACATCCGCTTATGTTCATCCCGGCGAATGCACAGGAGGCTGCCAAAACCGGCGTTATCAGCCCCGACGAAGTTGCCGCCGCCGATGAAAATATCATTATTGACCTTTATAATGACCCATATTCGCGTGATGGCATAACTCTCAGCAAGGCTATTTCGCTCGACATTATTGCCACCGGAGCCAAAAACGGGTGGAAACGGCCTGTGTATTTCGCAATGACCGTTCCCGAAGACTATTATCTCGGCCTGCAACCCTACATGCGCAACACCGGTATGGCCTACCAGGTTACTCCTATCAACGGACAAGGTCAAAGCTACGACCTTGCCGTCAATACCGACAAAGCTTATCGCAATATCACCGAAAAATTCCTTTGGGGTGGTCTTGACAATATTGATTCAAACCCGTCGCTATATCTTGACGAGACAGTCAGACGCATGGTAACAACCACACGTTCAACCATGCTCGACCTTGCAGTGGCGCTTGTAAATGAAGCTGTTACGGCCGAAAACCTCGACTCTGCCGCAATGAATCAAGAGGAAAAGGTCAAAATAGAGAACTTCAAGAAAGACCGCTACAGCAAGGCGTTGACAATTGTTAGATTAATGGAGGAAAAGCTCCCCGAGAAAGCCTCGCCATACTCTGTACAGATTCCAATGCAATTGGCCGACGTTTACTTCCGTGTTGGCTATGCTACCGGCAATGAAGAAGCATCGGCCCACGCTCTTGAGCTTTACGAAAAGGAGATAGACCGAATCGCCGGATATATTCTCTACTACCAGTCGCTTGCACCGCGATTCTACAGAACTCTGCAGCGCACCGACCAATACATACACCGTCATTACCTTGTTGACCTGCTCAAAGGTTACCGTGATGCCGGTGGCGACATAGAGAAAAAGTTTAACGAGCTTTCGGCCCGCGGAGTCAATTTCAATCTGATGAATTTCGACACAGAGTAATAATTCCTACTATCCTCCTCGACTATGTTTATCGAGCAACCCCCTCTGCTCTACCGTTTACTGTTCCCCGAAGCGATTTGGCGCATAAAGCGCCATCGCCGGCGGGTGGTATATCTCACCTTTGACGACGGACCGATTCCCGAGGTGACGCCGTGGGTGCTTGATTTACTCGACAGCGAGAATATTAAAGCAACATTTTTCCTCGTTGGCGACAATGTGGAGCGAAACCCCGCCCTGTTCAAAGAAATAATAAAACGGGGTCATTCCTGGGGAAATCACACGATGAACCATCTTCAAGGAATCAAAGTATCGACAAAGCGATATTTAGACAATATCAACCGGGCTGACCAACTCATAAATAGCGCACTTTTCAGGCCTCCCCACGGCATAATAAAATACTCGCAGGGCCGCGCCATCAAGACTCGCTACAACATCATCATGCAGGATGTTGTAAGCCGTGATTACAGCCGAAAGATGAGTCCGGAACAAGTGCTTGAAAACGTATGCAAATACACCCGAAACGGGTCTATCATCGTATTCCACGATTCACTTAAAGCCGAGCGGAACCTTCGGTATGCCCTTCCACGCGCAATCCGTTGGCTAAAAGAGAATGGTTATGAAATCCTCCCAATCCCTATGTAAGCAGCAGATAGCCCGGCTCATTCTCGACGCAGGAGCAACCCGTGTTGGATTTGCCAAGGCCGAGCCTGTTGACGACATCGCGGCAAAACAATTCAGCAACTGGATTAAAGCGGGATATCATGCCAACATGCAGTATCTCAATCGTTACCATGACCAGCGCAACAACCCTCAATTGCTACTCGACGGTACTCGCACTGTTATTTCGGCTGCATTCAACTACTATTCGCCCGACATAGATTCCCCTTTACAGTGGGCCAAATATGCCCTCGGCGATGACTACCACGACATCATTCGCAAACGTTTATCACTCGTTGCCGACACCATCGCCGCCACAACAGGCGCCCAATGCCGCGTTTGCGTCGACACCGCTCCTATCCGCGAACGATACTGGGCCACACGTGCCGGAATCGGATTCATAGGCCGCAACAATCAATTGATTATCCCGGGAGCAGGAAGCTACTTTTTCCTCGGCGAAATTCTGACCACTCTCGACATTCAGCCCGACAAACCTCTTTCCGCCACTAACTGTGGCAACTGTCGGCGATGCATCGATGCCTGCCCCGGCAAAGCCCTTAACGGTCACGGCCAAATGGATGCACGCCGATGCATCTCTTATCTTACCATCGAGCACCGGGGAGAACTGCCGGCGCACACACATTTAGGGAACCGTATATACGGATGTGACGAATGCCAGCGCGTGTGTCCCCACAACCAACTCGCCGTGCCGACATCCTTGCCGGAGCTAACGCCACGGGTCGAAATCACTTGCCTGACAGCCAACGACATCCTATCAATGAGACCCGAACGCTTCTCGGCTATTTTTCGCAATTCGGCCATAAAACGAACAAAACTCACCGGGCTGCAACGCAACGCCGCCCTCATTACCTCTCAACAGCCGCCAAACGCTGTAAAATAACACCGTTTCCCGATTGATTTTTCTGCAAATTATGCTAATTTTGCAAAACATAATCAAAATCTTGTTCCATGAAAAAACTTCTCACGGCTCTATTTATAACCATATTAGCAATATCACTGCCGGCGCATGCCGAAAATTATCCATCTCGCAGCGACTACCTTTGGGTCACCGTTCCCGACCACAACGACTGGAATTATACTACCGGAGAGCAAGCCCGCGTAGAAATACAATTATACCGATACGGGATACCATTGGATAACGTCGACGTGGAATATGAACTTGGCAATGACCTGATGGGCACCGACAAAACAGGGAAAGTCACGCTCAAAAACGGTCGTGCGATTATCAACATCGGCACAATGAAGACACCGGGATTCCGTGATTGCAGGCTAAAAGCAACCGTTGACGGCGATACATACAAGCACCACGTCAAGGTGGGATTCTCACCCGAGAAAATCGAGCCCTACACTGCCATGCCCGATGATTTCAACAAGTTTTGGAACGACAACCTTGCCGAGCTGGCAAAAGTACCGCTTGATTACACCATCACACCCGTGCCGCGCTTTACAACCTCCCAATTCAACGCCTACCTCGTAAAGCTCACCATAAGCCCCAAACGCAGGGCGATATACGGCTATCTGTTCATTCCGGCCAATGCAACGCCCGGCTCATGTCCCGTTGTGCTGTGCCCTCCCGGAGCCGGAATCAAAACAATCAAAGACCCCTTGCGCCACCGATACTATCCCGAAAACGGAGTTATCCGCTTTGAAACCGAGATTCACGGCTTGAATCCCGAAATGAGCGACGAGATATTCAGTGAGATAAGCAACGCATTCAACGCTTCCGAGAACGGCTATCTGACCAATAATCTCGACAATCGCGATAACTACTATATGAAGTGGGTCTACCTCGCCGGCGTTCGTGCCATCGACATGCTGACCTCCCTCCCCGAATGGGACCACCGGAATGTCATCGTTCAAGGTGGCAGTCAGGGCGGAGCGCTGTCCATAATCACCGCAGCACTCGACAGTCGTGTAACCGCATGCGTGGCCAATTATCCCGCCCTGGCCGATATGGCCGGGTTCAAAGCCAACCGTGCCGACGGATATCCCCATTTCAGCAAAATTCCCGGTATGGATACCCCCGAAAGGCTCAAAAACATGGCCTATTTTGACGTAGTTAATTTTGCCCGAATTTTACAATGCCCAACGCTTATGACATGGGGGTACAACGACAACACATGCCCTCCAACAACCTCTTGGGCCGTGTACAACGTCATCTCGGCGCCCAAAGAAGCCCTGATTACCCCGATAAACGAACACTGGGCATCCGACCGAACCGAGCGTCGACACCTCGACTGGATTCTAAATCACCTCAAATAAGAGATTAATATGTCATCACAACATAAACACATCCACTACCCTACAGTCGACCTCGAAGCCGATTCCCGGTATCTGCAACTGCTGTCGCGCTCTTTCCCCACAATCGCAGCAGCCAGCACCGAGATTATTAACCTTGAGGCAATTCTGAATCTTCCAAAAGGAACCGAGCACTTCCTGACCGACATACACGGAGAATATGAGGCATTCCAACACGTGCTCAAAAATGCATCCGGAACAATCAAACGCAAAGTCAACGAGATATTCGGTAACACCCTGCGCGATGCCGATAAGAAAAACCTGTGCACACTTATCTATTACCCACAGGAAAAACTGCAACTCGTTAAAACACAGGAATCAGACATAGCCGAATGGTATGAAATCACCCTCAACAGGCTTGTCAAAGTTGCCCAGAGCGTTTCTTCAAAGTACACCCGGTCAAAAGTCAACAAAGCCCTGCCCAAGGACTTCTCATATATCATCCAGGAGCTCCTCCACGAAACCGTTGACGACAACAACAAGCTCGCCTACTTCAATCAGATTATCTCAACCATAATAACCACACGGCGGGCCGATGCATTCATCATTGCCATGTGCAACCTGATACAGCGACTTGCAATTGACTCGCTACACATAATCGGAGATATATACGACCGCGGTCCCGGCGCCCATATTATAATGGATACAATATGCGATTACCACGACTTTGATATACAGTGGGGCAACCACGACATCCTTTGGATGGGTGCATTTGCAGGCAACGACGCCTGTATCGCCAACGTCATGCGCATGTCTCTCCGATATGGCAATCTCGACACCCTTGAGGAAGGATACGGCATTAACCTCCTGCCACTTGCAACAATGGCAATGGAAACATACAGCGAGGCCGACACAACCATCTACATGCCGCGCGTAAACAATGCCGGGCGCGTGTTTTCCGACAAAGAATTACTCATCATTGCCCAAATGCACAAAGCCATCACCGTTATACAGTGGAAGCTCGAAGGGCAACTCATTAAGGCACACCCTGAATATCTAATGGATGACCGCTGCCTGCTGGGCAACATCGACATCGACAACAAAACCGTTTCCATTGACGGAACCCGATACCCGTTGCTCGAAAGCTCATTCCCCACCATCGATTCAACCGACCCATATCGGCTCTCCCCCGAGGAGGAAACAATCGTCAGGCAGCTGCACAACAACTTTGTCAACAGCGAAAAATTACACAAGCACATATACTGCTTCCTGCGCCACGGCGCCCTGTACCTCGCGCGCAACAACAACCTCATGTTCCATGCCTCCATTCCTCTCAACAGCGACGGCTCCTTCAAAGAGGTTCAGATTATGGGTGAATCTTTCGCCGGAAAAAGACTTTTCGACCGCATAAACCGGCTGGTACAGGTTGCATGCCGACGTGGAGGCGACGAGCCCGATAAACAAGACTCCATCGACTATATGTGGTATCTTTGGTGCGGACCCGATTCCCCACTGTTTGGAAAATCAAAAATGGCTACATTCGAGCGCTATTTAATAGCCGACAACTCAACCCACAAAGAAGAGAAAGGCGCCTACTTCACCCTCCACGACAATCCCGAGATTATCGACCGCATATTAGTTGAATTTGGGCTTCCCACCGAGGGTTCTCACGTCATCAACGGGCACGTACCCGTCAAGACTCTAAAAGGCGAAAACCCCGTAAAAGCCGACGGCAAACTGCTGGTAATCGACGGCGGTTTCTCAAGAGCCTACCAGCGGGAAACAGGAATTGCAGGCTACACGCTCGTCTACCACTCCCGTGGCTTTCAGCTCGTTGAGCACGAGCCGTTCCAGTCCCAGGCAAAAGCCATCAAAGAAGGTCAGGATATTATTTCAAACATCGTTCTCAACGAGTACACCGTCAACCGGCTCCTCGTTCGAGATACCGACAAAGGGCGTGAACTCGCAACTCAGATTCGCGACCTTGACCGCCTGCTCGCCGCCTATCGGCGCGGCCTCGTCAAGGAACAGCAATAAATCACTCGTCGGTATAATGACGCAATACGCGCCGATATGAATTAAAAATCTTTGACTTTGACACAAACCCAACGTAACGGCCATGCTCGTCTACAACCGGCAGGTTCCATGCGCCGGTCTGGTCAAACGTTTTCATCACATTCTCCATCGATTCGCCGATAACAATCTTTGCCGGAGGCATAGACATAAACTTGCTGACATACATCCGTTTATACAAATCGGGCCTAAACATTATATTGCGTATCTCGTCAAGCAGCACAACGCCTATCAATATATTGTCGTCATCAACAACCGGGAATATGTTGCGCCGCGACTGCGCTATCGTGTCAACCATCTGTTTCAGATTCATCCCCGGCGACACACTGATACAATCCTTCTCTATAACATTATCCATCTTCAACAGCGTCAACACCGCCTTATCCTTATGATGGGTCAGCAACTCCCCTCGGCGGGCTAATCGCATCGTATAAATGCTGTACGGCTCAAACAGCTTAATCGTGCCATACGATATTGTCGAAACTATCAGAAGCGGCAAAAACAAATCATATCCGCCCGTAAGCTCCGCCGTCAAGAATATCCCCATTAACGGAGCATGCATCACCGCAGCCATAACCGCCGCCATTCCCATTAACGCAAAATTCTTGATAGATAAATCCAGGCCAAAAACCTCGTTAAACGTGAATGCAAAGAAAAATCCCGCCATGCAGCCGACATACAGCGACGGCGCAAACGTACCGCCTATACCGCCGCCACCCGTGGTTGCCGACGTCGCAAACCCCTTGCACAAAACTATCGCACCCAGAAACGCTATTATAAACCACACGTTATCACGGTCGGGATAAAACAGCGACGAGTTTACTATCGACGCCGTATCGCCACCCAGCAAGGCCGTTATCGACTTATACCCCTCCCCATAAAGCGGCGGGAATATAAATATCAGCAACGCCAATATCGCCGACCCTACTATCATCCTCGCATACGCATTGTTGAATCGCTTAAAGAACTTCTCCATCATATTGATGACACGAGTAAAATACAGCGAAACCAATCCGCAGAAAACGCCCAGCAATATAAC
>JAFLTJ010000026.1 GCA_022510465.1 Muribaculaceae bacterium
TGATGTTTTGCCGGTTCCATGTGGATTCCGACGTGAGTTTTACTTCCAAAATGTTCTCGTAGTTTGTTTTCAGCGGCTGTAGCAATGCGATGTGCATCTTCAAGTGACATTTTCCCATCCATCTCTGTGTGGGCTTCGATGGCTATGTTACTTCCAATTTTTCTTGTTTTGAGTTTATGGACTCCCTCAATGCCCGGAACGGAGCGCAGTAACCGTCGAATCTCTTTTTCCGTTTCCGGAGGTAATGATTTTTCAAGCAGCTCGTCAATACTTGGTTTCACAACCTCATACCCTGACTTACAGATGTAGAAACTTACAATTATCGCGGCGAGGGGATCGAGAATAATTCCTTTTTGGCCAAGAAACAATGCACCGGTTACACCAATTAGGGTGGCGACAGATGTAAATGCATCGCTGCGATGATGCATTGCGTTGGCGATAAGTATAGGCGAATTAATTTTGCGGCCTTGGGAGGAGGTATAACGGAATACACCTTCTTTAAGAACAATGGACAACACTGCGGCAATTAAAGCTATAATTCCGGGGCGTTCTCTGATTTCCCCTTGAAAAAAGGCTATACAATCCTTAATACCTGCAACCATAATTCCAATACCCACTAAAATGAGGATACTCCCCACAATCAGTGTTGCCAAAGTCTCAAACTTGCCATGACCGTACTTATGAGTGTAGTCGTCGGGTTTTGACGCGGTTCTGACAAAGATTACAACAATAATATCTGTCAATAAATCAGACAGAGAATGTACGGCATCAGCAACCATGGCCGAACTTCGCCCAAGTATCCCTGCAACAAATTTGAAAGCTGTAAGAAAGATGTTTACAACACTGCCAACTGCTGTAACCTTGTATATCTGTTTCTCCCTTGTGGTAATCATTGTAAAATCTGTAATTTCAAAAGTCGTGTGGCCAACACAACATCATCGTATGTCCACTTCCTAATTACTGCTTTTTATTTTTCTTTTTTGATAATAGTTTCTTCTCTTCAGCTTTAAGACGTCTGTCTACTTTTCTATCTCACGTTGAGCACCTTTGGCAAGAGTTATCATTTTGCTGACGTCAGCAAAATGGTCTGACGGATTTTCTCCAGCATTCAACACCTTCATACTCTATTGCAATAGATTCAAACCTGTCAAACAGGCCCTTAATTTCACTTGCCTTCATTATATTAAAAAGCAGAAACTCCCTTGTAGCATCTGATGGCTGGCCAAAGCCTTAACGACTACAACGGGAATTCAAAGTTATGTGGCTTTCGCCATATTTTTATTAAAGTTCGGCCATTATCAGATTTTGAATGTATTACAAAAGCAAAGTTACAAAAATTTGAACAAAGAATAAAAAGAAAACTTTGTTTTATTTTTGTGGTAGGGATTTTCTTGGTTAAGCCTTGAACGGCTCGCAGGCTCAGGTTAAGCCGAATGGCGGAGATTATAGCACCGTTCACGTTAGCCCGACGGCGGAGCCGAAACTCCCAACAACTTATATCGAAAAAAATATGTACCTTTGTAAAAATAAAATCTTCAAAATCATGGAAATGAACACTGTAAATAAACCCACTCAAGTAATGGCTTGGCTTGGATTTGGGATTTCAGCCGCTTTATTTGTATTAGTTTGGATTGTGAATATGCTGGTTATGACACAATTAGGAGAATCAAATAATTCGAGTGCCGGTTTTGCAGCTCTATATATGTTGTTAATTCTGATAGGAAGTATTCTTGGGATATTAGCTCTTGTATTTTCGATTGTAGGATTGGTTACAGCGAATAAACATGGCTTAAAAAAACTGCCAGGAATACTTGGAATAACCCTGTGTTGTTTAAGTTTAATAAGCGTTCTTACGCCTTTTATTTATGCCGTATTAGTTGAACCTGAACCTGTAGAAGTGATTGTCCCACCATCAGAAGAAGAAACAACCGAAGATGTCGATGTAATATTATCCATTGGGAATTATGGCGATGTAAAATGTTATAAGGCTGATGGGAGTAATACCGCGAATATGAATGCGTTGATTAAGTATCGGTTTTCAAGAGAATTAAAAACTTGGTTACAAACAAACGGATTTAGCAAAGATGTTTCAATTACAATAAAGGCAGATAAAGATGTAGATTACAGTTATGTCGCAAATGTTATAGATGCGTTAAACGATTTAGGGATAAATCGTTTTAAGATATTATCAGACAACTCCTGACATTGAGGGTGAGAAGCTATCCCTGTAAGGGAATTTCTTATAGCCGATTTGCTTGCATGAAAAGCTCTGTTTGATGCGGAGGTGTTTTTTGTGGTGTGGCATAGGTTTCAGAGATACACGTGTGGATGGGGATAATTGGGCATAGGGGAGTGTAGGGGGGTAATTCTTAAGAATTGTTAATGTGGGTTGTTTGTTGTAAAGGGTCGGGCTAAAGTGTTATCTTTGTGAAATGTGTTTTTATAACTATTCGGCTTCTTTTACCATGATAAAACATTTTTTGACTTTGGCTTTTCTGTCGGTGGCACTTGGGGCATTGGCCTCGGGCTATATCCGTGTGAATCAGATTGGATATTTGTCGAACGACGTGAAGGTGCCGGTCTATTTGGGCGACCGTTCTATAAATGACTATGATATAGTGGTTACGGGCCCCGGAGGTGTGTCGGTCAAGGTGGATAGCATTGTGGAGAAGGGGGCGTGGGAACCGTTCTCTCACACGGGGCGGTTGTATCTGACGTCGCTGACCAATCGCGGGACTTACACGATTGAAATGACGGTGAAGGAGGAGCGCGATACCATAAGGCAGAGTTTCTACGTTGGCAATGACGCGTATAGTAGATTTTCTATCAATGAGTTGCCGCTGAATTATATGCGTCAGCAGCGCTGCGGGTTCAACCCTATTCATGGGGATAGCTGTCACACGGGCGATGGATTCAGGGTGTTGTCGGGCGCCATGGATGGTGAGATAGTTGATGTCTCCGGTGGCTGGCATGATGCATCGGATTATTTGCAGTATCTGACAACGAGTGCCAATGCGGTTTACCAAATGCTGTTTGCATACATAAATACACCGGCGGCGATATGGGCCGACGATTATGATGCTGCCGGCTTGCGGGGCAGTAACGGCGTGGCGGATATTCTTGACGAGGCTCGTTGGGGGCTGGAATGGATGTTGAAAATGAATCCGTCGGATGGGGTGTATTTCAATCAGATTGCCGATGACCGTGACCATCGTTATGCGGGATTGCCGGCGGGCGATAATGTTGACTATGGCATGGGCGAGGGTGGCAGACGCCCGGTGTATCCATGCGCGGGAGAGCCATACGGGCTGAAAGAGAATAGGAACCGGAGCACGGGTGAGGCGTCTTCGGTTGGAAAATTTTCGTCGGCTTTTGGGCTTGGCGCGGTTGTGTTTGCGAGTGTTGACCCGGAGTTTGCCGAGAGGCTTGAACGGCGTAGCGATGCGGCCTATCGCTATGCAGCGGCCCATCCGGGCGCATGTCAGACGGCTCCGTGTGTATCTCCGTATTTCTATGAGGAGGATAATTGGGCTGATGATATGGAGCTTGCTGCGATGTCTCGTTATCGCATTACGGGGGAGAAAAAATATATTGACGAGGCTGTTTCGTATGGTCGTCTTGAACCGGTTACGCCATGGATGGGGGCCGATTCAGCCCGGCATTATCAATGGTACCCGTTCTTAAACCTGGGGCACGTTGAACTGGCTAAGGTTGCCGAGCCGAAGGTGTCGCGCGAATTTATCCGCAATATGCGTGCCGGGGTGGCCCGTGTTGCCGAGCGTGGGGCTGACAATGTGTTTCTGAACGGAATCCCGTTTATATGGTGCAGCAACAATCTGGCGACGGCGTTTATAACTCAGGCAATGGTGTATCGCGAACTTACGGGTGATGCAAGTTACATGGAAGCGGAAACGGCGGTTAGGGACTGGCTGTTTGGCGTTAACCCGTGGGGTCAGACGATGGTGGTATTGCCGTCGGGGATGGTAGAATCGTCGCCGGTAGATTGCCACTCGGCAATGAGCAACTGTGATGTCAACGGTAGGCCGGGGCGCGAGTATCTTGCGGGCGGGCTTGTTGACGGGCCGGTTTATGCAACTATTTTCAACTCCCTGCGCGGAGTGCACCTGCGTCATGCCGACCGCTTTGCTCCATTTCAAGGGAATATGGTGGTTTACCATGACGATTACAGTGACTATTCAACAAACGAACCTACAATGGACGGAACTGCGTCGATGTCTTACTTCCTTGGAAAGCTTGTTGCAGCCGGCATGGATGGTGAACAGTAATATTTATTTTATTGTTGTAATATAAAAACTACTAATCGATGTTAAAGGAGAATCTGTTACAAATATACGCTGAAAGTTTTCGTGAAAACTGGAGAGAGCCGGCATTGACCGACTATGTAGGGCGGAATACCATGACCTACGGAGACTTTGCCCGGCATATCGCGATGCTTCATTTGCTGTACAAGGGTGTGGGTCTTAAAAAGGGCGATAAGGTTGCCTTGCTGGGAAAGAATACTATTCAGTGGGTAACGGTATATATGGCCACAATAACATACGGAGCGGTAATAGTCCCTGTGTTACAGGATTTTAACTATCTTGATGCGATTCATATCATCAATCACTCAGAGTCGCGGATGCTTTTTGTCAGCAATTCTATATGGGAACATCTGGAGCTGGAGAAGATGCCGGGCCTGACGGCTGCCATATCGCTTGACACGCGTGAACTTCTCGGTGAAAACAAGTCGAGTGGCCGTGCGGTAGAGAAGATTTTGGGGTCGTTGCCGTTACTGTTCCGCAAACGTTATCCGAACGGATTTCGCTCTGAGGATATCGATTATCCCGTCTGCCCGGCGTCGAGCCTGGCAGAAATTAACTATACATCGGGAACAACGGGGTTCTCAAAGGGTGTGATGCTGACGCTTAATAACCTGTGTGGAAACGTTGTGTTTGGTCTGCATCAGAAGCTGCATTACAAGGGGTCGCGGGCGTTGTCATTTCTTCCGCTGGCTCATGCCTACGGGTGTGCTTTTGACTTGCTGACGCCGCTCGCGGCCGGGTCGCATATCACGCTATTGGGAAAACTCCCGACGCCCAAACTTTTGCTCAAGGCTTTATCGGAGGTCAGGCCTCATTTGGTATTGTGCGTTCCGATGATATTGGAGAAAATCTACAAGAAGCAGCTTCAGCCTATTTTACAAAAGGATTCGATGAAGATGATGATGAAAACTCCTTTGCTTAGGAAAGTGGTTTTCAAAAAGATACGTGATAAATTGGTAGAAGCGTTCGGCGGCGAGTTTGAGCAGGTTATAGCCGGCGGAGCTCCATTAAATCATGAGGTAGAGGAGTTTCTGCATAAAATAGGCTTTCCGTTGACGGTTGGTTACGGGATGACCGAGTGTGGTCCGTTAATCAGCTATACCCATTGGCGAAAGTTTATAGTAGGGTCGTCGGGGCAGACGCTTCCCGGAATAATGGAGTCGAAGATAGAAAGCTCTGACCCGGAACGTATTCCCGGAGAGATTTGTGTGCGCGGCGAAAATGTTATGCAGGGGTATTATAAAAATGCCGAGGCTACGGCTGCGGTTTTGGATGCAGACGGGTGGTTGCATACGGGCGATATGGGAACGCGCAGCAAGGATGGCACCATCTTCATAAAAGGGCGTTACAAGACGATGATTCTGTCGTCAACGGGGCAGAATATTTATCCCGAAGAGATAGAGGCGAAACTGAATAATATGCCCTACGTTGCCGAGAGTCTTGTGGTTGAACGCGGTCGCGGATTGACGGCGCTTGTTTACCCTGACTATGAGGCGATGGACCGGGATAAACTGTCGACGGCCGATGTTGACTCTATAATGGGGAAAAACCTCGTTGAACTGAACAAGCAAGTGGCTGCTTACGAGCGTGTTGACAAGATTCAGCTTGTCCCTAATGAATTTGAAAAAACGCCCAAGAAGTCAATAAAACGTTTCCTGTATTATTGATTCAGCATAGCAAGAGCGCGGTCAAGGTCTTGCGGCGTGTCGATACCGACCGATGGCTCGGCGGTAACGGCTGTCGCTATCCGGTAGCCGTTTTGAAGCCAACGTAATTGTTCTAATGACTCGGCAATCTCCAACGGCGAGCGGGGGAGAGCTGTAATCCGGGCAAGAATGTCGGCGCGATAGGCGTACAGGCCAACGTGGGTGTAGAATGTTGCAGATTCGCTCCACTGTTCGTGCTGCTTTCCGCGCACGTATGGGATGACCGAACGACTGAAATAGAGCGCATTTCCGTCAGAGTCAAGTACAACTTTGGGCGTATTGGGGTTGAACAGCGCGTCATATCCCAGGGCCGGGTCAAAACGGCGCACAAGGGTGGCAATCGGGGTTGACTCGTTGCGCGTAAAACATTCTTTAACAGCGTCAATCTGACTCGGCGCAATAAATGGCTCGTCGCCCTGGATGTTTACAACGACATCGGCATCGGAGGCGCAGTTGATGTAGGCTTCATAGCATCGGTCGGTGCCGCTATTGTGGTTTGGGGATGTCATAACGACCTCACCACCAAAGGCTTTGACGGCGTCTAAAATGCGATTGTCGTCGGTAGCCACAACAACGCGTTCAAGCGCTTGGGAGGCTTGGCGGTAAACTCGTTCAATCATCGTCATGCCACCAATATCAACCAGCGGTTTGCCGGGGAATCGGGTTGATGCATATCGAGCCGGAATGATGCCTATGAATTTCATTGTATCGGGCGTATGTAAAGTTGGGCACCGCTGTAGCGAGTGACTTTTACCTGGGAGTTGGCCGGGATGAAGTCGCCTGTTTCGCTGACGGCGTCGTAAATTTGATTGTCAATTGAAATTTTGCCTACGGGTCTCATAGGAGTAACGGTTGTTGCGGCTGTGCCAACATGGCGGGCCGGAGACATGTCAACTCCAATGTATCCGTCGTTGATTTCCTGTGTCTTGACGAGCTCGGAGCGTTTTCTGAACCATTGCGGTCCGCGTTTGCTGCTGAGATACAAAACAATGGCAATGGCTGCAATGACGCCGATGGTGAATGTGGCAATGGCCTGCCCGACAATGGAGATAATCTCGGGCGACGCAGCGCCGTTTCGATAGGTGTTGAATTCGATAGAGTTGAACAGCGCAATCAGAATGGATGCTGTGCATGCTATAATTCCGGTTATTCCGGTAACGCCAAACCCGGGTATGACAAATATCTCAAGGACTATTAGAATAACTCCGACGGCAAATAATATCACCAACCAAGGAGCGATAATGCCGGTGAGAGTCAGCGGGAGGAAGTAGAGGATTGTTGCAATAATGGATGCGGCGGCCGGAAATCCGAGACCTGGAGTGTGAAATTCCATGTATATTCCGCCGATAATAATCATAATCAGGAACGCTTGAACTCCGGGGGATGTGAAAAATCCAATAAGATTGTCGAGCCATGTGGGGCGATATTCGTCAATGCGGTAGTTGTCGACACCTACCGCTGTCATAACCTCGTCAACCGACTGGGCAGTCGCCTCGGCGAAATGCCATTTAACGGCTTCGTCGGCAGTGAAAGTCAGAACGCGGGTAGAGTCAATCAGGCCCGGGACTATGACACGCGAATCGACCATGGCCTCGGCTACAATAGGGTCGCGCCGCCACTTGCCGTCGGGCGTATGTCCGTGGTGCTCGGCCGTGGCGCGCATCATGGCGCGCATGTAACTTTGGTACTTGTCGGGCATGGCAGTGCCGTCGGTTCCGTTAACTACGGTTGCGGCGCCCATGGAGCCTCCCGAACGAATATAAACCGAGTCGCAAGCCAGCGCAATCAGCGCCCCTGCCGACGCGGCGTTATTGTCAATCCATGCCACTACCGGTCGCGGATAATTGAGCAGCGCTGTCCGGATAGAATCGGCGTGCAACACCGACCCTCCGTAGGTGTTCAGATGAACCAAAATCATGTCGGCTTTACGCTGGGTCGCCTCGTTGAGCGCTTGGCGGGTGTATCTCCAAGTTGTTGAACCTATTTCATCGTCAAGATTCAGCCGATAAACGTTGACTGTGGCCGATTGTGTTGCGAGAGCTGCGATGACCAGCAGGATGATGGATAGAATGGGGCGATTTGACATGGCAAAATTTTGGAGAGTTATCAATTGGCAATTGAGTCGGGGAGGCTGGATTGAGGCTCCTGAATATCAATATCTTCGTTAATGGTTTCGGGGGTTGCAACCGAGTCGGCTGCGGCCGCTTCCCGTGCCGCCTCCTCAGCTTCACGGGCGGCTTTTTCGGTCTCGTTGGCGTATGCATCAATTGTTGCATCGTTGGGCACCGGACCCGAGCGGCCTGTACGGATAAACGGGATATTGTTACCCTCGGCTTTGTTAACGCCCATGTCGCGTGCCGACGGATTTACGATGATTGGCGTGCCGGCATCAACAAGCGTTACCAGCTCCAGTATGTTCTGGTTGGCAATCCTGATGCATCCATGGGATACCCGATTGCCGAGCGAGCGCGGAGAGCCGGTGCCATGTATACCGATTTGAGGCGTTGACAGTCGGATGAATCGTGGCCCAAACTGGCCTTTCACCTTGCTTGTGACCCCGTTGTCGTTGGTAAAGAGCCAATCGGTTGAATCGTAAATGCCTTCGGCATAGAACATACCTTCGGGCGTTCGGGAGTCGGCTTTTTTGCGTTTTGTTCCGTAGTTTTTTCCGCAAGCCATTCGGTAAACTTTCTTTTCCCGGCCATATTTGTCATACAGGATTACGTTCATAGATGCCTTGTCGACTACAATGAACTGGTTATGGCTGTTGTTAAGAAGCCGGTCGGCATACTCGAAACAATCGTCAAGCATGTTCATTATGATTCCGGCCTTATACTCGCTTTCGTGGCCTGAATTGCGTATAAACTCCAGCGCCTGAGCTTTTGAGGAGAAGCGTCGTGGCGGAATTGATTTCAATGTCGGCGGAACGCTGTCTTCGATTCTTGAGTTTTCGTCGATGACCGGCAGACCGTCGATGTCGGCAACGGTGTCGACGGCGATGGTGTCGACGTCTGAATCGTAATTGGCGGAGCTGCCCGAACAGCCAACTGTTAGTGTAACACTGATAGTTACGGCTATGCAGTATAACAACTTTTTCATTTATAGTGTATTCTTGGATGTGGTGGTAAAGATAGCAAAAAGGGTTAAAACTCTGACGAAAAATGGAACCGGATTTTTGGGAAATCGTTCTGGGCCATTTGGAGAACGTACCCTGAGTCGGCGAGGAAAACGTCGCGACCGTCGGTGTCGAGTGCCATGAACTGATGTTTGCGTTTTTTGAACGCCTCAAGAGCCTCGGCGTCGTCGCTCTCTATCCAGCATGCTTTATACAACGACAACGGCTCCCACCGACATTGCGCTCCATACTCGTGCAGCAGTCGATATTGAATTACTTCAAACTGCAACTGGCCGACGGTTCCGATGATTTTACGCCCGTTGAACTGGTTGGTAAACATCTGGGCAACACCTTCATCCATGAGCTGACGGATTCCTTTCTCCAGCTGTTTTGATTTCATCGGGTCGTCGTTTTCAATATACTTGAACATCTCGGGCGAGAAGCTTGGCAGACCTTTGAAATGAATCTGTTCGCCGGCCGTGAGTGTATCTCCGATTTTGAAATTTCCGGTGTCGGGAATACCGACGATATCGCCGGGAAATGCCTCGTCGACAATGTTTTTCTTTTGTGCCATAAATGCAGTTGGAGCGGCAAATTTCATGACTTTCCCGGAGCGAATGTGCTTGTAGGGGGCGTTACGCTCAAATCGGCCGGAACAAACTTTAACGAAAGCGATGCATGAGCGGTGGTTGGGGTCCATGTTGGCATGGATTTTGAATACGAATCCGCTGAAATCGGGTTCCTGTGGTTCGATAAGTCGCTCTTCGGCCTGAATTGGTTTTGGCGCCGGAGCTATCTTGACGAAGCAATCCAGCAGTTCCTTAACTCCAAATGTGTTGAGCGCCGAACCGAAGAACACGGGTGCGAGTTTCCCATTTAGATATTCCTGCTCGTCAAAGTCGGGATAAACACCCTCAATCAGTTCAAGGTCCTCGCGGAGCTTGGCGGCATCGGTTTCGCCTACCGACTCGTCAATGCGGGGGTCGTCAACCGAGTCAATTTCAACGCGCTCGGTAACTTTCTGTTTATTTGGAGTAAAGAGGTCGAGCGAGCGCTCGTAAATGTTGTATACGCCTTTGAATTTTGCGCCAATGTTTATTGGCCAGGATAGAGGGCGAACGGCGATTTTCAGCTCGCTTTCAAGTTCGTCAAGAATCTCAAACGGGTCTCGGCCCTCGCGGTCAAGCTTGTTGACAAAAATGATTACCGGCGTGTTGCGCATTCGGCACACTTCCATCAGTTTACGGGTTTGCTGCTCAACGCCTTTGGCTACGTCGACAACGATGATGACACTGTCGACGGCGGTCAGTGTTCGGTATGTATCTTCGGCAAAATCCTGGTGGCCGGGGGTGTCGAGTATGTTTATTTTATATTCGCCGTAATTGAATCCCATAACCGATGTGGCCACCGAAATACCTCTTTGTTTTTCGATTTCCATCCAGTCGCTGGTGGCGGTTTTTTTGATTTTGTTTGATTTAACGGCACCGGCGATATGTATTGCCCCACCAAAGAGGAGGAGTTTTTCGGTCAGGGTAGTTTTGCCGGCGTCGGGGTGGGAAATGATTGCAAAGGTGCGTCGGCGTTTAATTTCTTCGTTTAAAGTAGCCACGTTTATGAGATATGTTTATTGGAGTGATTTAATACGTTTTATGCATTGTTCCAGGCTTTTTGGCCAGGGAAACAGTTGTGCTTCGGGGTAGACTTGTGATATTTTATCGAGGCATAGAGCCGAGTAGGCCGGTCGTTTGGCCGGTGTAGGGTATTGGGCTGTTGATATGGGGAATACGGGAGTTTTGCAGCCGGCCAGGCGGAGTGCTTCGGTTGCGAGCTGATACCATGTCGCAACCCCGGTGTTGGCATAGTGGTATATCCCGGGTATCCATCGCCCGGAGGTTATGATTGCGGCGATTGCCCCGGCGAGGTCGTCGGCATTGGTCGGCGAGCCAAATTGGTCATTTACAACGTTGATAGGCTTGTCTCCCGCACCCAGCCGTAACATGGTTTTGATGAAATTGGAGGGCGCGGAGGCGGCATACAGCCAGGAGGTTCTGATGATGATGGCGTTGTTGCCGGCCCGGCTCAGTATTTCTTTCTCGCCGTTGAGTTTTGTTGTTCCATACACGGTCTCGGGTCCGGTTGGAGCGTCTTCGGCCAACGGGGTGTTCCCTGTTCCGGAAAAGACGTAATCGGTTGATATGTGTATGATTCTGACATTGTGTCGTGACGCCGCCGAGCCGAGTATCTTTGGAACTATGGTGTTGAGGATGGTTGCGCGGTCAACGTCGGTTTCGGCGCGGTCAACGGCAGTGTAGGCCACGCAGTTGACCAGGTGGGAGAAGCCTCCCGAGGCGAGAATGGCGTCGACCTCGTCGGCGTTGGATGCGTCGAGGGTGTCGATGTCGGTAGCCACAACGATGACTTCGGGGTACTTTGAAGCCAAAACGTTGCATAGGCACTGACCTAACTGTCCGTTGGCACCTGTGATGAGTATTTTTGTCTGCACAATGTAGCGTTTAAATTATTTGGCGGCCACAAAATTAGTCATAATTCTCCAAATGGCGAAATTTAGAAAGATGTGCTGTTGTTATGATATTTTAACATTGCAGTCCCCGTATCTTGCTCACCATGGGTGGTACTTTTGCAGCGTAACCCCAAAAAACAGATTTGATTATGGATGTAAGAACGATAAATGTTGAGGATGTAATTTTTGCAACAGTTTTGCGCAATGGGATGAAGATTGCGTCGATGACGTTGAGTGGGCTTTCGTCGATAGCTGATTTGGTTGTGGCCGTTGGCCGTCGTCTTGGCCGTCAGGCAGGTCTTGTTACGCTGTGTGTTCGTAATTTCACAAAGGGATGGAGTGATACCCGAGCAGTATTGATGCGCGGCGTTGTCACGGGTTGAAAATGTCGGGATTGAAGAAATTGTCAATGTCGCGAGCGTTTTCAAGGGCGTTCACGGCCGGGGAATGCGGGTCCAAAGCCGCAGCGGCGGCATAACTGGCAGTGGCGGCGGCCCGGTTGCCTAAACGCCAATAGATTTTGCCGCGCAGAAAAAGCAGGTCGGCATCCCGGGGGGAGGCTTGAAGGGCGCGATTGACCGACTCTAATGCCAAATGTAGCTGATTTTGCTGTAATTGTTGACGGATATGTTGTAATTCAGACATTTTTTTAGTACTTTTGAGATTTGTAACAGAGTATTCATGCTTTAGGAATGCAAAAATAGAATAAAGAATTGTTATGGCATATATTGAGCGGATATTAAAAAGGGTATTTTTTGTTTATATAGCCTGGGTGATTGCTTTGGTGGCGTCGGCGGCCGACCCTACTGCAACCAAGTATTCCTATCGGGAGTGTGGCGGCTCGCTTCGCCCCTATCCGGCTCCCGAGAAGTATAATTATCCCGATACATTGACTCCGGTGTTTATCTACCACGTGGGTCGTCACGGTTCCCGCTATCCGGCCGGGTCGGGGACAACCCTGGGTCTGATTAAAGTGTTGCGCCAGGCCGATTCGCTTAAAACGATTACACCTCTTGGCAAGCAGCTTCTGGCCACGGCCAATGAGGTTGTGGCTCGCGTGAACGGTCAGTGGGGTGCGCTTGATTCGCTGGGAATGGCTGAGCAACGTGCCATTGCTTCACGGATGTATGACCGTTTCAAGTCGTTGATGTCTAACGCCCGTATAGAGGCGCTTTCAAGCTACTCGCCCCGATGTATCATGAGTATGTATTCGTTTACCCATCAGCTGTCGCGTCTTAATAACCAAATGGAGATAACCACCTCCTCAGGCCGTCAACACTCGCCGTTAATGAGGCCCTTTGACGTTGAATCGGATTACAATGAGTATATACAGAGCGGAGCGTGGAACGAACTTTATAGGGAATTTATGGAGAAAACGGTGCCGCTGACGGCTCTGCGACGTGTTGTTGGCGACAAGTTTCCGATGGATGAAATTGATGCTCGCGCGGCGGCCATGAATGAGTATTATGTGATTGCCGGAATGGGCGCAATGATGATGGATGTTGACGAGTCGCGGTATTTCTCGTTGGCCGAGTATAATGCGCTATGGTCGGTGTTTAATCTTCGCCAGTATCTTCAACGCACGTCTACTACCATATCAACCGTGCCGTCGGAAATTGCATCTCCGCTTTTGCTTGATTTGATAACGTCGATACAGGGCGTGGTTGACGGTAAGAGCATGGGGATTGTAAAATTGAGATTCGGACATGGCGAAACCTTGATGCCGCTGTTGTCGCTGATGCACCTCGATGATTGCTATTATATTACCAATTATTTTGACACGGTTGCAATGCATTGGCGTGACTTTGACGTGGTTCCGATGTCGGCCAATCTTCAGATTGTGTTGTTCAGGTCGGCCAAGGGTCACTATTATGTACAGGCTTTGCTCAACGAGGCGCCGGTTAAGCTGATAAAGAATGTCGACAAGACGATTGTATCGTGGGAGCAGGCGAGAACATATCTGAATCGTTGTGTTCCGCTGTATTATCAGATAGCCTTATAAAAACAACGCCCCGCGACTTCAACGTCGAGGGGCTGTTTCAAAAAATAATGTGAAGATTGGTTAATAGTCGTCGTAGAGGTCGCTGATTCCGGCCGACGCGAGGTCTTCGTCGTCAAAGTCGCTGCTTCCATACAGGTCATCGTCAAGGTCGAAGATTGGGTCGTGCTTTGAAGCCTCGGCTATCGCTTTTGCATTGAGCGCGGCGTCAAATTCGTCGAAATCAATAGTCTCGGGCGGTGGATTTCCAACCGAGAGGGTGCATGCGGGCGCGTCAAGGTGCTTTCCGGGCATTGAGTCCTTAAGCTCCATATACAGGCTGCGATTTGTCATAAAATCGAAGTTGTACATCAAACGCTGCCCCTTGTCTTCTATATAATCGGAAATTATGCACTCGTTCATTATCAGGGGGTCTTCAGAGGAGTCTACTCCCATATCCTCCAGGGTTATTTCAAACTCTTTTTCCCGGTAGTCGTCATAAATCAGAAACGATGCCAACTGTTTTGTGCTATATCCAACGGCGTCGCATATAGCATTGCGTAAATCGAGAAAAGAGGCGTCGGCATCAATTTCAATCTCGCGCATGAAGTTGTCAACTTCCTCCGAGGCCAATATGAATCGGTAAATCATATACTGATGTTTTTTATTGTCGTTCAGCTTCTGTATTTATTATGCGAATATAGTAACTTTTTCTGACCGGCACAAAATTTCTTTCAAAAATTTATTTTGTGGCGTAAAACCACCTATTTGTATTTGAAACTGCAAATAATTTGCTTATTTTTATAGTTTGAAATGTAAAACGCAACAATCAACAGGATAGTGTGAACAGTTTCTTCAGCTTTTATTTGAGGGGTATTTTGTTGACGCGTTGCTGGTGACGGCCGCCTTCAAAGGGGGTGTTGAGAAATGTGTCGACAATGGCGAGGGCTGTCACGTTGTCGATAAAACGCGCGGGAAGCACAAGGCAGTTGGCGTCATTGTGCTGACGGGCCAAGGCGGCAAGCTCGGTGTTCCAGCAGATGGCAGCACGAATACCCTGATGCTTGTTTAGGGTCATCGATATGCCGTTTCCGCTGCCACAAAGCGCGATAGCCGGATACACGGTACCCTCTTCAAGGGCGGCGGCGCAGGGGTGGGCATAATCGGGATAGTCGCAGCTGTCGGTCGAATGGGTTCCGTAGTCATGCCATTTCACACCCATCGAATCAAGGTAGCCCTCAACAACCGATTTCATTTCATAACCTGCATGGTCGCTACAAAGCCCAACGGAGATATTTTCTTTCAAGATAGACATATTTTGTTAGTTTATTTGTGATTAATCGTTGTATTCTCTTGCGTCGACTCCACATAGGGCATCAACCGGCATACGCACCCACCAGCTGCGCGGCACCATGCTCCATGCCGCCGTCAGCAGTCGCCATCGCCAGTCGACGGTGGCAACGCGCTTCTTTTTCAGGATAGCGAGTTCTATCAGGGGCACAACATAGTTGAGCGACATTGTCATCGGGTAGTCAATCTTCTCGTCGAGCAAAGCTGTACGGATAAAGCCGGGTCGTATATCTGTGAATTTCACATTTACCTGCTGGCGGCGGGCGAGCTGTTCAAGGGCCTCAATGTAGGTGCGCTGATAGCGTTTGGAAGCACTGTAAGCTGCCGCAACGCCTATCCCTTTTGTTGACGCAATCGAAGTTATGACAGCAATCTGACTGGGCTTGCCGGGATTTGCACGGAAATATCGGTAGGCCGCAAGGCATATACGGGTCATGCCGATGACATTTGTTTGGATAGTTGATACCTCGCGTTCAATCTGCAGACTCGGATTTTGGAATCCGCAGCCGGCGGCATACAGCAACACATCCATTCCGCCCAGCTCCTCAATAAGTTCATTAAAGCGCTCCACGGCGACGTTGGCGGCTACATCGATTGTCTTATAGACAACCTTGTCGGGAAATTCATCTTGTAACTGCTTCAGTGGAGCCTCACGCCGGGCCGCAACGCCTACGCGCCACCCGTAACGTGCAAAATCGCGGGCAATACGGTTGCCTATGCCTGACGATGCTCCTACTATTACAATCTTTTTCATTGCCATAAAAATGTTATTCAACAGCCGGCGTATCGGCCGGTCGGCCTAATCCAAAAGTGTACATCACCGAGAATCCGCCTGTTATGGTAGAGTTTCGTTTCCCGTAACCGGGTATTATCATCGAATCGCCGTCGGGCGACTTTGATTCGTGCAGCAATCCGTGAAATTTGGCAGTCCACCCCAGGGATAAAGGTCCGGCAATTTTAACTTTGATACCGATACCCAGCTCAAAATATCCGGCCGTTGTGTTGCGCGACGGAAAATCTACCGGAATATTCTCGCCCCAATAATCGTCGGCCACGGCAACATCGGTCAGGCTGTAGCTATAGCATGTAAAGCCATATCGGGCGAGGGCATAGATTTGGTAATCGGGGTTTGAATTATATAAAAAATTATAATTCATCCCTATTTTGAAATAGGGAGCAACCGGCGAGCGGTAGGTGAAATTCATCCCAGCGGGTGTTTCGCGTGCGGTTGAAAATCCAATCTCAAAAGCCGGTTTAAATCGATTGTGAAGCGAAATCTCGCCCCATATAGAGGCAATGCCATATTTTTGTCCTATAATTCTCATAACGGGGTCCCACACATCTATGCCCACGGTTAGGGCATGAAGCCGCGGATATGTGTATCCAACCTTACGTATGGCAGTTGAGTCAACCCATTCGGTTCCGGTCACGGTATCAACAAGAACAATATTCCCTTTCTGGTCAATCGACTCCACCAGGCGACTTTTGTCGGTGGCTGTGTCGGCTTTGGGCTTTGTGGCGGTATTGTTGCGCGACTGGGGCTCTGTTACGGGAGTAATGCGGCGCTGGGCCATGCCACCTGCGATGAGGGTCAGAACGAATGCAAATACAAGTATCAGTCTTTTCATTGTTGGTGGTCCTCCTTAGCGGTTGATGTCCGATAGAAAATGTGTATCTGTTGACTGGCTACATTTGTGATGAGTGAATCAACGATAACTATCGAGTCTATTAAGTGGCAGGTATACTCTATGCGTTGGATATTGTACCGGTACATGGCGCCACATTCTTCACCGGCAAAGTAGGGCGACGTGGTATAAACAAAATGCAGCGTATCGTTAAGCGACGGGTCAGAGAGTTGTTGGTTGCAGTAATGGATGAGATATGTAGTCTCGGTTGCGGTTGCTCTGAACGGCAGATAAATTTCGGTCAGGCGTGTTCCCGGGGTGTACAACATCGAGTCGCCGGGCGCTCCGATACCTCTTACCTCGACCGAATCGAGCTGTAGGGTTGTACCGGTAGACGAGCTGTAGAATCCGGCCAGCGGCAGGCTGCTCTGATTTTCAGTGCAGCCAACGGTGTTACAACCCGCCGTTATCAAGCTCATAATCAAAGATACCAGCGATATTATTGCCAATAATCTCAATCTACACCCCATTGCACTATTTCTTGAATCGACTGTCGTTTCTTCTCGGCAACGGTTTCCCCGTCGGCCGGATATCCAATCGGTATAATCGCTATCGGCTCCAATCCGTCGGGCAGGTTGAGCTGTTGTGACAGCACTTCGGCGTCAAAATTGCAAATCCAGCATGACCCCAAACCCAAGGCTGTGGCCGCCAAGCAGATATGTTCAACGGCAATTGAAACATCCACATCGGTGTGGTCCTTGCCGTCGCCGCGATGCCAGGCCTCGTTGTGATTGCCGCAGGCTATTATAAATGTTTTTACCGGCTTTATCCACTCGCGGGGATACGCGTTGTGGGCAATCGCTCTATTTTGGGGCGTGTCAAGAATTATGAAGCGCCATGGCTGCCGATTGCAGGCGCTGGGGGCAAGACGGGCTGTTTCGAGAATGGCGGTAATATCCTCGCGCGAAACATCCTGCTCGCTATATTTACGGCATGAGTATCGGGTAGATACCAGGTTGCGAAAAATTTCAAATCGGTCTGTTGTCATCATATTTCCTCCTCTATTTCGTATGAATTGCGGCGCGGAGAGTTGCGAACTATTAGCTCTCCGATAAAGCCGGCCAAAAATAACTGCGTTCCAAGCAACATCATTGTCAACGCTATGTAAAAGTATGGCGAATCGGTAACCAGAATGTAATGATAGCCATGGTACATATTGTAGAGTTTCAGGGCGCCCACAGCAATAACCGCGATAAAACCGAGGATAAACATCAGCGACCCTAAGAACCCGAAGAAATGCATCGGTTTGGCTCCAAACTTGCCGGTGAACCACAACGTTGCCAGGTCGAGATAACCGTTGACAAATCGGTCAAGCCCAAACTTCGTTTTGCCATATTTGCGGGCCTGGTGATGAACAACCTTCTCGCCAATCTTTGTAAAGCCTGCGTTTTTGGCTAAGTAGGGGATGTAGCGGTGCATGTCGCCGTAAACCTCGATATGCTTGACCACCTTGTTGCGGTAGGCTTTCAGGCCGCAGTTGAAGTCGTGCAGATTGTGGATTCCGCTGACGCGCCGTGCGGTTGCATTAAACAGTTTTGTAGGAATAGTTTTCGACAGCGGGTCATAGCGTTTCTGTTTCCACCCCGAAACCAGGTCATAGCCATCTTCAACAATCATTCGATAGAGCTCGGGTATTTCGTCAGGGCTATCCTGCAGGTCTGCATCCATTGTAATGACAACATCGCCCGTCGCACGGATAAAACCGGTGTTCAAGGCCGGCGATTTGCCGTAATTTCGTCTGAATGCAACGCCTTTGACTGCCGGGTTTTCCTCACGAAGTTGTTTGATGACCTCCCAAGAGTTGTCGGTGCTCCCGTCATTGACAAATATGATTTCATAACTAAAGCCATTCCGGGTCATTACGCGCTCAATCCATTGCGTTAACTCCGGAAGCGACTCGGCTTCGTTGTATAGCGGAACTATTACTGATATATCCATTTAATTCAATTGTTTTCCAGCTGCAAAGATAGCGAAAAAAATAACTTACCGTACCCCCATAAATTTACTTCTTTGGTCCCAAGGCAGCCCTATTTTTTCTATGGGAATAATATTTTGGCCGGGATTGCGGTCCCGCGACCCATTATCCGGTGTTGCAGATAAAGCATTTTGAGCCGGAGCGGCGTTGCCGAGTTGGCCAGCGTTCTGTCCCGAAGCTCCTTGCCGGCAGCTGAATGGCCCTCAATGGTGAAGCGTGCGGCCATGATTATCCGGCGCACGTTGACCCATGATATAGCCGACGTTTCGCCGGCTTTGCGCAGGTGCTCCTCAATCAGGTCAAGAACTTTGACTATTGACAGGCGGTTGTGAAAATAATCAGCTCCGGTTATCGACTCATCGTGCATATACTGGATTACCGTTGGCTTTCCGGCAACTTGAGCCGCTTTGGGCCGGGCAAGCAGTATGCGTATTCCAAGCTCATAGTCGTTCCACGCCGGCAGGCTTTCATTCCATCCGCCTACACGCCTGAATAGCTCGGTCTTAGCGATATAGCGCTGTGTGCTAAGTATGGAGTGAAAAATGTGATTATACATCATTGACGAGGTTGTAAACCTTATCAATTGTTTCTGTCCATTGGCTTTCAGGCTGACGGCGGGGCGCCCGAACAGCTCAACATCGGGATTTGATTTTATCGCGGCTATGAAATCGGATATGTGGGTTGGAAGCATCTCGTCGTCACTGTCAAAAAACATCGTGTAGGGCGTCTCGACAAGCTTCAACCCGGCGTTGCGCGCCGCCGTGGCCCCGGGGGTCTTTTCGGTAATGACCGTGACCGGAAACAGTGAGGGAGCGACCTTGTCGCGCCATTGTTCCAGGACTCTCAGCGTGTTGTCAGTGGAATTGTTGTCGACGAGTATTACCGAGAAATCGTGTGTCGTCTGGCACTCAAGTGATTTGAGCGTTCGCGCAACAATTTTTGCCCTGTTATACACGGGTATAACGACCGTCAGCTCCATTTAAAGAAGTCGATTGGAGGCTTTGATTAATTGCTCATCGTGACGGATGCGGCTCATCGCCGCTATGGCGCCTATCAACGACGCTATCAGCAGGCAGATTCCGCCGCTCCATTGCAGCTCTCCATCGCCGGCATGACTGATGTTGATATATACAACCAATGCAGTTGATACGATAATCAGCAGTATGGCAATCGAAAGCACGGTTTTCTGCAACTTAAAATTGTTGTACAGAAAAATATCGATGAACAGCAGCAGCGCTCCCGTGGCCGACGGTATCATCAAGCTCCAGAAATTTATCGGTTTCAAATCCATGAATATCTTTGAGACGTTGGCATCAGGCGCGTCTGACAGGGTCAGACTACCGAATGGAATAAACAAAAATATGCCCGTCAAAACAGATGCCAGAAGAAGATAAATAGTTTGAATACGTTGTATCTGCATAATTTTTCATTTTGGTTATATCTGCAAAGGTAAATAATTAAAACGAATGGAGGCCGTTAATCCTGAAAATAATTGTACTTTTGCACTAAATTTTTGAAGATGATTAAATGATGCAAACAAACCGCCCGCTCATACTGGTTACAAACGATGATAGCGTGGAAGCTCCGGGCTTTCACCATCTGATAGAGTCAGTAAAAGAATTTGCAGATGTAATCGGGGTTGCTCCTGCCGAGCCACAATCCGGTCAATCATCGGCAATTTCGGTAAACAAACCGCTGTTTATAACCGAAGTAAAATATTTCTCAACGCCACAAACGCCAATTTTCAAGGTTAACGGAACGCCGGTTGACTGTGTTAAGCTGGCTATGCATGCAATTGTGCCCCGGCGCCCCGATTTGATTCTGTCGGGTATAAATCATGGCTCTAACTCGGCTGTAAATGTTATTTATTCGGGCACGATGGGGGCTGTTCTTGAGGGATGCCTGATTGGGATTCCATCGATAGGCTTTTCTATGCTTGACCACTCTTGGGCTGCCGATTTGAATGGAACGACGCTGACTATAAAGAAAATAACCGGTGCCGTTTTGCAACACGGTTTGCCGGCCGGTATCTGCCTTAATGTCAACATTCCTGCCGGTTGCACTCCCGAGGGGATTAAAGTAACTCGCTCGGCTAAAGGCTGTTGGAATAAGGAATATGCCGAATATACAACTCCCGAGGGCCGTCAGTATTATTGGCTCACCGGATATTTCGACAACGTCGAGCCAACCAATTCTGAGACCGATGAATATTGGCTGTCGCGCGGATGGGCCACCGTGGTTCCTACTGCCGCCGATATGACTGCACACGACTGTATATCAGGTATTAAAACTTTGCTGCAACTTAGCGATTAACCCGTTATGTATTGGATTCTGTTGGCTGTCGCATCGGCGATTGGCTTGGGCTTCTATGACGTTATGAAGAAACTTTCGGTGCGCCAAAACAACGTGCCGATAGTGTTGCTGCTGAATACACTTTTTGGAACGTTGCTGATGTCGCCGGTAATCCTAATCTCGTTAAGCAATGGCGAGTGGGGGTTAGGCAACACGGTAACGGGCCATCTGATGATTGTATTGAAAGCTATTATTGTGTTGGCCTCGTGGATATTAGGCTATTTTGCTATCAAGCATTTACCGCTCACAATCCAGGGCCCAATCAATGCCTCCCGCCCTGTAATGGTGCTCGTTGGAGCTCTTTTGGTTTTTGGCGAACGGTTAAATTGGGTTCAATGGGTCGGAATTCTGCTCGGTTTTGCTTCCCTGTTTTTTATCAGCCGCATCGGTTCGCGTGAAGGTATCTCTATTAAGCACGACCGATGGCTGTGGATGGCGATAGGTGCAACAATCCTGGGCGCGGTCAGTGCGCTGTATGATAAGTATCTGTTATCCAATCCGGTATTCCGGCCCGCCG
This sequence comes from Muribaculaceae bacterium, assembly GCA_022510465.1. Classification (GTDB taxonomy): domain Bacteria; phylum Bacteroidota; class Bacteroidia; order Bacteroidales; family Muribaculaceae; genus HGM05190. The sequence goes on from JAFLTJ010000026.1 coordinate 21,522, forward strand.
AGGTTCAAGCCTGGTACTCTCTGTATCAGTTCTTGATTATGGCCGTGATTGTATTCTTTTTGCGGAGATTTAGCGCTGTGGCTCAAGTTCGGTTCAAATGGAAATGGTCTATTTTGGGAATATCTCTCTTCTTGACCGCTGCCGACCTCTGCTATTTCTACTCTCTGAGTCTTGACGGAGCCATGATTTCGGTTATTTCGATGATAAGACGGGGGAGTGTTTTGGTGTCGTTCGCTTTTGGTGTCATTGCCCTGCATGAACAGAACGTGAAGGCAAAACTGCTGGATTTGGGAATACTTCTGCTATCGCTTATCCTCTTGGTTATAGGCTCTTAGATTTCGTCGCTCCCCTGGTTTTGCGACAGATAAAGATTCAACTTGTTGGCATACGAATTAAGCGCATCGAGCGACTGCCTTTCGGAGTCGCTCAACCTATATTTTTTTCGCTTACATTCTTTGTCCAATGAGGCAATTTTGGCCGTATAGCTTTTTATCTTTTTTCGACGTGACGATGTCATTACTCCGTCGCGCATGATATTGTCAAATTCACCTTTGCGGGCGTTGAGCGATGCCATATTGTTGACAAATGAAGCCGGCGCTTTGCCCCCTGTTGTAGCTACATTTACGGCCGATTTTTTTGGCTGACTTATGTGCTCATGTTTTGTGGAAACAGTATCTTTCGCAACTGTATCACCGGGCGTGACAACCGGCCTTGTGTCGGCCCTGACAACGTCGGCATCGTATGATACCGTTTTTTCGTTGGTTTGGCTATCACCCTCGTTATCAGTTGCTTTGTAAATTAAAAGGCCGGCGAAAAGGATTCCGATAGCCGCCATTAGATATATCGGTTTTCTGTTGTGCCGTTTCTTTTTCCGCTTTTTGACGGTCCCGGAAATATGCGGTTCGGCCTTTTTCGATTTGGAGGGCCCTTCGGCAATGGCGCTTGATGGCTCGGCGGTAGTCTCGGGATAACCGTCAACCGCGATTCCGGGAGTCATTCCGCCCTCGGTCAGATGGCATATAATCGCGGTAGCATTGTCGGTCCAGCCGGCCTTGCTCCCAGCCTGCCACAAACTATCCATCCGCTCGGCAGTAGTTCCTCTCGAACCACGCAGAATATCCGAAATCTCGGGGTCGGCCAAGACGTTGCAGAGGCCGTCGCTGCAAACCAAAAATGTATCGTTTTCATACACTTGATACACAATCAGCTCGGGATTTACACTCATGCCGCAGTCCCCCACAACTCGGGTTACCAAATTGGTGTCGGGGTGCTTAAAAGCCTCCTCGGCAGTGATTTTGCCTGAATCGACAAGCGATTGCACGTATGTATGGTCATGACTGAGCCTGACAAGGCCGTTTGCCGGATTAAACCGGTATATGCGGCTGTCGCCACACCATCCGCAGATAGCTTTGTCGCCTATAAGCCAAACGACGGCAAGGCTGCAGCTGTATCCGCCAAGCGTACCATCGTCGGCAGCATGACGTTTCAATGTTTCATCGGCATGTGTAATAGCCTTTTTTAAAACATCGACCGGGGTGTCAGAACTCGAAAACTCGGCAAAAAACTCTTTGATACTGTCTAATGCAAGTCTCGATGCATCCTTGCTTCCCGGACCGTCGGCCACGGCGAGCAAGGTGCCCGATGACGGCACTTCATCGTTCACCCCAAAGTTTGCCGTGTTCGTATAGGCTGCGTCGGGGAGCGATGAAACGTTCGGGCAGTACAGCACTGAATCTTCGTTGACTGCACGGCCGGCCTTTTCACTTCTTATGGAAACATTGATTCTGAGCTGGTTCATGCTTGATTCAGCGACGAGAGTATGTTGCGGAGCTCTTCATCGGTAGCGGTCAGACGGGCTCGGCACTCAGCCAGAAGCTCTGTGGCCCGGCGTGTGTAGGCTGCCAGTAAATCTATGTCAAAAGCATCGCTTTGCATCTTGTTGATAATACTTTCCAGCTCGGCGACCGCTTGTGTATATGTCAGTGACTTTATTGGCGCAAATGTGGGTGTTTGTGTCATTATTCTGATTTTTTTAGAATGAGTTTCTTATTTGACGGTTGAGGTTACTATCCCTCCGGCAAGCGTGGTTTCAATAACATCGCCGGGAGCTAACGTTGCTGGATTGGTAACTGCCACGCCGTTGCATCGGGTTATCGAATACCCTCGTTTGAGCGTTGCTTCGGGCGAAAGCATTGACAGCATCTGCTCCAATGCGTCAAGGCGTGCGCGCCGGCGTTGAGTGGCAACAGGGGCGAGGGTAGACAGCTTGTTTTCAAGGGCTTCCAAGCGATTAATGCGTGGATTTATTACGCGAGCGGTGAGGTCGGCCACAATCATGCCGTCGCGCCGCAAACGACTGTCGGCTCGTTCAATGGCACTGTGTGGTGCCACCGACAGTAGTGTTTCAAATCGCGATAATTGCTCGTTGCATCCGGCAACCATTTCGGTGACAGTCATTTGTAATGTCGTTGCAAGGCTTTGCAGACGCTCGATGCAGGCAATACCGGTTGATATAAGCCACTCGGCGGCTGCTGTAGGCGTTTTAACGCGGCGGGCAACCCAGTCAAGCACGGTAATGTCTCGCTCATGTCCTATACCCACGATTACAGGAATGGGGAACTGTGAAATATGGTAGGCAAGGTCGTAATTATCAAATGCTTCGAGGTCGCTGGTAGCTCCTCCGCCTCTGATAATTACTACTAAATCCCATTTCTCTGCGTCGGTGAAAATACGGTCCAACGCCCCTTTTACCGTCACCGGAACCTGCGCCCCTTGCATCACGGCCTCAAACAGCTTTACATTGAATCGCAACCGCCGTTGATTATTGAAAAGCTGATTGATAAAATCGCCATATCCGGCTGCTCCGGGGGCTGAGATTACTGCGATATTCTGCACCGGAGCCGGTATTGCAAGATTGCGATTATCGTTGATTACACCTTCACGCGTGAGCCGGTCGATAATCTCCCGACGGCGGCGAATGGCGTCTCCTATCGTGTACGACGGGTCTATATCGTTGATTACAAGCTTAAAACCATAGTTGGCATGATAGTCAACATTGACCTTTACCAGCACCTTCATCCCCGAACGAAGTTCGCTCTCGGTTGCTGCACGAAATTTGTGGTCAACTTCAATCCATGTTGACCGCCAGATAGTTGCGCGCGCTTTGGCTACTGTTGTTCCGTCATCACTTTTTTCAAGCAATTCTAAATAGCAGTGACCGCCGCGAACAGCCACATCGCTTGTCTCGGCCTTTACCCACACTCCACGCAACTGTGGTACCGATAGTTGCTCGGCAATTATTCGACTTAACTGTGTGAGTGTTAATTGGTCGGTCATTGTTGTACAGGTTTAAAGGAGCCTTTGGAGCGATTCCATGTATAAACGAGCCTGGGCTTTATGTCATCTTTGACAGCTTCCATCGATTCAAGCGGCAACAGGTCGGCAAGGGTATTGGTAAACGTCAGCTCTCCCGCCGCTACGTCAATTGTAATTGCCGCCGTAACGAATGTTAGATTTTCGGCAAGCTTTGCCTTTGATTCGCGATTGGGTTTGATAAGCCAATTTTCGCGCCCGGGGAGGGTTATGATTCTATTTGTGTCAATCTGATTCCATTCGCTGTCATAAAATTTTATTGACGAGTCGAGTGCCGGCAACTTGTAGGTTTTGACAACGGCATAGATGGTGTCGTTTTTTAGGGGAAGAAGATAAATTGCTTGTGTTACCTTTTCGCTGAGTTTCAGCACTACCGAGTCTTCCCCAAGCGCTATTAATCGCGACTCCTCTCCGAGGTTGTTGCGCGACATAGTTGTCAGTCCGGCCCTGTAATAGTCTATCATGTCAAGGCGTGTAAGATTGTCAACCAACGGAATTACGGCGGCGGGCGCAGTTGTAAACGCTTCGGCGGCGCCTCCTTGGGCTTTTGTCGGGACAAAAGCAAAAATGCCAGTCAAAAGTGCAACGAAAATTGTGATTGATTTTAATGTTACTCTCATCATCTATTGTCATTTATCGTTTGCGGCGACCCCCTTTTTTGAAACCTCCGCTATGTTTCTTTCTGAAATAATCGGCAACTGTTTCGACCTCATCCTCATCAACCGCGTTGTTCTTGCGTCGGCGGGAAGCCGTGGCATAATCTTTATTGGCATCAGCTATTTCACAATACAGGCGTTTGCCATAAAAATCGGCACCTTTGAGGGAGCCAACGACACGGCGGGCGTCAGATTTCTTTATATCAAAAAGCGAATAGTTGACCAACAAATCTATACGGCCCACCTCTACACGCCGGCCCTGAACATTGGCGTTAAGCAAATCAATCAGATTCCCGGCAAAAAATCCGTCAGCCTTGCCAACGTTGATGTAGATTCGCTCCAGGCCTTTTTCGGCTGTTCTACGGTCTTTATTCCCCTCTTTTCCGAGCATCTTTGCTTTTTTCTCCTTTTTAGGCTTCTCCTCGATTTCGGCAATTCGTGGGGCGTCGCGATAATAGTCAAGCAGGCGGTTAAGCTCCAATGAGACAACTCGTTTGAGCAAATCTTCCTCCGACAGCCATTCAAGCTTGCGGCGTATGCCGGGAATGAATTTCATAATCTGCTCATCGTTAACCTCCACCCGCTCAAGGCGGTCGGCCATATTATACAGCTGTTTCTCAATGATATGCTCGGGAGTGGGGACTTCACGTCGTTCAAATTGTTTGCCGATAGATTTCTCTATTTCACGCATCTTGCCCCTTTCGCGCGTGTGGATGATTGATACCGATATTCCGGTTTTGCCGGCCCTGCCGGTGCGGCCCGACCGGTGAGTGTACACCGCCGTGTCGTCGGGCAGACCATAGTTGATTACGTGTGTGAGGTCGTCAACATCGAGCCCGCGTGCCGCGACGTCGGTAGCAACAAGCATTCTGACAACGCGGTCGCGAAACTTCTTCATGGTTATGTCGCGTTGCTGCTGCGACAAGTCGCCGTGTAGCGCGTCGGCATTATATCCGTCATGAATCAGTTTGTCGGCAATCTCCTGCGTGTCGCGGCGTGTGCGACAGAAGATAATGGCGTATATGTTGGGTGAATTGTCGGCTATGCGTTTGAGTGCCAAATATTTGTCTTTGGCACTTACCATGTAATACAGATGACGAACGTTGGCGGCTCCTTCGTTCCTTGTTCCGATAACAATCTCCTCCGGCTCATGCATGTATTGTCCGGCTATTTTGGCGATTTCGGCAGGCATTGTCGCCGAAAACATAAGGGTTTGCCGCAGTGGCGGAACATGGGCAAAAATATCGTTAATTGAGTCTAAGAAGCCCATATTCAGCATTTCGTCGGCTTCATCAAGAACTACGGTTTTTACGTCGGTCAGATTGACAACCCCACGATTGATGAGGTCAATCAGTCGGCCCGGAGTAGCAACGATAATCTGCACCCCGGCCCGCAGCGAGCGTATTTGACTCTCAATGCTCGACCCGCCATAAACGGGGAGTACCTTTACGCCCGATATATATTTGGAAAAATCGGCCAGGTCGCTGCCTATCTGCAGGCAGAGTTCGCGCGTCGGGGATAGAATCAGCGCTTGAGGTCTGTTGATTGTAGGGCTGACTTGTTGCAGAACCGGCAAACCGAAAGCAGCTGTTTTGCCGGTTCCGGTCTGCGCAAGAGCAACAATATCTCCGGTCCCGTTAATCAGCTTGGGTATGACAGCCTCCTGAACCGGCATCGGGTTGTCAAACCCCAGCTCCTCTACCGCGCGACACAGCTGAGCGTTAACTCCAAGTTCCTCAAATCTCTTCATCCGATATTCGTGTTAATATCCGACAAATTTAGCGAAAGTTTCCGACATAGACAAAAACGCCTCCCCGGCATAAAGATTTTATCCAATGACGTTGATTGTTTTATTTTTTATCTCCCAAATAGATTGTCATCCCCCAAATTATTGTTATTTTTGCGATTGAACTCGCGCCATTGGTGCTTTTTAGAGAAAAAGTGGGCGAGAGTTGACATAATATCATAAAGGCGTTTACTCGCGCTTATTCTTGTCTCAGAAATACTTGGCAGTTTTCAAAAGATAATCAAGGATTTAGC
>JAFLTJ010000027.1 GCA_022510465.1 Muribaculaceae bacterium
TTGTACGCTCTATCCGATAAGTTTCCGTGCTATGTAGCAGTTCCTGTATTTCGTCCTTTGATATCATAATGTTATCTGAATATAGTGACTGCGTAAAGCGCTAATCCAGTTGTTTTTTAATCGCCTTGCTTCTGTGTCGATTCTTAGTTCTTCATTTTGTTTTTCATAGGGATTTAAATCCCGGAAGAATAATAACGCTTTATTCATCTGTTTATAATATTCCTCAGCATTATCAATCAAACGTTGCGGAACGCTTGGAGTCGAATAAGAAGCAAGAATCCTCTGCAATGTGCAAAAATCATTATATAACTCTCCAGCCGATAGCGCGTGAAGTAGTGATTTCTGCTGTTCATTGGCCGTTGCCCACATAAATTGGGCTATGCTGTTTATAGGTGTAGATCCATTCATATTATCCAACTAATCCAATTGTTTTCGATAAACAGAATCAAGTGTGTTGTCATCTTTGTCTTTCCACGTGCTCCAACCATTACAACTTCGACCGATACAAAAATCAGCAGCAGTACTGGGACTTGAAAAAATCTTATCAGAGGTGAGAATATTTTTCCCGCCTTGGCTCTCAGTATACGCTTTCAACATAGCTTCACGTTTCTCTTTCCAATTGAAAGAAAGCGTCATTGTCGGAGCAATTGTACTCCCTTTTAATACAGTAAAACCTTCGGAACTATAAAAACCTTTCGCCTCACAACCACGACCTTTACAGTAGAACAGATGTTCCGCTTTAGGATGTGAAGCTTCGAAAATATTACATCCGATGAATGAGGATAAAAACTTGACATCCTCAAAGAATTCATCCATTGAGTCTTTCTGATATTCGGGTAGGTTGGGTGATTTTGGCGTTTGTTTGTTATCGCTTAAAACAAAAGTATTTGCTTTCTTCGCCTCGACAATAGCCCGATATTCTAAGTATTGGACATCGGCCTTTGTCATATCGGCGTCCTTTGAAACAAATATGAGTGCTTTTTGCCAAAAAGGTTTTTTGTTGTCGTGATCCTTGACTCGCTCTCTGAAATTCTCCGTTTCTCCGATATAGGCTTGCGGCTTGATTGCTTCGTTCTCTCCAAGCAGAATGTAAAAAGCCGGTTTTTGCAACTTCTCTTGGGTGTTCAAATATGACAGATTTGAACGCGGTACAACGAACATCTGACAAATCTTATTGCTAATAAACGCATACTGAGTTCCTTTGGGATCTCCGTCAATCAAATAAGTAGTAACTGTTTTTCCCATAACAATATTATTTACTTACTATTAATTCTTTGGGATCTATATTTGGGATTTTTGCTATTTCGAATAATACATCCAAACTCGGTTGGCGTCGATTACATACATAGGAATTTACTATGCAGAAACTTTTTCCAAGCTTTTCGGCGAGCCAAGTTTGTTTGATGCCTCGTTTTTCAAACACCTCTTTTATGCGGTTCATGGGTTTGTACATTCGCTATATCGTTTAACGTTTCGTTTACAAAGATATAAAAATTATGCAATAAAAAGATAAAAGATACTAAATGAACAGGGGGGTGGAAAGTAAATTTATGGGGGTGGAAAGGGGGTGGAGGGGATGTAATTTTGCGTTGTGAATTTTAAAGGTTTCGATTATGAGGATGAGTAGAGATGAAATGATGATGGAATGGATGACGCGGAGGTATGGGGAGCCGCGTCGCTGGGCTTGTGTGGAGGTTGAACATGAGCATGACGGGATGTTGATGGCGCGTGCCGAGAGGGAGTTGCGTGACTGGTATCTGAGGTTGCTTGACGAGGGGGAACTGCGTTATCTGTGTCCTGTGGATGTTTCAAAGGATGTTGTTGCGTGTCCGGTCAGCGACGGGTCGATAGAGATAACGCTTCCGGCGGGAACGCGACGGGTTGTGGCGGTGAGGATGACCGGGTGGAGCCGTGATGCGACAATTGTCGAGGCGGGGAGTGGAATGGCATTGCGTCAGGGTAATCCATACGGCAGGAGTAAGCGTGAGAAGCCGGTGGTAGTGTTGGAACCGGGCGGAACGATGAGGCTTTATTCGGGAATTGAAGCGGGAGAATTGGTGTCTCGTCTTTTGGTGGTAAAGGATGATGGTAGGGAGTTTTATAATATTGATGAAAGTGCATTGGGTTTAATAGAAAGGGTGTAGTTATGGAGAAGAGAGTGGATGATTTGATGATGGCTTACAGAATATTTGAGTCGGGTGCAGAATTGCGTCGCCGCAGGGTCAGGAATAAGAATTTTACGTATGGTCGCCAGTGGGGTGAAATGGTTGCCGACCCTGACGGAAACCGGGTGACGGAGGGGGAGCTTGCAAGCAGAAGCGGCAAGCAACCGCTGACTCACAATCTTGTAAGGCAACTTGTAAAGAGTGTAGTAGGGCGATGGCGTTATGACAATAAAAAGAGCGGGAGAGTTGATGATGTGGCCGAAACAATAAGGCGTCGCAATCAGCTTGATGAATTGGATAGCCGTGCGTTGGAGGAGTTTTTGATATCGGGCTGTGCAATTCAGCGAGTCGTAAAGGAGAAGCGGCTTGACGGCGAGGGTGTGTGGGTTGATAACGTGAGCCCGGCTCGCTTTTTTGTAAATCGATATGGCGACCCTCGTGGTGGAGATATAGAGCTGATAGGGATGCTTCATGATATGAGTCTGAAAGAGGTAATAATGAGATGGGGTAAAGGCGAGAAGGGGAGAATGGAGGAGATAGAGCGTATATACAGGAGGTATTGGAGCGATGGCGATTATGGTGCAAACGGGGTACCTGACGAGCCTGATTTTTTCAATGCTGGCGCCGGCCGATGCCGGGTTATAGAGGTGTGGACTTTGGAGAGCAGGGGTGTTTTACATTGCCACGACAGCAATAGCGGAAGGATGTTTATGACAGAGGTGGGCGATACTAAGCGGATAGCGGAAATAAACCGCAAGAGAAGCGGTGAGAGCCGTGGGTTGATAGAGACGCGAGAGCGGCAGACGCTCAGATGGCATTGCCGATATTTTGCGCCAAGTGGAGAGGTGCTTGGAGAGATGGATTCGCCATGGGGCCATTCAATGCATCCGTTTGTGGTTAAAATGTATCCGCTGACCGACGGTGAGGTTCATTCATTGGTTGAGGATGTCATAGATCAGCAGCGTTATATCAACAGACTGGTTACGTTGGTAGACCATGTTATGAGTTTTTCGGCTAAGGGTGTTCTGATGTTTCCGGTTGAGGCTTTACCGGCCGGATTTAATTGGGATGATGTGAGAAGCCAATGGGCCAGGCCGGATGGTATAGTTCCATACTTAGGTACATTCGGCAGTAAACCGGAGCAGGTAGTAGGCAACGGGTCAGACGCAGGAGCGAGCAATTTACTGGCATTGGAGATGAAGATGATGGAGCAGGTGTCGGGCGTGACAAATGCGTTGCAGGGTCAGTTGCCACAAGCTATCACATCGGCCGAAGCGCTGCGGTCGTCGATAGAGAACGCTACGGTGTCGTTGCTTGATTTGTTTGAAAGCTTTGAGTCTTTCAGGTCAATAAGAAATAGCCGAATAAAGGATATCGATTAGTTTTTATTGTTTTCGACCGTCGAGGTCGTCGTTGGCTATCGCTTTGGCTGCTTTCTTTACCTGGGCGTTGATTGAGCCGAAACGGTAACCTACGGAAAAGGCCACTAAACGGCTGTCGTTGCTGACGGTACGTGTAACGGCGTCAACGCCGGGCAGATTGACGGTTGTAGAGGTGAGGTGTTTCTTGGCCGGCCCAAATGGATTCTGAGCCATCAATCTTATAGTCAAACGGTCTTCTTTAAGAAATGAGCGCTGAATGGCGATGTTGTGGTTCAGAATGCTCCAGCCGTCGAGCCGGGTGTTGTTGTATAGCGATGAGTTCCCCAACCAGCTGCTTAGCCCAGCGCTTAGCCGCAGTTTCCAAGGAAGATTGTGGCTATATCGGAGCGACCACCATCCATTCCACCCGGCATTTTGGATATTAAGGCTTGAATTTTGCTGGCTGACGCGTGTAATGTTTCCGTTAAGCGACAGGTTGCAGTTTCTGTTGATATTCCACCGGCCGAAAACCGAGAAGTAGAGGTCTCGGTTTTTTCCTTGATTCTGGTATCCGCTGTAGGTTATTTCACCGATAATGTCGTTGACCGATATTATCGCGTTGTTGGTAAAGCGATAGGAGGCGGTAAGGTCGAGGTTGAATATCAGGGACATATAGGAGTAGTTGATGCTCAATTCCTGAATGCGGGCACTTTTAAGGTTGGGGTTTCCTTGGGAAACGGTGGAGGGGGTTTCGTTTAAAGCGGGGTTGAGATAGGATATACCCGGGCGGCTTATACGATTTGAATAGCCCAAGCGTAAAGAGCTTAAACTGCTGATGTTAAACGAAATGGCGGCGTTGGGGACAAAATCGTTAAGGCTGCTGCCAAATGGAGATTGCGAGCCGTCTTTATAGGTCGCATCAAGCCGCGAATATTCATATCTGACACCGGCTCGGGCACCCCACCGCCCGTAATTGAAGCGGTAGTCGGCGTAGGCTGCGCCAACCTGGGTCAGATGAATGAAGTTGCTGTATGTGTTGTCAAAGTCGATATAGTCAATGGTGGTCTTTGAATGGTTTTGGCGGTAGATGTATTTTGCGCCGACGTTAAATTTGTGATTTTGGGTCAGGGGCCGTTCCCAATCAACCTGGCCGGTGTGTTCAATAAAGTTGAGATTAAACCGGTTGTTAATCCCGGAGTAGGGTACCGGCATGTTGAACATATCGGAATAGGCGGTCAATGATTTTTGTGATTGATTGGTAGTTGAAATCATATAGCTGAGGGTGATTGTTTCCCCTTTGTGGCGAGTGGAATGCTGATAGTTGAGGCTTCCGTTGATGTCGAAATAGCTACTTTTGGAGCCCGGAATGCTGTTGGAAACGTAACCGGAGATGATGTTGCCGGCGGCATCGGTCATTGTGGTTGTTTCGCGGTTGAGAGTGATGCCGAGGTTGTAATAATATCCGCCAAACTCTGCGGTAAGAAGATTGAGCGAGTCGGGTTCCCAGGAGCCTTCGAGTCCAAACCAGGTGATGTCGCCGCGAGATTTTGATGTGGTCTCGGTTTTTCGGGTGTTTCCGGTGTCGTGATATACCTGTGTTGAAATACTGTTGTTTTCCGAAATACGCTCGGCGAGGTGATTGTAACCGAAGTAAGACGAGACGGTCACTTTGTCAACCTGTCCCGAAAGCCATAAAGAGCCGTTTGGAATATATGAATTGTTGGTCCAGTTTATATCGGCATTGGCCATAATCCCTTTTATAGAGCTGTTTTCGAGCGTTACGATGTTTAGTATCGCGGTAGAGCCTTCGGCATCTTCGCGAGCTCCGGGGTCGGTGATGACCTCGATTTTTTTTATCATGGAAGCGGGAATGGCTTTGAAAATCTCTTTTGCATTGCGCGAAAAAGAGTTATTGGGGCGCCCGTTTTTGTAGACTTTGAAAGATGTAGAGCCTTTGACTCTGATGGTTCCGTCGGGGTCGACGCTTACCATCGGAACGCGTTTAAGCATCTCGTCGAGCTGGAGTGTTTTGGAATCTTCATCGGCCTGCACGTCATAACCTATGCGGTCAATCTCTTTTGACACCAAAGGCTTGGAGGCAACGATGGTTATTTCTTCCAGGGCTGTGGATGCGATAACGCTGTGAATTGTGCCTATATTGACCGTAGGGGAGTCGGTTGAGAGAGTGACAAGCCGGTCAATAGGTTGCTTTCCTACCGAGTTTATGTTAACGCGGTATTCACCGGCACCGGCAAGGGAAATGTCAAAATGTCCGTCAATGTCGGCCGTACCGAGGGCAACAGGTTTAATGGAATCGACCCGGGAGTAGACTCGAATTGTTGCAAACGATTCGGCTTCACCGATGGAGTCGACAACGGTACCTTTGACGTTAAAAGAGTTGGCGTATAATGTTGAAAATAGTATAGTCAGGAGAGATATTATGAGTTGTTTTTTCATAATAGGAATCGTTGATTGATTACACAGATAAGACGCAACAAAGTGATAAAAGTTACATGGTGTGTTCAAAAAATCAAATTCCGCAGTGGGTTACTTTGAAGATTCCATCTATGTAGGAGAATTTGGCGAGCCCCATGGCGCAAAGATTGACTATAATGTCGTTGGTGCGCGACTGGGAAAGGTGGGATAGGATTGCAAGCCGTTGTGGTGTGGTCGGTTCACGTTCTATGTGGGTCAGGATTTGGTTCTCGGGTCCGTCAGACGACAACACGAACGGCTGCCGGTCGGGGTTGTGGCCGTCGGCAATCCTCCACGCTTCAACCATGAGCGGATGGGCCACGATATTTTCGTCTTTGACCCGGTAATAGGCCCGTCGCCGGCCATCGAGCTCTTTAACGGTAACGGGGCGCGTAATGGCGCGGGTAATGTCAACGCGCAGAACGATGTGTCCCTCGCCGGCGGCAAAAGCGGTTACCTGAATGGGGACCTCGGGCTCGCAAAACATTGTTGCGGCCTGTTCAACGACAAATATATCCTCCTCGTTGCGCACTCCCGCTATGGCGCCGTTGTCTTTCACCCCAATGAGCAACCGGCCCCCGTCGTTATTGGCAAAAGCCGATATGCTGCGGGCTATCTTCCGGGCATCGCTGATTGCAAATTTGAAATCCTGATGCTCGTGCTCCCCCTCTTCGATGAGGCGGCTAATATAGTATCGGCCTTTTACGGCTTTGAGGTCTTTCATCGGGGGTATACAAGACGGTCGGGGTCAATGTTGTTTAAAACCAGGTCAACGTAGCGCCGCGCTGCACTGCGGGCGCCATCGAGGTCCATGAAGCTGTAGTTCCCACAATCTTTTGGTGATGCGCCGGGTATAGGAGCGTTCCACTCGGCAACCGTTTCCATGGTATCTCTGACGAGGTCTACAATGTCAAGACTTTCCAGGTCGCCTTGCAGGAGCAGATAGTTGCCGGTGCAGCACCCCATCGGCCCCCAATATACCACTCTGTCGCGCCACTGCGGGTTGTTGCGCAGCGATGTCGCGGCTATATGTTCAATGGCGTGGAGGGAAGCCGGCGAGAGAGGTTCCTCACGGTTGGGGGCGGTCATACGGATGTCAAAGGTGGTAACACAATCGCCCGAGGGGGTGTAGTCCTTGCGCGAAACGTATATGCCCGGCATAAGCCGATTGTGGTCAATGGTGAAACTGGGTATTTTTTCCATAGCAGGCACTGATTGGTGGTGTTCTCAAAATTTTTCAAGAATCTGTTTCAAAATATCAAAAGTTTTGGCCGGAGCGTCATCCCAGAAGCTAACATATTGGGAGAAATTGTCGCCGCTGCCGGGGGTGTCGCTGACAACGCGAATTACACTGAACGGTACATTCTTGAGGTGACACACCTGGGCTATCGCGCCCGATTCCATGTCGCAGGCAATGGCGTCGGGATAAAGCGAGCGGATGCGCTCCACATCCTCAGTCCGCGAAATAAACATGTCGCCCGAAGCCACCAATCCGTGCTTTATGTTGTCGCCGTCAATCTCTATTGCCGTTGCCTCAAAATAGGGGGGACAACCCTCGACGGTGCCCCACTGATTGCCGGGGCCGCACCAAACGTCGTGATAGGCCACGCGGGTAGCAATGACGACATCGAGCACACCGGCACCGCCGCCCGTACCTCCGGCCACGCCGCTGTTGACCACCAGCGAGGGGTGGAACGAGTCGATAAGGGTCAGAGTCCCGACGGCTGCGTTGACCTTCCCTATGCCGCTTTGCATCGCGGCCACTTCAACATTGCCAATCCGGCCAATATGGAGGTCAAAACCGTTTACGCGCAGCTCACTGCGATTTTCTATGAGCGGAAGCAACAGTTTTAGCTCTTTGCTCATCGCCACAATTATTCCTACTTTCATTTGTCTCGTTTTGTTTCAAAAAATTCTTTCATAATGGATGCACACTCAGCGGCCATCACCCCCGAGGTGACGGTTGCCCGGGGATGAAACGGCGACTTGACCGTGAGAGAGGTGTATCCCCGCTTCTCCTCGCCGGCACCGTAGACTATGCGCGACAACTGCGCCCAGCCGATGGCGCCGGCACACATCAGGCATGGCTCGACGGTGACATAGAGCGTGCAGTCGGTCAGATATTTTCCACCGATAGCTTCGGCGGCCGCTGTTATGGCTTGCATTTCGGCGTGGGCCGTAACGTCGCCCAGCGTTTCGGTCAGATTATGCCCCCGCCCTAATATTGTGCCGCGAGGCGATACTACCACGGCTCCGATAGGAATCTCGCCGTCGCGTGCGGCCCGGCGAGCCTCCTCGAGCGCTATTTTCATATAGTAGGTATCTTTGTCTATCATAATCGCGTCTATCAAACTTCAACAATCAAACCCTCGTCGGCGGCAATCACTTCGCCGCCAAATGTCTCGCGAGCTTGCTCTAAAAGCGCATCTTCGCTTTTGTAGCGTTTGGAATAGTGTCCAATCATCAACCTGCCGACGCTGGCTTCACGGGCTATTTCGCCGGCTTCACGGGCCGTTGAGTGGCCGCGAGGGCGAGCCTTGCAAGCATTGTCGTCGGCGTAGGTTGCCTCGTGATACAGCAAGTCGACACCTTTTACGGCCTCGGCAACAAGTTGTGACGGAATGGTGTCGCTGCAATAGGCGTAGCTCCGCGACGGGTCGGCGGGAGTTGTCAGTCGCTCGTTGGCGATGACTTCGCCCGTGTCGGGGCGAGTCCAGTCGGCTCCGGCTTTCAGAGCTGCAAGGTCGCGGATGGGGATATTGAAAAATTTAATCATCTCTCCGTTGAGGTGTCGCGCTTTCGGCTTTTCGCGGAATAGATAGCCGCTACAAGGTATGCGGTGGTACAGCGGGAAAGATTGCACCGTGAGCGACGGTGTGTCGAGCAAAGTCATTGTTTGGCCGGGCTTTACTTCGCTCCACACAATCTCAAATGGCGTGTCGCGACAGAAATAGTCGAGCAGCGGTTTCAGAATCTTGATACCCTCGCCGAACGTGTGAATGGTCAGGCGCCCGCCCTTTTCGTGCAAAGCCATTGTGGAGACTAATCCAGGTAGGCCAAAAACATGGTCGCCGTGGAGGTGGGAGATAAAAATATGGCTCAGGCGGGAGAATTTGAGGCCTTGCCGGCGCATTTCCAGCTGGGCGCCCTCGCCACAATCAATCATAAGCAGATTACCACGATAATCTACTATCTGGCACGACGGCCGGTGCCGCCGCGTAGGGGTTGCCGACCCGCACCCCAAGATATGTACCTTAAACATGGAACTCATAATTGTGGCTACAAATTTACACAAATCCCCTCTATTGGCCAAACGGCAACTTAATCTCTCAAGCACCCCAACGGTATGATTTTAACACCGTCGGCGCGGGTGTTTTGTGTCATATAAATTATATAATTTACACAAATTATATAAGTCGGTCTATTTCAGGGTTATAGTCAAGTCATTTTGGTTTTTTGTGGTAAAATCGGTAAAAAATCGCACCATCCCTTAGCTTGAAATCAAGGATGGTGCGATTGTTGTTTTTTTAAGCCGGTCAGGCGTCTTTAGTCAACGTATAGGTCGTGGGGCAGAGCAACCAGCCGATGGTCAACGCTGTGAATAAAGTCGGTAACACTTTTGCGTATCACTTCATCTTCAATATCGGCCTCGATGCGACGCAGAGCGTTGAATACCGACGTTCCACACTGGTATATGTGGCGATAGCACTTGGCGGCGTCGTCAATCTGCTCTTCGGTGAATCCCTGTCGGCGCATGATGATTGCGTTAACGCCGAAATAGGCCGTCGGATTGTGGGCCATTATGGTATAGGGAGGCACATTTGACCCAATGCGGCACCCGCCTTTAACCAAAACCCATTTACCAACCTTGCACCCCTCGTGCACGATAACGGCCGACGACAGGATTGTACATTCGCCTATAACCGCATTTCCGGCAACAGCCACACCATTGCCGAGAACTGATTTGCCCTCGATTACAGAGTCGTGTCCTATATGGCTGCCGGCCATTACAAAGACCTCATTACCTATACGGGTTCCACCCTCGCTCTTGAGTCCTCGATTGACAATAACCTGCTCGCGAAAAGTATTATTGTCGCCTATGTAGCAATAGGTTTGCTCTCCATGCCAGCGAAAATCCTGCGGGTCGGCTCCGATGATGGCTCCCTGATAAACTTTGTTGTTTTTACCCATGCGAGTTCCGGTCATAACCGATGCGTATGGGAGTATCTCACATCCGTCACCTATCTCTACATTTGCATCGATGAATGCAAACGGATGAATTTTGACTCCTTCGCCTAAACGTGCACTCGGGTCGATATGTGCTAATGGGCTAATCATGGTTGTGTTGTTTTAGGTTGGTACAATTTGTTAACGGCCACCGCCTAACGACTGATAGAGATTGATTACTGCCTGCGTTCCCGTGAGCTCGTTGGCAAGCGACGACATCTGTGCGCCGAGCAATCCCTGTTGTGCCGTAAGCACCTCCAAGTAGGTGGTGGAGGTTGTCCCCAAAGATAGTAATTCTTGTGTATATTCCACCGACTTTTCAAGATTTTCTATCTGTCGGCCCAGCAATTCCGCCTTTTCAACGCTCTTTTCATAAATCGTCATCGCGTCGCTAATCTCGGCGGCGGCGTTCATTAAGGTGTATTCAAACGTGTTTAGCGATGCTTCCTGTGCCGCTTTTGCAGCCTCCAGTCGGGCTATATTTGCTCCGCGGGAAAACAGCGGTGCGGTAAGCGACCCGGCAAGCTGAACAAACCAGTCTCCGGGATTGGATATCATCGAGCCTAACAGATTGGTGAAGCCTCCGTTGGCTGTGATATTGAGTGATGGATAAAACGCTGCTCTGGCCGACGTGGTTGCATAGTAAGCCTGGGCCAGCGCCCACTCGGCGGCCCTTACGTCGGGTCGCGCTGCCAATTCACACATCGGTATCGAGTTGCGCAATATTTCGGGCGCCTCAAGCGTCTTGCCCCCCTCGATGGCCCATCGTTGAGGCATCACATTCATCAGCAGCGACATCGTATTGTTGGCCTTCTCAAGCGATACTTCAAGGTCGGTTATTGATGCCAATATGCTGTAATATTGGGCTCTTGACTGAACTACTGCGCTCTCGTTTACACGGCCGGCCAGCTTCAAATCTTTCATCACATCTACGCTCTTGCGCCAGTTTTCGGCTGTGGCTCGCGACAACGACAGCTGGCTCTCAATCGACGATATGGCATAATAGCACTGGGCAACGCCCGAGATTATACCCGAGCGAACCGCCTGCGCGTATGCCTCGCTTTGATATAAAGCCGCCTGTGCGCTTCGCTTGCTGTTCAGTAGTTTGCCGAAAATATCTACCTCCCAGCTGACGCTCAACGGTATCTGATAGCTCCAGTTGAAGCTGTTTCCGGCGTAAGACGCTCCGGCTCCGTTCGGGGCGAGCGCTACCGACGGAAAATATGACAACCGGGCTCCCTTTAGCTGGGCCTGGGCCATCGAAACGTTAAGCTGTGCATTGCGCAAATTTGTATTATTCTCTAATGCCTGATTTATCAGGTCTACAAGCATCGGGTCGGTGAATACATCCTGCCATTTCAGGTTGCCGAACGTTGTGCTGTCCTGCTCCATCGCCGTGGCCTTGGTATAATCAACGGCCAACGCGCTTTCCTGCGGCATTTCAAATTTCTTGTAAATCCCGCAGCTTCCAAGCAGTGATACGCTTAGAGCTGCAGTGATTCCTATTGTGATTATATTAAATTTCATATTTTGTTGGAGTTTTTAGCGTGAATATTGCTCTAATTCGTTGGCTACACCCTCATTGTCAGTATCGCGCCACTTTATCGGCGTGATTTTTTCTTGGATAATCTGGAAGATGACAAACAAGGCCGGGACTATGAATATCTGGAATATCATACCTATCAACATTCCTCCGATTGAACCTACTCCCAACGCCCGGTTGCCGTTTGCTCCAACGCCGTGGGCAAACATCAACGGCAAAAGACCGATAATCAGCGCCAACGAGGTCATCAGAATTGGTCGCAAACGGGCCGACGCTCCGGCGACGGCCGCATTGACTATCGCCATTCCCGTGCGGCGGCGTTCAAGCGCAAATTCCACAATTAGGATAGCGTTCTTGGCCAGCAAGCCGATAAGCATAATCAGCGCAATCTGCAGATAGATATTGTTGTCTACGCCAAATATCTGGGCAAAGATAAACGACCCCATCAATCCAAACGGAATTGACAATATTACCGCCAGCGGCAGAATGTAGCTCTCGTATTGAGCTGAAAGCAACAGATAGACAAACAGCAGACACAATCCAAAAATTATTGCCGTCGCGTTGCTCGACTGATTTCCCTCCTCGCGGGTCATTCCGGCATACTCATATCCATATCCTTGCGGAAGAACTCGGCCCGCAACACGTTCAATCGCCGCCAACGCCTGTCCCGACGAATAACCCTCGGCCGGCTGTCCGGTTACCGAGATTGATTGGAACATGTTAAAACGGTTCATCAAATCGGGACCGTATATGCGCGTTAACTTCACAAAATTGCTTAGCGACGCCATCTCGTTGCCATTGCGAATCTTGATGGAATTAAGCGTTTCAGGCGATACGCGCGACTCGGGATTGGCCTGCATCATTACTCGATACAGCTTGCCAAATCGGTTGAAGTTTGACACATACATACCGCCATAATATCCCTGCAACGTCGACAGTATTGACGATGGCGACAAGCCCGCCTGCTTGGCCTTTGCCGCGTCTATGTCAATCAGATACTGCGGATAGGTTGGGTTAAACGTTGTATACGCAACCTGAATCTCCGGCTGCTGGTTCAACTCGCCGAGAAACGCCTGCACGATGCCAAAAAACTTATTGATGTCGCCACCGGTTTTATCCTGCATCTTAATCTCAAAACCATTGGTAACAGAGTAGCCGGTTATCATCGGCGGTGCAAACATAACCACGCGGCCATCCTTGACCTCGGTCATCGCCTGATACAGATAGCCGAGAATTGCATCGCTGCTCTCTTTCTTGCTGTCGCGCTCGCTCCAGTCTTTCAGCTTGATAATGAACGTTCCGTAGGTTGCTCCCTGCCCGGCGATGAAACTGTAACCCTGAATCATCGTGCGCGACTGTATTGCCGGAACACTTCCCAGAATCTTGTCAACCTGTTTCAACGTCTCAAACGTGCGTTCCTGCGACGTTCCCGGGGGCATATCCACCATCACAAACAGCGTTCCGGTATCCTCGTTTGGCACCAATCCGGTTGGAGTTATACTCATCAGCCAAACCAATATTCCTACCGCGCCGGCCACTATTGCAAGGCTGATATATTTTGCCTTGATAAAATATTTAGTCGTTCCGTTATATCCTTTCAGCACGCGATTGTATAGCGCTTCAAATGCCGCGTGAAAACGCTTGCTGAACAAGCCCAATACCGTCAGAATAGCCACAACACAGGCAATGCTGCTGATAAGTACATTCTCAAAGTCAAACAGCCCCAGCACCATAAACGTGATTGTAGCAACCAGCAATACAAGCGTTACAATCGGTGGCAAATCCAGTTTCAAGCGGCGGCCATAGCTCTCTTTTACAGCCTCTCCCGCTGCCTTATATGCATCGCCCATACGCTCTTTTAGCGTTGAGTCGCTGTTATGAGGTTTCAGGAACACTGCACATAGAGCCGGAGACAGCGTCAACGCATTCAGCGCCGACAAGCCTATCGCTATCGCCATCGTAAGACCAAATTGGCGGTAGAATACACCGCTCGTGCCGGGCATGAACGATACCGGTATAAACACAAGCATCATTACCAGCGTTATTGATACGATTGCACCGCCTATCTCGTTCATCGCATCTATCGACGCGCGGCGGGCACTCTTGTAGCCCACATCAAGCTTGGCATGAACAGCCTCCACCACAACTATCGCATCGTCAACCACAATCGCTATCGCAAGCACAAGCGCCGACAACGTGATTAGATTGACCGAGAAGCCTATCAGCCCCATGAAGAAGAAGGTTCCGATTAGAGCCACCGGTATTGCGATGGCCGGTATTAACGTCGACCGGAAATCCTGCAAAAACACATACGTTACAAAGAACACCAAGATGAAAGCCTCCAGAAGCGTTTGGATTACATGTGAAATCGACGCATAAAGGAAGTCATTGTTGTTCATCGGGATATCAACCTTAACACCCGGGGGAAGGTCCTTCTTTAAGTTCTCTACAAAAGCAAGACAGTCTTCGATAATAGCAGTTGCGTTTGAACCCGGGGTTTGGAACACAATCGCCGTGACACCCGGCTGACCGTTGAACCTGCCGTGGAAACCGTAGCTGATACGCCCCAGCTCCACATCGGCAACATCCTTCAGATAAAGCACGTCGCCGTTGGAATTTGCTCTGACTACAATATTCTCAAACTCCTCGGGCGTAACAAGGCGACCCTTGTATCTCATGATGTATTGGAAGCTCTGATTGCCCTGCTCGCCGAATGCTCCGGGGGCTGCCTCTATATTTTGCTCCGACAGCGCCAACGTGATATCCTCCGGCATCAGGTGATACTGAGCCATCACATCAGGCTTCAGCCATATTCTCATCGAATAATCGGCTCCCATCACCGACACATCGCCAACTCCCGATATACGTTGCAACTGTGGAACAACATTGATTTTCACGTAGTTCTCCAGAAACTCCTCCGTGTATAGCGTTGAATCGGCATTTATGTTGATACCAACAAGCATCGACGTCTGTCGCTTCTGGGTCAGCACACCAACTCGCGTCACTTCGGCCGGAAGCAGGTTTTGGGCCTTTGCTACTCGGTTTTGAACATCTACGGCTGCCATATCAGGGTCAAACCCCTGTTCAAAATAAACATTGATTGTGGCGCTGCCCGTATTTGTTGCCGTCGACTCCATGTAGGTCATACCCTGGGCTCCGTTTATCGACTCCTCCAATGGGGCAATAACCGAGTTTAGAACTGCCTGTGCATTCGCTCCCGTATAGGTCGTTGTTACCGATATTGTCGGCGGAGCAATGCTCGGATACTGGGTGACAGGCAGCGATACAAGCCCTATTATACCCAGTAGAACAATAAATATTGAGATAACCGTCGACAGTACAGGACGGTTTATAAATCCATCTAATTTCATTGTTTGCGTTTAAAGTTGTTGTTGCTTATTTCTCGCTCGTCGTTCCGTCAGCCGGAGCTGCTGTAGCCGTTTTAGGCTTAATTACAATTCCGTCGCGAACTATCGTTCCTACACCCTCGGTTACAATCCGGTCTCCGGGCTTAAGACCCTCCGTTACCACAAAATTCTTGCCATCGTTAATGTCAAGCACCTGAATTCGGGTCTGAACCGTTTTATTGGAATCATTTACAACAAAAACATATCGCATATCCTGGAGCTCCTGGGTTGCCTTCTGCGGAATTAATATCACATTCTCCTGATTTCGCGGTATTATAACAGTTCCGCTTGCCCCGCTTCTGAGCACCCCGGTCGGGTTGTTGAACAGAGCCCTGACGTTTGACGCCCCGGTTGCAGCGTCAAGAACTCCGCTTACCGTAGCAACTTTTCCCGGCAGGGAATACATCGTTCCGTCGGCAAGTCTTAACTGCACCTCCGGCATTGAAGCTATTGCGTTGTTCAGCGTACGTTCCCCGTTGCCAACGAGCTGGAGAATATCCTTCTCCGTCAGCGAGAAATATGCATAAACTTGTGAGTTATCGCTTACTGTAGTCAGCGGCTGTGCGCTCGACGGCGATGCCAGCGAGCCCTCGCGGTTAGGTATCGACCCGATTACTCCGTCACTTGGAGCTGTCACTACCGTATAGGCCAGATTTTTTCGAGCCGTTACCAGCGAAGCCTCAGCTTGCGACTGCTGTGCCCGAGCCTGTTGCAATGCATTTACAGCCATCTGATACTCATACTCGCTGATAATATTTTTATCAAACAGCGCCTTTTTGTTATCAGCCGTCATTTGTGCCGTTGATACAGCCGTTTTGGCCACCGCAACCGCCGCCTGAGCCTGCTCTACAGCTGCCTGATACTGAACCTGGTCCAATGTAAACAGAACCTGACCCCTTCTAACCTGCTGACCCTCGTCAACATGCACCTTCGTTATAAATCCGGTAACTTGCGGCCTGATATCTATATCTGTTTTTCCCTTGATTGTAGCCGGATAAGTCGTTTCAAGCTCGCTCGTTCCGGTACTTACAGTCATTACAGCCACCTCAGGAGCCGGCTGCTGCATTGTTGCACCATCTTTTCCGCCACATGAACCAAGCGTTAGCATAAACATCCCGGTTATGGACACAAAAACCAATTCCTTTACATTCATTGTAATACGTCTCATGCTTATCTAATTTACCTTAATATTTTTCCGTCATAACAGCATCATGAATACGGGGAACTATTCCTAAAACAATCCATTTTTATCCGGCAACAGCCGGAATCCCCTTTTCAGCCCGCAAAGTTAGCAACAACCCGCGACTTTTTACCCCTATATATTTACTTTTTTACCCAAAACAGCCATTTTCACCATCATTTGTTCCCCTTTTGACCAACTTTCCCTCTCTTTCCTATCCTCTTCTATCCTTTCCTGGCCTTATATAATTTCTATAACTCCTATAACTTACCCCTTTATCCGCCTTTTGGCTCTATCCGACCAATAGCCCAATTCAACACCTCGACCTCACAACCTGTGCATTGATTTGCAGCGTAAATCTGTTAAAAAATCAAGAGAGTGTCTCAAAAACGAAATTTTCGTTTTGAAGACACTCTCTTCGTTGGGGTTATGTGAAATAAATCTGGGATTATTTCTTCAAATCGGCTACTTTGGATAGAGTCAGGCGGAGCTGCTGCCAGAAGCGCTCAACAGCCGGAATATGCATCATTTCGCTGGGCGAGTGTACATTTCTAAGCGTCGGGCCGAATGATGCCATGTCAAGATATGGATACTTCTCGAGGAACAAACCACACTCCAGCCCGGCATGGATAGCCTTTATCGCCGGTGTAATTCCATACAGCTCTTTGTAGGCATCGCGCGCTATCTCCATGATGGGCGATTTCAGGTTGGGAGCCCATCCGGGATACCCGTCACCATGGGTTACAGTGGCTCCGGCCATCTTAAACAGCGCCTCTACCTGATGGGCAATGTCCCATTTGCGCGACTCTACCGAACTGCGCTGACTCGTTGTAACCAGAATCTGAGAGTCGGGTAACATCTTTACCGAGGCCAGGTTGGTCGATGTCTCAACAAGACCCTCAAGGTCGCGGCTCATAGAGATAACTCCGTGAGGAGCGCTGTAAAGGCTCTCGATAAGCTTATGCGCAGTGGTTGCGTCAATCGTTGTCGCCGGAGCTTCAACACTTTCAATCGTTATTTCAAGTGTTGGCTCAAGGTCGCGATACTCGTTTTTAATCTCGGCGATAAACACGTTCAACGAAGTTATAACCGCCTCTTTATCAGTTGCGTTTATGCCAAATATAGCATGCGCGGCGCGTGGTATTGCGTTGCGCAGATTACCTCCGTCAATCTCGGCCAACGATATCTCATGATTGAGCGTCAACCCATACAGATAGCGCGCCAGCAACTTGTTGGCATTGGCACGACCCAAGTGAATATCTCCGCCCGAGTGGCCGCCCTGGCCCTTTTCGATTGAAACTTTGAAATACACATAGTTGGCGGGAGTCGGGGTTGCCGTGTAGTCAAATGTACAGGTCGTATCTACACCTCCGGCACATCCAACAAATATCTCCGCATCATCCTCGCTGTCAAGGTTGAGCAGGATTGTTCCTGTTATCATCCCCTCTCCAAGGTTGTTTGCTCCGGTCAGACCGGTCTCCTCGTCAACGGTAAACAATGCCTCGAGTGGACCGTGTACAAGCTCCTCATCTATCATTGCAGCGAGCGAGGCAGCCATTCCTATACCGTTGTCGGCGCCGAGCGTAGTCCCGTCGGCACGCAGCCATTCTCCGTCAACAACCGTCGTAATGGGTGTATTCTCGAAGTCAAAACTTTTGTCATTGCTTTCACAAACCATATCCATGTGTGACTGCAATATAACCGTAGGAGCATCCTCGTGTCCCGGAGTGGCCGGGCGAGTCATGACAACATTCCCAATGGAATCGGTTTTGACCGCAATTCCATGTTTGGTTGCAAAATCAAGGAGATACTGACGGATTTTTTCCTCTTTCTTGGATGGGCGGGGAACTTTGGTTATTTCATCAAAAATTGAAAATACCAATTCCGGTTTTAGGTCTTTGATTGTCATAATTGTTTAATATTTATTCAGAAACTCGGCTGAGTCTCCGAGGGTTAGCTGGTTACTCGTTGAATATGTCGGTTGGTTGAGCCGCCTTTACCGACGTTATGATGCGATTGGACTCGCCGCGCCACATTAACGTTCCGCGCGAGCTTTTGTAGGTCACGGTGACAGGAGTTCCAACCGACTGATACTCCTGGAGTACATCAAACAGCGAATCGCATGTAATCGAGAACGTTATAAACGAATCGGCGGGAACGCTCCCGGTTGACGGGTACAACCGGCTTTCTCCGGTTTTGAACAGAATTCCGCGCCGCTCAACATCGCGTATGTAGCCCGTTGCCTGGGCATCGCTGACATTGGGGTAATAATAATAAAACGACAGCCCGGCGATTGCCACGACGACAATCAGGCAGGCCCACAGGATTATCTTCGTGATGCGTTTGCGGCGCTCTTTGCGACGTTCCTTGTCGGCTCCGTCATCGGTAAAATCTATCCGATTTCCGGCCTCTGCCTTCTCTTGGCTGTTGGCCGATGCTATATCCTCCGAATTGAGAAAATTATCGGGTTGCTCGTCGTAAATCATGCTTCGGTTGTTTTGATATATTTGTGATTACGTTTATCGATTGATATGACTGCAAATGTGATAACACCAAGTACAATCAGCAGTAGCGTTTGGCAGCCCATTACAAGATTGGCAAACGACCCGGCATAATTCTGTGTGAGGCCCGCGATGGGATACAGACTCAGCCCGAAGATTATCGACCACTGCCATGGCCCGATTCCGCCGTTTGACGGTACTCCCATTGATATGCTTGACAGAACGAAACAAACAAGCGGTGCCACGATTCCATACTTATCCAATAGCTCGGCGGTCAGCGGGAACGCATAAAAGGCGATATACAGCTGAAAGAAATAGCATCCCCACAGCGCAACCGTCAGAAGAAGCCATCTTCCCTTGCCTTTCATCGTGGCTATCACGGCAAAGCCTTCCCACAGGCCTTTGACTATCTCGCGCAGTTTTACCACGAGCTTGTTGTCGCGGTAACGCGCCAGCAGCCACCATGTCAAGCCTGCCGCCGCAGCTATTCCGAGCCACAAATAAGGCGACGTGACAATCCCTATCACCTTGTCATACAGCTCCGTGTTTTGCGACAGATAATCCATCAGCTGGCCCGAGGCCACTACAAACGTGAATGCCGTCAGAAGCAAAACGGTTAGCGTATCGGCAAGACGGTCGGCCACCATCGACCCAAAAACAGTTGTAAACGGTGCCCGTTGACGCTGTGCCACCCATCCGGTACGCCAAAACTCGCCGAGACGGGGAAACACAAGGTTGACCGCGTATGTGCCAAAAATACTCAATACAAGAACCCACTTTGGCGCCTCCACGCCCAATGCTCTCAGCTGAATATCCCATCTGAGGGCCCTGAAAACGTGAGAGAATAGGCTGACTATCAGTGCTATTCCAATGAATGTGAAATTACAATCACGCTTGATGATTGTAATCATCTCGTCAAAATCAATCCCTGTAAAAAGCAAGTAACACAGCCCTACGGTAATTACCAGCGGTACCCCGTATTTGACCATGTAGCTTATCCATTTTGACCTCTCCTTCATATCTCTTTTGGGCAAAATAGCTATAATAGACCTATGCTACTATAGCTATTCGTGCAATCATTATTTCGTTTTAAAGATTTACTTACTCTCCTCTTTCTTCACATAGCGGGCGTTAAGCTCCTTGGTCACCTCCTCGGTTATGTCAAGAGCCGGGTTGAAATAGATTCCGGCCGCACGGAACAGGATTGCGTCATAACCCTTCTCGGCGTTATAAACCTTGATGAACGACTCGAGCGAATCGCTCAACACCTGCTGTTGCTGTGCCAGCTCCGTTTCTATGTTTCGCTGAAGATTTATCATATAGTTCTCGGCCTCTTGTTGCATCTTCTGCAGGCGTGCCATGTCACCGTTATAGCTCTCCTGAGTCAGATAACCGTTTGTCCGGGCTTTTTCCTCAATTTGGCTGGCAAACTTCTGAATCTCATTGGCTTTGCTTTGACGGGCATTCTCTATACGGGTCATCGCTTTCAGCGCTGCGTCTTGAACCTCTTTGGCCAGTTCATAGTGGGCCGACACCGAGTCGCTGTCAATATAGCGGATATTGGGTAAATTTGCCGTTGTTTTCGCTCCTTCTGCCGCCGAAGCTGTTCCGGCAGCGCCATTGGTCGTTTCTGTCGATTGACTACATGAAACCATTCCTGACAGGGCAACCATCAGAATACTTCCGGCAATGATTGACGACTTCTTCATTTCTTTTCTAAAACGTTGTTATTACTTGTGTTATATATTGTTTATATCTTTCGTATATGTTTGCGGTCATTGTCCGCGGTTGCGCATCCTATTCCCCGCTCCCTCAGCGCCGCATTATCGTGAACATGCGACGACGGAAATCGGCCACCTTTGACAAATAAAACCTTAACTCCCAGTAGAACAAAGGCTATTGCAACCAATAAAATGGCGATTAGTACGGTTTTCATATCGCTTGCGCTATTTTTCTTTGCAAATATAGAAAAGGTCGGGCAATTTTTACGCTATTCCGATTTTATTTTTCGCTTTAGACTTGTTAAATCGCCCGTTTTTAACATTTGTTTTAAATATCAATCCCTTTAGCCTTGATTTTTTCACATGTTATAACTTATTGACTCCGCGACTCCTTGTCGGTTTTTTGAATATCTACTTAATGCGCTTGGGGCGCTTGATGCGGTCGCGAGCATCCCATCTGACAAGCGTAAAGACAAATTCAAGACCTCCGGTCGAGCGATTGTGAACCGATATTGTGCCGCCCATTGCTATGATTGAGTTCTTTACAATCGACAATCCCAAGCCGGTACCCCCGGCCTTGCGCGAACGCCCTTTATCCACCCTGTAAAAGCGCTCAAAAAGATGGGGCAAACTCTCCTCGGGCACTCCATCCCCGTCGTCACTGAACGAGAATGTGTAAAAATTTGCCGACTCGGCTATGAGCTTCATCATGATATTATGCCCGCCCGAATGTACGGCCGCGTTGCGTATCAGGTTTAGCAGTACGCCATGCAGGATGTTCTCGTTTGCCTGAACCACACACCCCATCGGTATTTCGTAGGAAAACTCCATTGTCGGCGCGATGCGCGATGCCTCAAATCCGGTGTTGATTTGGAATATCATGTCATGAAAATCAACCTCTTTGAGTGGAAGCGGCTCGCTGCTGTCCTCTAATTTGGTCATCGTCGATACATCCTCCAGCAGCGACTGTAGCCTATCCACATTCTTGCGCGCACGTTCCAGGAATTTCACCCTCATTTCGGCCGGCATATCGGGGTCCGACAGGATTGTGTCTATATATCCGCCTATGACCCCGATAGGGGTTTTAAGCTCGTGGTTAATGTTGCTCGTCAGCCGGTGTTTGATGCGAGTCTTTTCCTGGATAGCATTCAGGGCAACCTCCCGCTCGCGGTTGCTGCGCGTGATTGCACGATATTTGTCCTTGTAGAGAGCCACGATTTCCCGCGAGATATCTCCCAGTTCGTCATGGGGAAAATCATAATTTGTATCAATTGGTTCGCCACTGGTCGCTTTGCGTGCAAAATCGCGCAATATCAATATGTTACGCGTCAATACGCGGGTTGAATAGTAGGTCACGGCCGTCACCACCACCACGATGGCAATCGTCAGATACCATATCCGGGTATTCATGACCGACAGCCTATTGTGCACTATATATGCCTGCAGTTCCTGTTCCTGAAACAGAAGACATCCAAAAAAAGCACCGATAGTAAACACCATCAGCAGCATTATCAGCAAAAACAGCCGCCAGCGGTAGTTTATACGTTTTTTTGAAGACATTGCTTTAGCCGATACCTTGATTTCTACTCCACAGCTACACCCGAGCGCCGCAAAACAGCCTTGACTCTCACCATTACCTCCCTGATAGCAAACGGTTTTGTGATATAGTCGTCGGCACCGAGGTTCAGCCCGCGAACGGCATTATCCTCCCCGTCGAGCGCAGTGCAAAAAATTATCGGAATACTGCGCGTTTCCTCTTTCGCTCTGACCTGTTCGGCAAATTCCAATCCGCTTATCTCCTCCATCATAATGTCGGCGATAATCAAATCAAAAGCCGTGAGTTTCATTTTCAGAGCCTCCTCGGCGCTATAGGCCGTTTCTACTTCATATCCGGCCTTTTCCAGATTATATTTGAGGATTTCACATAAAGCCTCCTCGTCGTCAATAACAAGTATCCGAGCCATATCCGTCTTTTTTGATATCATTCGTGGCAAATTTACAACAAAATTCTCACAAAATCTGCGTTCCCCCGGCTTTATCCACTCCTATCACTGAATTTAATAAGACCGGATATATAACTTTTGTAACTTATTCACCAATTACAAAGGGGCTGCCTAAGCTTTGAACTGACCCCGAAAAGTTAGACGGGTTAAACATTAACTGGTTATTGAAAGAGTTCGGTATTGCACCGGGCTCTTTCCTTTTAACCGGGATTTGATTCTTTTATTGTTGTAATATTCAATATATTCCTCCAAAGCCTTTATAAATGCTTCTGGCGATTCAAATTTCTCAGCATACAGCAGTTCTGATTTCATTATACCGAAGAAGTTTTCAGCCATGGCGTTGTCAAGACAGTTCCCCTTGCGGGACATACTTTGAACTATATGTCTTTGTTCAAGTCGCTGTCTATATCCAAAATGTTGATATTGCCATCCCTGATCAGAGTGGATAATCAACCCTTCAAGGTTGTCATATTTTGCAAAAGCTTTGTCAAGCATATCATATATTTGCTCTAAATTTGGAGATGTTGAGATATTATAGGATATAATTTCGCCATTGAACATGTCAAGTATTGGGGAAAGATACAGCTTTGTATTTCCTATGTTTATCTGGGTGACATCAGTTGCCCATTTCTGATTTGGAGCCGTGGCTGCAAAGTCCCTGTTTATAATATTGGGCACTATTCTGCCTATTTCACCCTTGTAGGAGCGATAGCGTATCTTGCGTATTTGACTTTTAAGAGACATCGATACCATTAATCGCTGTACTTTCTTATGATTGATTATAAATCCACGATTACGCATCTCGGCTGTTACCCGACGATAACCATAACGCCCCTTATGCTCATGAAAGATAGATTTGATTAGTTCTTTCTCAGCAGCATATTTTTCTTTGGCTTTTAGGCGTTTGAGATGATAGTAGAATACCGAACGTGCCATCTTTCTTAACTCAAGTAATAAGTCAAGAGGATATTCCGACCTTAGTTCGTCGATGGCTTTTGCCCATTGAGCCGTGCCCGGGCTTCTTCTTCCTCGACTAAGGCCTTCACTTTTTTTAGCAGCGCGATTTCGGCTCGCAGCCGTAGGTTCTCTGTCTGAAGCTTCTCAAGTTCCGTCTGAGGTGTATTCTTCTTTGGTCGTGCCATTGGGTCTTTGGGAGGTCTGCCTCGTTGTGTAACATTATGCAGAGAATTATAGCCTAACGTTCGAGCCATTCTTACCCATTTCTCGAATGCTGTTTTGCTAACTCCATGTTCTTTACATATTTGACGCAAAGTTACTCCTTTTTCGATAAATAAACGCACTAAACGTTCCTTTTCTTGGGCGTTTAGAATATTATGCTTTTTTGTATGCAAGCCATCCTCTCCGTATTGACGATAGCGGTCTATTAGATTTTCCAAATAATGTTGCCCAAGATGATATTGCTTGCATATGCGTCTTTGGGGCATTCCTGAAAGGAATAATCTCACATAATGAATTTTTTCTTCAAATGTATGTTTCATATAGAAACTGCACTCCAAAAGTTTTATGTCTAACTTTTGGGGTGCAGTTCAACATTGTTATCGGTAATCCGCCATATTTGGAAGCTCGTAGTCCATCTTTTACAAGCGAATTAAAAGAGTCATTACAGAAAGAACTTAAAATAAGATGTCCAGATTATTACAAACTGTTCCCCAAAGGAGTAGATTTACTCATATATTTTTATGAGTTATCTTTGAGAATATTAGCTCCTCATGGTATGAATACATTGATCACTGAAAATGCATGGCTTGCTACAGATTATGGAAAACTTTTCCAAGATTTCCTTTTGAAAAATTGTAATGTAAGCGCAATTATTGATTCAGACTTTAAATATTTTGATACGGCTGATATTAATACTGTGATTACTTTCTTAAAACATAAAGATATAGATACTGCTAAATCAAAAATTAAATTTTTTCATACTAAAACGAATCTAAAAGAACATACGTGTAATATTAATCTCAAAGAATCAACTCCTGAGATAATTATAAAATCTTTTGATTATGACAATACCCTTCTAAATACCTATAAATGGAGTATAATACTAAAATCCGACTCTTATTTATTAAATTTAATGAATAAGATATTACGGCAAACCGATCCTGAACTTTCAAAAAAAATAACAATAGGTCAGGGATTAAATCTAACCAAAGATAAAATTATTTCTAGATATGAGCCTGATACTGTACCTTATTATACATCTGAAGATGGTCCATTATATACATGGAATAATCCAAAGAACTTTATTAAATGTTCCAATATTTCTGCAACAAGAAATCAATCTGTTTTAATAATGTCTCGCGGTATTGGAACCCATTTCTGTTGTATAAATGACTGCCAAGGATATACATACAGTTATGTAGAAGTATATGGTAATTTGTCAGGAGAAGAAAAACTAAATCTTTGGCTATTTTGTAATTCTTCTCTCTTTTGGTTATTGAGAGAACTAACTGGACGGACAAATTTAGGAGGTGGAATGTTAAAAGCAGAAGCAACAGATTTAAAGACTCTCCCCATTGCTTTTTGTTTTAATAAATACGAAAAAATTCTGGAGATATATGAATTAGCAAAAGAAGAAAGTGCAGTTCCAAGGTTTGAAATAGCATTAGAATCGAATATTCATAAAAGAATAGATGATATGGTTTTAGAAAAAAAGATCGGGAATATATAATCAATGAACTAAAACGATTGTATTATTCCCGTATGAAGAAAAGTAAAACCTAATCAATTAATATTTATAACTAAAATATTTTATATTTTCAATTTGTAGATATAATTTTTTCATTAGAAGAATTGAATCATTTACGTAATTTAATAAATCAAGAGTGGATGGAATAATTTTAATTCTTGATTGAGAAAAATTGTGTGCATATGCGCCACGGTGAACTGCCAATTGTTCTAGAGAACTTATTAAGTGTATATCATTGGATACATCAATACCTAAAGGAGTCAGCATTTTTTTTAAATATTTTATAGATACTCCATGATTATTTATTAATATTAATTTAGAAAGTTCTGATTTTATTTCTCTCAATTTTTTAGTCAAATAATCAAATGTTGTTTCTACATCTTCTACTGAATTTGTCTTTTGAGTGGTAAAATGAAGAAGAGTACATAATCCATAACTGATTCTTTGTTCATTTATAAATTTGTTAGTAATTTCCTCTAAAGCATATAATGCTATTGATTCTGCAAATTCTTCAAATGCAGCATGACATAATACACAATATGATCTTATGTTAAGTTCATCATCACTATCAAATAAGGTTTCATCCTTATCCTTAATGGGTTCTAAACTTAATTTCTAAATCAAGCAAATAATCCTGTAGATTCACAAATAATGCTTCTAATTTAGAAGACATAATTAACTAAAGGGACTAATATTTAATTGCAAATCAAATGAACTATTAATAAGTTTTTGCATCCTATCATATCTAATTTTATAATTTTCAATATTTTTTGTTGAACTTTCTATTGATGCTAAAAATTCAGAATCATTTGAACTCAGTTGTTTAAATCCTTCTATAAATTTTTCTTTATGTTGAATGATATTGTTGTTTAAATTCATAAAGTAAAATATCTCTACTTCGAAAAGGACCTTATTAAATCTTTTTTCAAAATCACCACCTTTATATTTACGACCAATATTTTTGGTATTTCCGAAAATATTTTCTAATAAGGATATGGCTTCAATAATTTTATCATATACAGATTTTACTTGTTGTTCCATTTGAGCCCAATCATTAGTTGTTTTTTTCATAGACTCATCTAGAAATCTCCGTAAATTTCCCTTGTATTCCTTAGCATAAAAATACATTGTCATAATACGTAGGATTATTTCAACATCTCGAAGTCTATCATCAGGCTCTTTTAACCCCATCACTTTATGAATTGGAGAAATTTCTTTTGTTATTTCAATCAAATAGTCTGCAAATGAACCTTTATTTAAAACTTGTCTTAGTTCTTGCGAGGATAGAGGTACAGAACCAGAATTTAATCTATAGAATATGTCATATAATACCTGGACATCATTATAATTAGTAATTACCGTACATCTTAAAGATGAATTGTCAAATTCTCTTTTGCTTGTTTCAGGTAATTGAGAATAACTCAACCCGTTTAATTCTTTACACACTGTCAATTGTCTTAACGAAGGAGTGTCCCAATATTTGTAATTTTCATGATCAATGAAACCGGCAATCGATAGTAATCTTTGTTTACCATCAATCACAATAAAAGATCGTTTCTTCGCAGGGTCTTCAGCCAGGACTATCTCTGGAATAGGATAGCCCATAATTATAGATTCAATTAATTTGCTTCGACGGTTATCTCGCCAGGCGTTTCTTCTTTGAAATTTTGGATTTAAATCTATATTTTTTGCTGCAATCTGGCTATATATAGTCTGAATAGTCCAATCTCTGGCATATACTACTATTCCAGAGGTATCAATATCTTGAAGATCTTGAGCATCTTCATTATTGTTCTCTTCGATAGTTTTGAAATCTTCTTCCATATATTTTATTTTTTGTCGGTGCAAATTCGGTGCAAATCTTAAAAAGAAAAGAGCCAACTAATTGTTTTTCTTTTAGTTGACTCCAATTCAGGGTGCCCAGAACAGAACTCACACATATTCTTTCTATTACTTTCTATTATATTCTAATATCTTTGTAAATCAGCGTATTAAAAGAAATTAAAGGGGTTTGAGTTGAAAAATAACTCTTAAAAAGTAAA
>JAFLTJ010000028.1 GCA_022510465.1 Muribaculaceae bacterium
CCCGACGAATAATCTTTTTACCTTAAATCTAATACCATGAAAAACTGTTGCAAAGTTACAACCGTTTTTCAAACAAGCAACACTTTTGTCGCTATTTAACACAAATTTAACACTTAAGTTGCATATTTCCATAAAATAACTATCCTTTTGGCACAATACCCACCACATCGGTAGCAAATTTCCACAACGACCACTATCGTATGGCAACAGACAGGTGGGGCAAATCGAGGCCGCCAGGTATTTTCATTGCTTTTGCAAAGTTGTAAATTTAAAGGGGTAAAAAACGCGAAATATATTGTAATTTTGCACCATCAAAAAACGCAGCTTGAAAAGGCATGGCAATTATTATTCAGAGTAGATTTGTATATTAGTCGGTACAATCGTAATTTTGCACACTAAATCAAAAAAAATATAACAAAATGAAGATATTAATCATAACCGGAAGCCCCCGTAAAAACGGCAATACATTTGCCATGGTAGATTCGTTCACTAAAGCGGCCGAATCGCTTGGGCACGAAATCACACGTTTTGATGCAGCAATGCTCAATCTTGGAGGCTGTAGAGCTTGCATGACTTGTTTTAAAACCGGTAAAGCATGCTCGTTTGACGACGATTTTAACGTAATTGCCCCACACATCCAGGAGGCCGACGCAATAGTTTATGCGATGCCGGTTTACTGGTATTCTATCCCGGCGCAAATTAAATGTGTAATTGACCGTGTGTTCTCTTTTTACGTTGGCAAAAAGGATGTTTCAGGAAAAAAATGTGGCATCATAACTTGCTGTGAAGAGAACGATGAGAGTGTTATGGATGGCGTGACAATGCCGCTCCACCGCACGTTTGATTTGCTGAAGTGGAATTTTGTAGGGGAGGTATGCGTTCCCGGAGTATTCAACGAGGGAGATATTGACAAGACCGATGGTTGTGCCAGGGCGGCCGAGCTTGCTTCAAAATTCTAAACAGAAGGAGCGTTAAAGGGATGAATGCCTGGTTTACTATTGCGTTGTTGGTTGTATCCAACATCTTTATGACATTTGCGTGGTATGGGCACCTGAAACTTCAACAGATGAATGTTTTCACGTCGAACACGCCGCTGTATGTCGTCATTCTTGTATCGTGGGGAATCGCACTGCTGGAATACACGTGTCAGGTTCCGGCCAACCGAATTGGATTTCAAGGTAACGGAGGGCCTTTTTCATTGATGCAACTAAAAGTGATACAGGAGGTTATTACCCTTGCCGTATTCACATTGTTCTCGGTAGTAGTTTTCAAAGGGGAAGCGCTTCACTGGAATCATTTTGCGGCATTCGTGTGTCTGATAATGGCAGTTTATTTCGTATTTATGAAATAAAACGATAGAATGAGTACTGACTTTTCAATATCTATCAAAGGGGCGCGTGTCAATAATCTAAAAAATGTTGACGTAAAGATTCCCCGCAATCGGCTCGTGGTGATTACCGGCCTGTCGGGCTCGGGAAAATCGTCACTTGCCTTTGACACGCTCTATGCCGAGGGGCAACGCCGTTATGTAGAGAGTCTAAGCGCATACGCCCGTCAGTTTCTGGGTAAAATGGCCAAACCGGAGTGTGACATGATAAAAGGGCTGCCTCCGGCGATAGCTATTGAACAGAAGGTCAACACTCGCAATCCACGAAGTACGGTTGGCACATCAACCGAGGTTTATGATTATCTGCGGCTGCTATATGGCCGGATTGGTCACACAATTTCGCCAATAAGCGGCAAAGAGGTAAAGAAGCACAATGTTGAGGATGTTGTGTCAAAAGCCCTGGAGTATCCCGAGGGGACACGCGTTGTGCTGTCGGCGCCAATACATGTTCCTGAAAACCGCAAAGCTGAAACGCAACTTGATGTTCTTTCAAAGGCGGGTTATTCGCG
Organism: Muribaculaceae bacterium; assembly: GCA_022510465.1. Taxonomy (GTDB): domain Bacteria; phylum Bacteroidota; class Bacteroidia; order Bacteroidales; family Muribaculaceae; genus HGM05190. Next base: position 1,897 of record JAFLTJ010000028.1, read on the forward strand.
GTTGATTGATAGTGATAATAATTTTCACACAATCGCCGACATGCTTACCCAAGGGAGCGAGCCGGCCTCTCTTGATGGGATGGAGTTGCTTATTGACCGTCTTTCGATTTCGGCAGACGATGATGAAAGGAGCCGCCTGGCCGACTCGGTAGAGACGGCGTTTTATGAGGGGAATGATGAGTGTTGTTTGCGCGTGTGGCTTGAGGATGGGAGCGTTGAAACTCATCGCTTCTCGAAACGATTTGAAGCTGACGGCATGGTATTCACAGAGCCGAGTGACCAAATGTTCAACTTTAACAATCCGCTTGGAGCCTGCCCATGCTGCGAGGGGTTTGGCAAGACCTTAGGGATAGATGAACGGCTTGTTGTTCCACGCCCGGGATTGTCGGTTTATGAAGACGCAGTGGCTTGCTGGCGTGGCGAAAAAATGAGCGAATGGAAACGGGCCTTAATCTCTATTGCCGATAAAGCCGATTTTCCGATACACCGCCCCTACCGGGAACTGACTCAATCGCAAAAAGATATTCTGTGGCACGGGTATGACTCATTTACAGGGATTGACGGATTCTTTAAAATGGTTGAGGAGAATCTGTACAAGGTGCAATACCGTGTGATTTTAGCCAATTACCGAGGCAAGACAATATGCCCTGAATGTCATGGCAGCCGGCTTCGTTCAGATGCCAATTATGTCAAGGTCAACGGCAAGACAATTACCGAACTTGTTACAATGCCAATCAGCGACCTGAGAGAATTTTTTGACAAAATAGTTCTCGACGGCCACAATGGACAAGTAGCAGCCCGATTGCTGACAGAGATACGCAACAGATTGCTTTTCCTTGATGAAGTGGGTTTGGGATATCTGACGCTGGACCGCTTGTCGGCAAGCCTGTCGGGCGGTGAGAGTCAACGTATTAATTTGGCAACCTCGCTTGGGAGTAGTCTCGTTGGCTCGCTATATATTCTTGACGAGCCCTCTATAGGCTTACACTCGCGTGACACCCAGCGTCTTATAAACGTACTTAGACGGTTGCAACGCATAGGGAATACGGTTGTAGTTGTAGAACATGACGAGGATATAATGCGTGCAGCCGATTACATAATCGATGTAGGACCGGAAGCCGGTATGCATGGCGGAGAAATAATCTATCAGGGTGATGTTGCCAGTCTGTCAACCTCCAAGAGGAGCTACACCCTGGATTATCTGAGCGGAAAACGACAAATTCCGGTGCCGGCATCACGACGTCGCTGGCGTGACTATATAAAATTCACGGGGGTGACTCAAAATAATCTGAAAAATATTGACGTCATATTTCCACTCGGGGTGATGACGGTAGTAACCGGAGTAAGCGGCTCGGGCAAATCGACGCTTGTACGCGATATTTTATATCGGTCAATGGCCCGACATCTTGAGATTTCAAGCGAAGCACCGGGGACCTACAATGATATGAGCGGAGATGTGAAACGGATTAAAAATGTTGAGTTCATAGACCAGAATCCGATAGGCCGGTCAACACGGTCGAATCCGGCGACGTATTTGAAAGCATACGATGAAATACGCCGTCTATATTCCGAACAACAGGGTTCAAAGCAGATGGGATACGGGCCATCATATTTTTCGTTTAATACCGATGGCGGCAGATGTGAAGAGTGTAAGGGTGAAGGCTCTATTACTATTGAGATGCAGTTTATGGCCGATATTTCGATTCCATGTCCCGAATGCAACGGTAAAAGATTCAAGCGCGATATTTTGGAGATTGAATATCGCGGCAAGAATATTTATGACATTCTTGACATGACTGTCAATCAGGCTATTGACTTTTTCAATGATGACGCCGGGAATCGCATTGCACAAACGATAGCGCGCCGGCTGCAACCGCTCAAGGATGTAGGATTGGGCTATATCAAACTCGGGCAGAGTTCATCAACCCTCTCGGGTGGTGAGAACCAGCGAGTTAAGTTAGCCTATTATCTTGGTATGGAAAAGGTTGAGCCAACTCTGTTTATTTTTGATGAGCCAACTACGGGACTCCATTTTCATGATATAAACACCTTGCTTGACTCATTTGACCGATTGATTCAAGCCGGTCACACGGTTGTAATCATAGAGCACAATCTTGATGTAGCCAAATGTGCCGATTATATTATAGACCTTGGTCTGGAGGGTGGTAATGCCGGCGGCACGATAGTTGCAACGGGGACCCCCGAAGATATAGCGGCGTGCCCGTCGAGCTATACAGGGCGCTTTTTGGCCGAAAAACTGAATAAAAAACAAACAAAATCATAGCAATGCAGAAGGGAGATATAGTTCGTTATCTGAACTCGGTAGGCGGTGGCCGAGTTGTAAAAATAGAGGGTAACATAGCATACGTTGAGGAGGATGGATTTGAGACTCCGGTATTGGTAAAAGAGTGTGTTGTAGTTACTCCGGCGTCAATGGTTCCGCCGGAACCGCCTCAAGCCCGATTGAGCGCCGAGGCTCCGAAGGTTGTAAACCAACCGGTTGAGGAGCCTGAACCGGAGGATATGGAGGAGACCGACTATGGCGACAAAGTAAGCGCTACGCTGGCTTTTGAACCTCGCAACATAAAGGAGTTGGGAACAACAACGTTTGACACTTATCTTGTCAATGATTCAAATTATTATCTCTATTTTTCATTCATGACCCGCCGGAAAGAGGAGAAAGAGTGGAAAATAAGATATGCCGGAATGGTTGAACCAAATATTCAGTTGTTGCTGGGGGAATTGCTGCGAGAGGACCTGCCGGATATTGAGGTTATAGCCGTTCAATATATCGCGTTCAAGCGTGATAAATCGTTTGAGCTGAAACCTGCTGTTACAGCCGAATATCGCCTTGACCCGATTAAATTTCTGAAGCTTCACTGTTTCAACGAACACCTGTATTTTGAAACACCTGTAATTGCAATCGATATTGTAAAAGAGGATGTAGTTCAGCGGCCGCTTGTTGTTGACGCTCCACGCCTTGAAAAGGAGCTGAACGCCAAAAAGAATGCCGACATGCGAGAACGCAAGCGCCCGGTCAAACGACACCAAAACCGTAAAACGAAAGGCGATATTGTCGAAGTTGATTTGCACATTCACGAGCTTGTAGACAGCACACGTGGTCTCTCATCGGCCGACATGCTAAACCTGCAGGTTGATGAATTTCGCCGTGTAATGGATATGAATTTGAAGAATCACGGACAGAAAATAGTGTTCATACACGGCAAGGGCGAGGGTGTTCTTCGTCAGGCGATAGCAAAAGAGCTAAATCACAGATATAAAGGACATCAGGTTCAAGATGCATCGTTCAGAGAATATGGATATGGAGCGACGCAGGTGACGATAAAATAAATTTTTGTCTTTAAATTAAACTTTTTTTGGATTATTTTGTCTAAAATAGTGTATTTTTCACAATTAATTGTTAATTTTGACGTTAAATGTTAAAAATTGCGTTAACAGTGAAATTAACAATTAATTTAGCAGTCATATAGACAGAACTTTACACTACGTTTAGGATGAAAAAATCGACAATCTGGTTTTTAACAGTAATCATGGCAATGACCTTTGGCGGGTTGTTGTATATCCAGATTATGTATATGCGCAACATGACCAAGATGCGCGATGACCAGTTTGCCGAGGGAGTCAAGCGAAGTTTATATGCTGTTACAACGGCATTGGAACAGGATGAGGCCAAGTATTTCATGGAGGAGGATGCGGCTCAGATAGAGTCATCCTATTATCCCGGCTATTCATCAAACGGGCAACCTGTAATAGGAGGTATAAAATACTCATTTACAACAAATGAGGGGGTCAAAGGTGACTTAACGCTGAAAGGGGACCTTAATGCGCTGACACTCAATCAGGGGATGAAGGGGAAGCAGGGGATGTCGCGAACGACGACCCATGAGACTCTCAGGGCACAGTATCTTTATCAACGCAGTTTGATGAATAATGTTATACTCAACATTATCAGTCAGTCGAGCAACCGGCCCATCAGCGAGCGTGCCGACTCGGCAACGGTTGCCGGCTATATCAAACGCGAGCTTGACAACGTGGGGCTTGACCTCCCGTTTGAATTTGCAATAGTCAATCGTGCCGGGGCGCTGATATATCATTCAGAGAATTACAAGACAACGGATGCAACAAGCGGCAGCACGTTTGTGCAAACGCTTTTCCCTAACGACCCTCGCAACAAGATGAATTATCTGAAAGTTTATTTCCCAACCAAGGATGATTATATCTTGCGGTCAATCAAGTTTATGATTCCATCGTTTGCGTTCACGTTCATACTGCTGGTGACATTTGTTTATACGATAATTCTTGCATTCAGGCAGAAGAAGCTGACTGAAATGAAGAATGATTTCATAAACAATATGACCCACGAATTTAAGACACCGATATCTACAATATCGCTGGCGGCGCAGATGCTCAACGACAACTCGGTTCGTAAAAGCGAGAGCATGTTGAAGCACATATCAACCGTAATTAACGACGAGACAAAACGCTTGCGGTTTCAGGTGGAGAAGGTATTGCAGATGTCGATGTTTGACCGTCAGAAGACAACGATGAAATTGCAGGAGGTTGACGCCAATGTGGCCATAGCCAATATAATCCATACGTTCAAGATAAAGATTGAAAAGTATGGTGGCCGGATAGAGGCCGACCTGAATGCCGAGAACGCGGTTGTCAACGTTGACGAAATGCATTTTACAAATGTGATTTTCAATCTTCTTGACAATGCGGTTAAATATCGGGATGAGGAACGGGCATTGCTGTTGAAAGTCAAAACGCGAATGGTTCATGGAGGTGACCGTATTGCAATCGAAATCGGCGACAACGGCATTGGCATAAAGAAGGATGACCTTAAGAAAATTTTCGAGAAATTTTATCGTGTGTCAACCGGAAATCGCCACGATGTCAAGGGGTTTGGTCTCGGGCTGGCCTACGTTCACAAAATCATTACCGAGTTAAACGGCACCATTCATGCTGAAAGCGAATATGGTGTAGGGACTAAATTTACGATTATATTACCAACAACAAAATAATTGACTGATTATGGAGGACAAATTGCGAATATTACTGTGTGAAGATGACGAGAATCTTGGCATGCTTCTTCGTGAATACTTGCAGGCAAAAGGCTTTAACGCCGACTTATATAGCGACGGCGAGAGCGGATACAAGGCTTTTTTGAAAGGGAAGTATGACCTATGTGTTCTTGACGTTATGATGCCCAAAAAGGATGGCTTTGCCTTAGCGCAGGAGATTCATACTGTCAATTCAGATATACCGATTATCTTTTTGACGGCCAAATCACTGAAAGAGGACATCCTGGAGGGATTCAAGATAGGCGCCGATGACTATATTACGAAACCGTTCTCAATGGAGGAACTTGTGTTCCGTATTGAAGCGATATTGCGCCGCACAAAGGGCAAAAAGGGCAAAGAGATAACGATGTACAAGATAGGTCAATTCACATTTGACACCCAAAAGCAGGTGTTAATGATTGAGGATAAGGTGACCAAGCTGACAACAAAGGAGTCGGAATTGCTCAGTTTGCTGTGTGCACATGTCAATGAAATTCTGGAGCGAAACTTTGCGCTCAAGACAATATGGATTGACGACAATTATTTCAATGCACGCTCAATGGATGTGTATATCACTAAATTGCGCAAGCACCTTAAGGATGACCCGGCAATTGAGATTATCAACATCCATGGCAAGGGTTACAAGCTGATTGCTCCGGAGATTGATAAGATTAACTAATAAGGGTTTACATCAAGTCATTAACGTTCACAGCCGGTCAAAGTTTAGTTTTGACCGGTTATGAAGTATAAATGGATACAGAACTATTCATAGCGCGGCGTATGCGTATAAGCGACTCGGGAGACGGGTCGCGGCGAGCAAGTGCCGGCACGGTTATCGCCGTGACCGGTATTGCTGTATCAATAGTTGTCATGCTGCTATCGGTAGTGATTATGCTCGGTTTCAAGCATGAGATAAAGGCGAAAATAATGGGGTTTGACTCTCAGATAATTATTTATCCACAGCCTTCAAAATTAACCGGGATAATATCGGGAAACATAGAATATACACCCGAGTTGGAGCAACTAATAGCCGAAACTCTGCCAGGAGCGAAAGCGAAACTAACGATTGCCACTCCTGTCATATTCAAAACTGCCGATGATTTTCAGGGGATGATTCTAAGGGGAATTGACCCTGCTCTGGGTGACGATTTTATAGAGAAAAATCTGATTAAAGGGTCGATGCCGCGGTTTACGGCCGATTCGATATCAAATCAGCTTGTGATACCGGCCATTCTGGCGTCTCGTCTACAGTTGGATGTTGGAGACGGGATTCAAGCTTATTTCGTTTCGAGCGATAACGTCAGGGTTCGCAAGATGACAGTCACCGGAATATTTGACACTCATTTCAGTGATTACGATATGGTTTATGCATACGCCGGGCGAGATTTTCTACAACATGTCACCAACCTGACAGAACGTCAGGGTTCAACAGTGGCGATAGATATCCAGGGGGATGACGCGGCAATCGACAAGGCAACGGCAATGCTTGAGGATGCTATATATAAACGCGTTGCCACCCATCCTGAAATGCCGCTATATCAACTGCGCAATATCCATTCGACCGGGGCAGCTTATTTCAGCTGGCTTGCTCTGCTTGATACCAATGTTGTGGTAATACTGATATTGATGGCGGTAGTTTCGGGATTTACGCTGGTTTCAAGCTTGTTTATCATCATACTTGAAAGGGTTAACATGATAGGTATTCTGAAAGCGATGGGTATGTCGACTCTATCGATAGTCAAGATATTCATCTACGTGGCCGAGCGGCTTGTATTCAGAGGATTAATCATAGGCAACACAGTGGCATTGCTGATGATAGCAGCTCAATCTCAGTGGCACATAATACCGCTGAACCCGGATAGTTACTATCTCAATTTTGTACCGGTAAAATTTGACATGGAGTCGTTCATATTGCTCAACATAGGGGTTGTTGTAATGGCGGCGCTTGTCCTTTTGGTTCCGGCGCGTGTAATCGCGTCAATCAAACCGTCAAGTGCCATAAAATTTGAATAAAGAGCGAGATTCAAGGCCAGCGAAACAAAATAGGCACGATATTTGTTAATGATATTAAAAGAGAATCAAAAATCAGAACAAAATTTCTATTTTTGTAGACAATAAGACATAGCCGATGACAGAAAGTAAAATATCAACACAACTTATAGAGCAGCTTATCGAAGCTATTCAAGACCGTAAGGGACTTAATATAACCCATATCGACATGAGTCATATTGAGACGGCGGCTTCGCCCCACTTTATCATCTGTGAGGGTACATCTTCAATGCATGTAGCGTCGATAGCCGACCACGTTCGCGAATATATGCTGGAAAATTATCAGATAAAACCATTCAACTATGACGGATATCGCGCAGCGCAGTGGATTGTTATAGACTATGGCGACACGCTTGTTCACGTGTTTACACGAGACGCCCGCGAGCTGTATAATCTGGAGGAGCTGTGGAGCGATGCAGAAATCACCGAGTATCCGGATATATTCTAACAACAAATGGTTCAAATTTTAAACCAGTAAACAGATTTTATATGTCTCAGTTAAAACCGAAAAAAGGCTTTAAGTTCAGTATATTTTGGGCGTATGCCCTTGTTTTTATATTCTTGGGAGGGATGCTGCTTCTTGACGAAAACAGCGTAACCAAGGATGTTAATTTCACCGAGTTTGAGAAAGAGGTAGAGGCGAAAGGCATCTCAAAGATAGTTGTAAACGCAGCTAAGGGCGAGGCCGAGGCCGTGCTGACCCCTGAACGGGCAAAGGTGATATTTAAAGACAAAATACAGCCTAATACCAAGGCTGTACTGAGAACTAATATCCCGTCGGCCGACAAATTACAGGACAAAATCGAGGACTGGCGCGCGTCGGGAGCCTTTACCGGAGATGTAGAATATGAACGGTCAAGTGATTTCATGTCGTTATTGTGGTCTTTTGGCCCGATACTGTTAATCATAGCGTTCTGGCTGTTTATGATGAGACGGGTTAGCGGCAAAGACGGCGGTCCGGGCGGTGTGTTCAACGTAGGAAAATCGAAAGCAAAGGTGTTTGATAAAGATGGCTCGGAAAAGGTAACGTTCAAGGATGTCGCGGGGCTGTCGGAGGCCAAAACCGAGATTGAGGAGATAGTTGAATTTCTTAAAAATCCACAGCGTTATACCAATCTTGGCGGTAAAATTCCAAAAGGTGCGTTGCTCGTTGGCCCTCCGGGAACCGGTAAAACGCTTTTAGCCAAGGCTGTTGCCGGCGAGGCAGACGTGCCGTTCTTCTCAATGTCGGGTTCGGATTTTGTGGAAATGTTTGTTGGCGTTGGAGCGTCACGCGTTCGCGACCTGTTCAGACAAGCCAAAGAGAAAGCGCCGTGCATAGTGTTTATCGACGAGATTGATGCCGTTGGCCGAGCTCGAGGGAAGAACCTGAACATGAGCGCAAATGATGAGCGCGAGAGTACGTTGAATCAGCTTCTGACCGAAATGGATGGTTTTGGCACCAATAGCGGTGTCATCATACTCGCAGCGACAAACCGTGCCGACATACTTGACAAGGCGCTGATGAGAGCCGGTAGATTTGACAGACAAATATATGTGGACCTGCCCGACCTGCCCGAGCGTGTTGCGATATTCAACGTGCATCTTCGTAACATAAAGATAGACGAGACGGTAGACGTTGACCTGCTGGCACGTCAGACACCCGGGTTCTCGGGGGCTGACATTGCCAATGTGTGCAACGAGGCAGCTCTAATCGCTGCGCGACACAACAAGACGATGGTTGGGCGGTCGGATTTTGTTGCGGCAGTTGACAGGGTAATAGGCGGATTGGAAAAACGCAACAAGATAACAACCGATGAGGAGAAACGAGCCATAGCCATACACGAGGCTGGACACGCGACTGTATCGTGGCATCTGCGTTATGCTAACCCGTTGATAAAGGTTACTATCGTTCCTCGCGGTAAAGCATTGGGGGCTGCATGGTATCTGCCGGAAGAGCGTCAGATTACTCCATCCCAGGCTATATTGGATGAGATTTGCGCGACGTTGGGAGGCCGCGCTGCAGAGGAGCTGTTTATAGGCCATATTTCTACCGGAGCTGCAAACGACTTAGAAAGGGTAACCAAGCAGGCTTACGCCATGGTAATCTATTATGGTATGAGCGAACAATTGCCCAACATCAGTTACTATGATTCAACGGGACAAAATTATGGTTTCTCAAAGCCTTACAGCGAGGACCGAGCCCGGCTGATTGACGAGGAGGTTTCGCGAATTATCGCAGAACAATATGAACGGGCAAAGGAAATACTTCGAAGCCATTCACAGGGGCATAATGAGCTGGCCGATAAGCTAATTACCAACGAGGTTATATTTACCGAGGATGTTGAGAAAATTTTCGGCAAGCGCCCATGGGTGTCGAGAACAGAGGAGATATTGGCGGCTCGCGAGGAGGATGAATCGGAAGAGAAATCAAACGTAGAATCCAATGACGGCGATTCGACCGAGGATGAAAATGCCGAAAACGGCGTAACCACCGACGGAAATAACGTTTCGGTTACTCCACCGCCATATCGTCCATAAAAACCGGTAAAACAACGAGCCCCGCCAGCTTTATTGCTACGCGGGGCTCGCTGTTGTTTTCAATATTTTTTCTTAGAGCGCGGAACGTCAATGTTGTATTTATCATAAAGTTTTGTAACGGCGTTGTTGTGCTGATTCCAATTGGCTTTCTGCGAGGCGGGCAGACTGTCGATTGCCCAAGATGGAACGACCCTGAAGTTGGTGCCCGGGGTAGTTGGCGTTTCGGTTATGAATGTGTCATACTCGGCATTTCTGAACTTTACCTTGCCATTGGCGTCGCGCTCCAGAATAACTCTTACGAAAGCACCTCCACGGGTATTGGCCTTTGTCATATTGGATATAAAGTTACCCAGAGAGTAAACTACCAGCGAACGATTCCCGGTTACCTCATCTGTCACAACTTTCATTGGCTGTACGACGTGTGGATGACCTCCGATAATTATTTCTACGCCCTGCTTGATAAGAAAATCGGCCAGCGAACGCTGATTTTCGTTTTCATTGAGTACATACTCTATCCCCCAGTGTACAGTTGCAACTATAATCTCGGCGCCGGCTTTTCGGGTTGCCTCAATCTCGGCTTTCATTTTGTTGCGGTCAATATACGCAACCTCGGCACCGTTCCGAGCTACCAACCCGTTAGTGCCATAGGTATAGTTGAGAAAGCCTATCTTCATCCCGTTAATCTGCTTGATGAAAGGTACCAGGTTGGAACGCTGAGCGGCATCGTTATAGGTTCCGATATGGTCAACGGCCATCGAGTCAAGAACAGCGATAGTTCTTCTCAGCCCTTTATCGCTACGGTCAAGACAATGATTGTTTGCCGTAAGAAAAAGGTCAAATCCGGCATCTTTAAGAGCAACGGCATAGGAATCGGGAGCAGAAAACATTGGATATCCCGAATAGTTGGTACCTCCGCCCAGCGGCAGCTCAAGATTGACAACTGCATAATCGGCATCCTTAACTGCGGGCTCTATTAATTTAAAACAACTGTCAAAATTATATGGATTGGCCTTTGTTCCCAGTTGGCGCGCGCGGTTAAACTGTGCCTGGTGTTGCATTGCATCCCCAAAGAAAACCAGCGTTGCGGTATCGGGGACTTGCCCGGTGGAGATATTAACACTGTCGTTAACAGGGTTAGCGGTGTTTTCGCTTGCATTAGTGCAACAAGGTAGTAATAAAGTTGCAACTGATATAATCAGTGTTGTCAAGATAATTCTCATTGTGGTATCAGATATTTGTTAGAGGCAGATTAAGGTTGAATAGCAGTGATGCATTCATGGTGGTCTTGTCGGCAATAACGGCCGACGGTTGTTCAAGAACCGACGCTATATGAGCGCAAGTATACTGTATATATGCCGGCTGGTTTCGCTTTCCACGCAGAGGAACAGGGGCTAAATATGGGGCATCGGTCTCAAGCAGAATACGGTCAAGTGTTATCTCTTGAATTGTGTCGTCAAGCCTGGAGTTTTTAAACGTAACAACGCCATTCAAACCAAAATAGAAATCACCGACTCGGCGCACTTTATCAACATCATCGGCAGTTCCGCCAAAACTGTGAAACACGGCTTTAGGAGACCTGTCAACGCCTGAAAGGACTTCAAGCACCTCATCCAGCCCGTCACGACAATGGATTATCACGGGAATATCCATATCCAAGGCCTTGCGCACTTGTATATCAAAGACTTGCATCTGCTCGTCGGCAAAGGTTTTGTCCCAATACAGGTCAATCCCAACCTCGCCAACGGCTATATAGTCGTTTTGGTTGATGTTCCACTCCTGCTCTATCATGGCAAGAGAGTCACGCCACGACTCGTTCACCTCGGTGGGGTGCAAACCTAATGCCATTGATGTCAGTTCTTTATAAGCGCCATGAAGTTCTCTCATGGGCTGAATCGTACTGACATCAACATTCGGCAGGATTATGTGCCTAACACCCGCGCGCTGTGCATTGAGCATTATCTCGTCGCGGTCGCTATCAAACTCGGACAGGTATGGATGGGAATGGGTATCTATCATCAGAGGGATGAGCCGTTAGTTGCTGCGCGTGCGGGAGCGGTCGGCAAGTTTTGTGAAATATTCACGAGCTTCCTCGCTAAGTCCCGGGATATTATTCAGTTGATTTATCGCTTGCTCAATGTACGAATCAATCAGCTGGCTGCATCGTGTATCCAGATTGAGGATTCGGTAACAATCGGTTACTTCCTGAACCTTGTCGGCGGGGCGGGCATTAACACCAAGCCATTTATCAATAGTTCCTGTCTTGTCATCCCGAATGGCATTTATTAACAGCCATGTTTTTTTATCGGATGTAATATCCCCTCCTATCGCTTTACCGAAGATAGCCGGGTCGCCAAATGTATCAAGATAGTCGTCGCGCAGCTGAAATGCGAGGCCAAGCTTCTCACCATAATCGTAAAACGCATCGGCAACCTGAGCATCAGCACCGGCCATGAGCGCTCCGGTTTTGCAGGCACAAGCCAACAACACAGCCGTTTTGAGCCGAACCATTTCAATGTAATCGTCTTCGGTTACATCTTTGCGGTGTTCAAAATCCATATCATATTGTTGTCCCTCAATAACTTCAATGGCTGTTTTATTGAACAGTTCAAGAATTTTGTCAAGAGACTTGCCTGCACCACGAGCCATAACCTGCCCGGCTATAATTGACATCGCGTCGCCCGAAAGTATTGCAGTGCGTGCATTCCAGCGACAATGAACGGTTGGCCTGCCACGTCTTACCTCACTGTTATCCATCACATCATCGTGAAGCAAAGTGAAATTGTGGAATAATTCTATACCAAGCGCTTGATTTACAACCAAATTAATATCGAGCCCCAAAGCATCGGCAACAGCGAGGGTAAGCACGGGTCGAAGCCGCTTTCCCCCACTCTCAAGTGAATAGAGAATTGGTTGATAAAGTCCTTTTGGAGTTGACGGAAGTTCAAGATTAGCAATGGCGTTCTCTATAAACTCCTGATACTCGGATGTGGTTTTCATATTTTAATTATTTGAATGATTTTTCTGAAGATGATATGGCTACCCGACGAAGTAATATAATGAGCCCTGCAACGAGAATTGCGCTACCGAGAGCCATCGGCCACGACGCAGACTCGGAGCCCAACTTATCAATCCGGTTGTTCATATAGCCTGCGTTTACCATCCAGGTTGATATAACAACCATCGAATTATTGAGTATATGACCTATAACCGGGAGCCAAAGTGATTCGCTCCATACAAGCAGATAGCCAAAGAATGCGCCAATCAGTAAGCGAGGAATAAATCCGTAAAATTGCAGATGAATGGCACTGAATATAAATGCCGTAAGCCATATTGCAACATGTGTAGATGCATTGGAAGGGGTTAACAGCCGCTGCATAGTGCCTCTGAAAAGTATTTCCTCGCTGAATCCGGTCAAAAAACCGATGATTAGCAGCGAAACGACAAGCGAACCTATCGACTTGCCCGATAAAAGCATTTCCACCGTGGAACCGGCAGCATCTTCGGCCTCTTTCATCCATGTCTCAAATGAAGCCATCGACTCGGGGAGGCGGATAGATTCATTAAGCATGACGATAAAGTCAATAGCCGGAATGGCGGCAATAATAGTAACAATAGTCAATAACAAAACCTTTGCATCAGGGAATCGGTCAATTCCGAGGAATCGGGCCGGATAGCGCGTGGCAATTACAGCAGTTGCTATTGCCGGTACCACAAAGACGAGGAGGTCTTGCAGAACCATCAGAATACGCAGCTTGGGCAAAGAGATACCGCTAATTGACAATATACCGCCTATAACGCTACACATAACGAGACACACAACCAAGGTACAGACTAAAAATATCATACCTTTAGCCGGAGACAATCTCATTGGTGGTTTCATAGTTCGCATTCTACAATGAATTATTCTACATGCAAATTTACAAAAGTTTCAGAAATTAAGATAGAAATCTTTTGTCAAACTGCGATATGATTCAGAGGGCGAGCCATCATCGTTGCTCAATTGTATTGATGACAGTACCCGTGGCGGTTGATTTGAATGACCTTTTTTAGCCATCAGATACAGTCGGCGGACAATCGGGCGGGAGGGCCGCTGTGAAACGTCACACGTTGCTACCGGTTCAAGACCCGCCAACGCCGACTGATAGATAATATCGCCATGTCTCGCTGCCGGAGCAACAAACGCCAGCTGCCCGTCTGATGCGAGAAGCCCGGGAGCGATAGCCAATAATGATATAAGATTGAAACCTGAACCATGACGGGCGAGTGAACGGAGCCGGGATGGAGAGTGTATATCCTCGCTGAAAAAAGGGGGATTGCTAATTATCAAATCATATCTATCATTGACAATACCGCTTTGCATGATGTCGCCTTTCAGAATCTCAATGCGACCGGACCACGGGCTTTTGTTTATATTGATTTTTGCGGCATTAATCGCCATATCGTCAATCTCGACAGCAGTTATCACCGCATCGCTGAATCGCTGTGCAAGCATCATAGCCAGCAGGCCGCAACCGGTTCCGATATCAAGCACTTTAAAGGTATCCAACTTGTCCGGTCGCGGTGTCCATGAGCCTAACAGAACACTATCTGTACCCACTTTCATGCCACAGCCGGTATCGTCTACCTCAAACTGCTTAAATCTGAATATTCCCATTCAACAGTCACTTAACCAACATAGAAACAACCGATAAAGCAAGCTCGCCGGGCTGATAATCAGTTCCCCATCTCGGAAAGGAAACGGATTCTCACAAGGCGTATTTCTTCCTCGCTGTAATCATTGCCGAGTTCCTTCAATGCTTCGTCTATATTATCGGTGTCGCTCTCGCGGAAATAGTCGTAAATATCGGCACACTGGTCTTCATCCAGAATTTCGTCGATAAAATAGTCTATGTTGATTTTCGTACCTGAATTTACGATAGCCTCAATCTCTGTGAGCAATTCCGAGAACTCAAGCCCACTTGAATTTGCCAGGTCGTCAAGTGAAATTTTTCGGTCGATAGCCTGAATGATTGCAATTTTATGCTTGCTCTTATTGGGAACGCTTCTAACGCGCAAATCTTCAGGGCGCTCTATCTCGTTATCTTCAACGTGCCTCTTGATAACTTTTACAAATTCCTCTCCATAACGTTTGGCTTTTCCGGCACCAACACCGGGGATATTTTGAAGTTCCTCCAACGATATGGGATATGTGGTGGCCATTGCCTCAAGGGATGGGTCCTGGAATATCACGTAAGGGGGCAATTCCAACCTTTTGGCAACCTTACGGCGAAGATCTTTCAATATTGAATAGAGCTCGGGGTCGGCAGCACACGCCGCACCGCCTTTGACCTGCTCGGGCTCAACATCCTCGTTGAAATCGGCGTCTTCAACTATCTTGAATGATACAGGATTTTCCAAGAATTGTTTCCCTTGCGGAGTCACTTTCAGCAGGCCGTAATTTTCAATATCCCGCGCAATATATCCCGCAAGAGTAGCCTGACGCACAACGGCCGTCAAATGCTTTCGTTCACATCCCTGACAGCAACCGAAAGCCTCGAGGTCTTCGTGCCCGTAGGATTTAACATCGGCAGTTTCGCGCCCCATCATTATATCTATCACATAGTCAGCCTTAAACTTTTCTTTGAGTGCTATAATTGTTTCAATAGCAGCACATAAATCATCTTTAGCTTCCACTTTTTTCTTAGGATTTAAACAATTGTCACAGTTGCCACAATTATCCACATCATATTCCTCGCCAAAATAGTGAAGGAGGGTAACCCGCCGACACATACTCGACTCGGCATAGGCGGCTGTTTCCAATAGCAGTTGCTTGCCAATTTCCTGCTCGGCTACCGGTTTTCCTTGCATGAATTTTTCCATTTTCATAAGGTCTTTGGCAGCGTAGAATGTTATACATCGGCCTTCACCACCGTCTCTACCCGCTCTACCGGTCTCTTGGTAATATCCTTCAAGGGATTTTGGCATATCGTAATGAATAACGAAGCGCACATCGGGCTTGTCGATACCCATACCAAAAGCGATTGTAGCCACAATCACATCGATTTTTTCAAGCAGGAAAGCATCCTGATTGGCCGAACGTGTTGCGCTATCCATACCGGCATGATAAGGTAAAGCCTTGATATTGTTAACCTTAAGCAGCTCGGCAAGTTCTTCTACTTTTTTTCGGCTTAAACAATATATGATACCCGATTTCCCGGGATTGTTTTTGATATATTTGATAATATCGTGGTCAACAGTTGCTGTTTTGGGTCTTATTTCGTAATATAGATTTTCCCTGTTAAATGATGATTTAAAGACCGAGACGTTGGTCATGCCAAGGTTTTTCTGGATATCATGTTGCACCTTGGGGGTTGCCGTTGCCGTCAAAGCTATAACAGGGCGCTCACATATTTCATTAATAATCGGGCGGATGCGGCGATACTCCGGGCGGAAGTCATGCCCCCACTCTGAGATACAGTGAGCCTCGTCTACGGCATAAAACGACACATTTACATTTTTCAGGAACTCAACATTTTCTTCCTTTGTCAAAGACTCGGGAGCGACATAAAGCAACTTTGTTTTTCCGGATGTAATATCATTCTTAACCTGGTCGATGGCTGCCTTATTCAGTGATGAATTTAAAAAATGGGCAATACTGTCGTCTTCGCTGTAATTACGCATCGCGTCTACCTGATTCTTCATCAGCGCAATCAATGGAGATATGACTATTGCCGTTCCGTTCATTATGAGAGACGGAAGCTGGTAGCACAGAGATTTACCGCCTCCGGTAGGCATCAACACGAAAGTGTCGTGCCCGGCTAAAAGGCTTTCCATAATTGCTTCTTGGTTGCCCTTAAAGGTATCAAACCCAAAATGTTTTTTGAGGGCCGCGTGAAGTTGTTTGTTCTGTGCCATAATAGTCGGTATTTGATTGAGGTGAGTAAAGAATTAGGTGTCCGGTATTATAAAAAATGTGACTTAATATATTATAAATTAATTGTATATGTTTGTTTCAAAATTTGCTTTCTTAAGTTTTTCAATCACCAGTTCTTTGGTTACGGTGAATGATTTACTGTCTGTTGACGGAATCTCAAACATCGGGTCAATCATGACAGTCTCTACGATAGAACGCAGCCCGCGGGCACCGAGCTTGTATTCAATTGCCTTGTCAACAATCATGTCGAGAGCATCATCGGCAAATGTCAATTTGACCTTGTCCATTTCTAAGAGCTTGGTGTACTGCTTCACAATAGCGTTGCGCGGTTCGGTCAGCACCCGGCGCAGGGCAGAGCGGTCGAGTGGTTCAAGACTTGTAACTATAGGAAGACGACCTATAATCTCGGGAATCAAACCAAAAGCCTTGAGGTCCTGGGGTGCTACATAGCTTAGCATATTCTCGCGGTCAACATTAACGCGCTTGCCATTGTTTGTATAGCCAACAACGTGAGTATTCATACGACGGGCTATGTTTCGCTCAATTCCGTCAAATGCACCTCCACATATAAACAGGATGTTTTTGGTGTCGACCGGTATCATTTTTTGTTCGGGGTGCTTACGCCCGCCTTGAGGCGGAACATTTACAATCGAGCCTTCGAGCAATTTCAAAAGGCCTTGCTGAACACCCTCGCCCGAAACGTCTCTGGTAATGGAGGGGTTATCACCTTTCCGCGCTATTTTATCAATTTCGTCGATAAATACTATACCTCTTTCGGCTCTTGCAACGTCATAATCGGCCGCCTGCAGCAGACGGGTCAAAAGACTCTCGATATCTTCGCCCACATAACCGGCCTGGGTAAGCACCGTTGCGTCGACTATTGTAAAAGGAACATCAAGCAACCGGGCTATAGTTTTAGCCAACAGAGTTTTACCCGTACCGGTTGGCCCAACCAAAATTATATTGCTTTTTTCAATATCAACATCGTCATCACCATGAACCTGCGCCAGGCGTTTATAATGGTTGTAAACGGCTACCGAGAGATATTTTTTAGCCGAATCCTGACCTATGACATATTGGTCTAAAAACGACTGAATCTCCTTTGGGCGCGGAACAGACGTCATGTCAACATTTACGTTGGCAGCCGACGGTTTGTTGCCCCCGGAATGAAATTCAACAATAGCCTCATGTATCTGCTGAACACATTCCGAGCAGATATAGAGACCATCCTGAACGGCACTCGGGATTAACCCTTCGCTCATGTCGGCGGGACGGCCACAGAAATTACACGATGCTATTTGTTTAGTTTTTTTTGCCATCCTATCTGTTTATAAGTTACGAGCCTTTACAAGCACCTCGTCTATCATGCCATATTCCCGCGCCTCCTCGGCCGTCATCCAGTAGTCGCGGTCGCCGTCAAGTTCCACTTTCTCGATTGACTGCCCTGAATGGCCGGCGATAATTTCATATAGTTCATGCTTCAACTTGAGAATCTCGCGAGCTGTAATCTCAATATCTGATGCCTGACCCTGTGCTCCGCCCATCGGCTGGTGAATCATAACCCTGGAATGCTTTAGAGCAAATCTTTTTCCGGCTGTTCCGGCTACAAGCAACACGGCGGCCATAGATGCGGCCATGCCGGTACAGATTGTTGCAACATCGCTGTTTATATACTGCATAGTATCATAAATGCCAAGGCCATAGTACACAGCTCCGCCGGGAGAGTTCAGGTACAATGAGATATCCTTGCCCGGTTCAACCGAGTCAAGATACAGCAACTGTGCCTGAATTACATTTGCCGAGTAATCATCTACCTGCGTTCCCAGGAATATAATACGATCCATCATCAATCTGGAGAATACATCCATCTGCGTAACGTTAAGTTGACGCTCCTCCATAATAGTTGGCGATATATAACTTGAAACCGGATTGAATGACGCAGCTTTTGATGAAATATGATTGCTGTATTGGTCTAATGTCAGACCATTCATTCCAAGATGATTCACAGCGAATTTACGAAAATCGTTGTTCATTTGTGTAAGTGTAAGTGTTTACAAATATTATCCGGCAACGGTATTTTTGCCGAATATAGTTTAATAATTCAAAGTTATAAAAAAATTTTTTAGCACACAAAAAACTTTTTGCAAGAAAAGGAGAAAAAAATATATCAGATTTAACATTTTTTCACAAGATAGTATAAATGTAGCCCTCCGACACTACCTAAACCCGGAGTCGGAGGACTATATTTGTTCTATTTTTCTTTTCTAACGAAAGTACAGATTCTATTAATCTTCGGTGGCCAAAATATTCTCTTTGCGAGCAATTTCCTTGAATTCGTCAAGCGATACGAGCTGCGTATCAAGAGTTACTTTGTCTTTTATTGCGTCAAAGAGCTTGTTGTCGCCCACGGCCGAAATAATCTGCTGACGATACTTTTTGTCGTCGAGTAGATTTTTAGCATAGCGGTCAATGAACTCATCGCCCATGTTGGCCATGCCGTACTGTGCAAACTGCTGAGCCGCTACCGCGCGAGCATATTCATTAATATCCTCCTCCTCTATTTTAATTTCTAAAATAGCAGCGATACGCTCCTTGATGAGCTGCCAGCGCAAGTCGGGAAGCATCCGAGGCATTTCGTCATCGATATTCTCGGCGTTCAACTCCTCGTTGTTACGAACAAGCCATTTCTTAAGAACCTCAACGGGAAGCTCCAACTCGGCAAACTCGGTGGTATATTTATTGTACACGCTCTGACGGAACATATTTTCACTGTTTGGCATCAACTGCTTTGCAATCATTTGTCGAACGGCGGTATCATATTCCTCTTCGTTATGCACCTTGTCGGGACCGAAAAGATTGGTGAAATATTCTTCGTTATGCTCGGCGGGCTTGACTACAATTATTTCCGAGATTGACATTTCAAAGTCGCTCTTTACATTTGCAGCCTGCTCTTTGTCAATCTGGAGCATTGACGAGAGCTCGGCGGGGTCGGAACCGGATGCTGTGGCCGGATTGAAAACAACCTTGTCGCCCACTTTCTTTCCCACAAACTTGTCGGCCTCCTCTTTTGATTTGAAATACATGGGAGCAACGATACCGGCAACAACCTGGATGGCGTCTTCGCCCTCTTTGATTGTTCCATCCTCGTTCAGCTCCATGATTGAGCCTTTAACAAGAGCGTCGGGCTCAACCTCTTCGCCGGGAACCTGAGCGCCGAAACGCTTTGTCATTGCTTTATCCTGCTCGGCTACCATATCATCGTCAACGTTGATGGTATAGTATGGGAAATGAACATCCTTATCCAACGCGATATTAATCTCGGGCGTAATACCAATCTCGTAGGTAAAGTCATAATCTGACTTATTCTTGAGGTCGAGCTCAACCACGTCGACAGGAACCGGCCCTCCAAGAACATTTATCTTGTTCTCTTTGACATAGTCAACTACCTTATTGTAAACTTCATCGTTGATAACATCACTAACAACCTGATTGTTAAAACGACGTTTAAGCTCACCCATAGGGACATGACCCTTGCGGAAACCGGGAATTGATATTGTCTTACCGAGTTTCTTCAACTCATTTTCAACTTTTTCTTTGTAGTCGGCTTCGGTAACCGAAACGGTCAGACGAAAGCTGACAGCGTCAAGATTTTCTCTTGTAACGTTCATTGTATATGCTAATTAAAGTTATTTCTAATCAGTGATTTAAACAGTAACACATTACGAATAATGCTGATTATATCACCCCTGATAATGTTTTTCGGAGTGCAAATTTAGCAATATTTCTTTATAATGTCTTATCTTTGTGAAAATTTTCTTTGAAAGATATGTCCGACAACTCTCTACTTGGCCGCCTCGACGGCATAGAATCGCGATTTGAAGAGGTATCAACGTTGATTACCGACCCATCGGTAATCGCCGATATGAAGCGATATGTAAGACTAACCAAAGAGTATAAAGATCTTGAAAAGCTGGTTGACGCAACACGTCGATACCGCTCCCTTCTGAACAGTATTGACGAAGCCAAATCCATACTTGCCGACGAGAGCGACGAGGAGATGCGTGCCATGGCCCGTGAGGAGCTGGAGGCGGCTTCCAAAACGCTTCCCGAATTGGAAGAAAGTATCAAACTGCTGCTTATCCCTGCCGACCCCGAGGACTCCAAAAATGCAATTGTGGAAATCAGAGGCGGAACAGGAGGCGATGAGGCGGCAATTTTTGCCGGAGACCTGTTTAAGATGTACTGCAAATACTGTGAATCGCGTGGATGGAATGTTGCAGTAACCGGGGCCAGCGAAGGCGCGGCCGGCGGGTATAAGGAGGTTGTCATGGCCGTTTCGGGCGAGGGGGTGTATGGTATTCTCAAATATGAAAGCGGTGTTCACCGTGTTCAGCGTGTGCCGGCAACCGAGACTCAGGGCCGCGTTCACACCTCGGCAGCAACCGTGGCCGTGCTCCCCGAGGCCGACGCTTTTGATGTAGAGATTAATGAAGGGGATATAAAGTGGGATACCTTTCGCAGCGGTGGTGCAGGCGGACAGAATGTAAACAAGGTTGAATCGGGTGTAAGACTTCGCTACCCGTGGCGCAACCCTAATACAGGCGAGGTTGAGGAGATATTGATTGAATGTACCGAAACGCGCGACCAGCCTAAGAATAAAGAGCGAGCTCTGAGTAGATTGCGCACATTTATATATGACAAGGAGCACCAGAAGTACATTGACGACATTGCCTCGCGGCGCAAAACGATGGTGTCGACCGGCGACCGCTCGGCGAAAATCAGAACCTACAACTATCCGCAAGGCCGAATTACCGACCATCGCATCAATTATACTATCTACAATCTGGCAGCATTTGTCGACGGTGATATCCAGGATGTTATCGACCACCTGATAATAGCCGAGAATGCCGAAAAACTAAAAGAATCACAACTGTAAAATTAACAATAATGCAACGCAAACAGCTGATAGAAAATATTAAAACCAAGGAGTCGTTTCTCTGTGTCGGTTTAGACAGTGACATCAATAAAATACCTCGCCATCTGCTTGATTGCGATGACCCGGTATTTGAGTTCAACAAGGCAATCATAGATGCCACCGCGCCCTATTGCGTGGCCTATAAACCCAATCTCGCTTTCTATGAAGCGACCGGTGTTGCCGGCTGGATTTCATTAGAAAAAACAATAAAATATATCAAGACAAATTATCCCGACCAGTTTATTATTGCCGACGCCAAACGCGGTGATATAGGAAACACATCAGCTCTATATGCCCGTTCGTTCTTTGAGCACCTTGACGTTGACGCTCTGACAGTTGCTCCCTACATGGGCCGGGACAGCGTCACTCCGTTCCTGGGAAAGGAGGGAAAATGGGTTATTCTGCTCGCTCTGACATCCAATCCCGGTAGTGCTGATTTTCAGCTCATTGAAGATAATGCCGGCGAAAAGCTGTTTGAACGTGTTATAAAGACAGCTCACACGTGGGCCGGGAAAGACGAAATAATGTTTGTTGTCGGTGCCACCCGAGGAAAAATGTTTGAAGACATCCGTCGGGTTGCCCCCGAGAGTTTCCTGCTTGTGCCCGGAGTTGGCGCGCAGGGTGGCAGCCTGGAAGAGGTTGCCCGATATGGCATGACCGACGATTGCGGGTTGCTTGTCAACTCATCCCGAGGCATTATATTTGCATCAAACGAGACCGATTTTGCCGAAGTGGCTGCTCGTGAAGCTAAGAATTTGAAAGAACAAATGAGTAGACTCCTGGCTGAGCGGAATATTGTATAAAAGTTGTTGAAAAAAAATTCCAGCAACACAAGTATAATTATGGAAATTTTTCATTAATTTTGCATCGCAATAAAGAGAAATCCGATATAAACAATTTCTAAACAGTAAAGAGATGAATATTGACAACTTTAACTTTGCCGGACTCAAAGCATTAGTCAGAGTAGACTTTAATGTGCCCCTTGACGAAAATGGTAAAATCACCGACGACACCCGTATTCGCGGTGCATTACCCACTCTTAAGAAAATCCTTGCCGACGGAGGCTCGCTCATCATCATGAGCCACATGGGCAAACCTAAAGGGAAAGTTAATCCCAAGATGTCACTTTCGCAGATAAAAGACGCCGTTGCAAAGGCACTTGACACAACGGTTGAGTTTGCGCCCGATGCTGCCGACGCTGCTGCGGCTGCGGCTGCTCTCAAGCCCGGAGAGGTGCTCCTGCTTGAAAACCTCCGTTTCCATGCCGAGGAGGAGGGTAAGCCCGTTGGTATTGAAAAAGATGCTCCCGAATATGAGGCTGCCAAAAAAGAGATGAAAGAACGCCAGAAAGAGTTCTCAAAGAAACTGGCCTCATACGCCGACGTATATGTCAACGACGCGTTTGGCACGGCCCACCGCCGTCACGCTTCAACAGCCGTTGTTGCCGACTATTTTGACTCAGACCACAAGATGCTTGGCTATCTTATGGAGAAAGAGGTTAAGGCCGTTGACAACATTCTCAGTGACATTAAGCGCCCGTTTACAGCTATTATGGGAGGGTCGAAAGTATCAACCAAAATTGGTATCATCGAAAACCTGATGGACAAGGTTGACAACCTGATTCTCTGCGGAGGTATGACCTATACTTTTGCCAAGGCTATGGGTGGCAGTGTGGGCACATCAATCTGCGAGAACGACAAGCTTGACCTTGCGCTTGACATCATGAAGAAAGCAAAGGAAAAGGGCGTTAATCTTGTACTCGGCATTGACTGTATTGCCGGAGACGCATTCTCAAACGATGCCAACACTCAAGTTTGTTCAGTAAAAGCTATTCCCGACGGATGGGAAGGTCTTGATGCCGGCCCCGAAACCCGTGTGCTTTTCGCTAACGCCATCAAGGGAGCAAAGACTATTCTGTGGAACGGACCGGCAGGCGTATTTGAATTTGACAACTTTGCAGCCGGTTCAAGAGCTGTTGCCGACGCGATTGTCGAGGCGACCGAGAACGGAGCATTCTCACTTGTTGGTGGTGGCGACTCGGTTGCTTGTGTTAACAAGTTTGGACTGGCCGATAAGGTATCGTACGTATCAACCGGCGGAGGTGCTCTGCTGGAGGCAATTGAAGGGAAGATACTTCCCGGAATTGCTGCGATTCGCGGTGAAAAATAACCGATATAATTTTCAAACATGACATATACCGTCGACTTACCTTGTTGAAACATGGTAAATCGGCGGTTTTTTCGTTTTTTTGTCTTACATTTGCATTCAAGATGAAAAAAGAAATAATTATAACACAGATTGATGAGGCTACCCTGCCCGGCGACAACTATGCGCTTTTAAAATTGCGTAGAACGGATGGTAAAACTTTTGCCGGAACGCAGCCCGGGCAGTTTGTGGAAGTTAGGATTCCGGGCGCCGACATATTGTTGCGCCGACCTATTTCTGTAAACAATATTGATTCACAGGGGCGCTTGTGGCTTCTTGTTCGCAAAGCGGGGCGCGGAACAAACCGCTTGGCTTCAATGAAAGCCGGCGAGAGTATTGACATTGTAAGCCCGTTGGGGTCGGGATTTACAACCCGATTGCCCGAGGGGAGCAGAGCGTTATTGGTTGGCGGCGGCGTAGGCGTTGCCCCCCTGCTCTATCTTGGCCGTGTTCTGAAAGACAATGGGGTCAACGTTGAGTTTTTGTTGGGAGCCCGCTCTGAATCAGACCTCCTGGAGATTAATGAATTTAAAGAGATTGCTCCTAACATGATGGCTTTTGAGGAAAACAAGCA
>JAFLTJ010000029.1:0-23709 GCA_022510465.1 Muribaculaceae bacterium
GGGACCGAGAATTGAACTCGGGACCTCCGGGTTATGAATCCGACGCTCTAACCATCTGAGCTATCCCGCCGATTGCGACTGCAAAATTAAAACACATTTTTTTTCTGTGCAAATTTTTTAGCCTATTTTTTTTGCTGCCATTTCCTTTTCTTCATTTAGCGCATATTATTCAACATTATGCTTATTGTTGTGTTGCAAATTTATGTTTTTGTCCTATTTTTGTACTCATTATAGTTGTTTGTAATTCATCTGAATGGAATCGCCCTCAAAATCTATACTCAAATATGTAAAGTCGCTGGCCGACACTAAAAAACGTTCCATTTTCGGCTGCTTTAAAGCCGAGGGAACAAAATGTGTCCTGGATACTTTGGCGCACTTTGAAACAGAAATAATTTTAGCTACTTCCGCGTGGTATGATGATTTTGGAACGTCGGTTCCGGTAGGAGTTAAGCGCTATTATTGCTCCGGCAGCGATATGGAGCGAATGACTTCATTGTCAACGGCTCCCGAGGTCATTGCCGTGTACAAAATCCCTCAGCGACAGTTTGACGTTTGCGAAGCAGCCCGAAATTTGGTCCTGGCCCTTGACACGATTCAAGACCCCGGAAATATGGGTACAATAATAAGGATTGCCGATTGGTTTGGCGTCAGGCACGTAATATGTTCAAAAGCGACTGTCGATTCCTACAATCCTAAGGTAATTCAGGCGACAATGGGGGCTATCTCGCGCGTATCCGTTACATACCATAATCTTCCGGCGCTTCTTAGCGAGTTAAAAGACTCGGGTATTGAAATTTGTGGCACCTTCCTCCATGGCGAAAATATATATACTGCCTCGACGAAACTGCCCCAAAACGGAGTGATTGTGATAGGAAACGAAGGTCGCGGAATTTCTGATGAAGTTTCAGCATTGGTTACGCGACGACTGACAATTCCGCCATATCCCGCCGGAGTGCAAACAAGCGAATCTTTGAATGCCGCAATCGCGGCTGCCGTAACATTATCTACTTTCCGACAAAAATTATATTGATGGCAAAAAAAATAAAAACAGCATGGTTCTGTTCCGACTGCGGTAACGAATTTTCAAAGTGGGAGGGCCGTTGTCCCGCGTGTGGCTCATGGGGTACTCTTGTTGAAGAAAAACTATCGTCAGCAAAGTCAAAAACATTTCTCAAGTCATCACGACTTTCATCGCCCGTAAAAGTGAGTGAAATTGACACCTCCGAGATGCCTCGCATCAAGATGCCAAGTGCCGAGCTCAATCGGGTTCTTGGCGGCGGATTGGTCCCCGGCTCGCTTGTATTGATTGGAGGTGAGCCCGGAATTGGCAAGTCTACACTCGTTTTGCAGAACGTTCTTTCAATCAAAACACGCAGGGTTCTGTATGTTTCGGGTGAAGAAAGCGTAGCCCAGTTAAAGATGAGAGCCGAGCGTATAGGGCGCCTCAGCGAGAACTGCTATATCGTAACCGAAACCTCGCTTCAATCAATAATGGAACACATCGAGACGGTCGAGCCTCAATTACTCGTTGTCGACTCTATTCAGACCATTGCAAGCGATGATATTGAATCCTCGGCCGGAAGCGTAAGTCAGGTTAGAGAATGTGCCGCTATGCTGTTGAAATATGCCAAAGAGTCAGGTGTCCCGGTTCTGCTTATCGGCCATATAAACAAAGAAGGCAGCATTGCAGGACCTAAAGTCCTGGAACACATTGTAGATGCAGTTTTGCAATTTGAAGGCGACCGTCACTACATGTATCGAATCCTTCGCTCCATCAAAAACCGATTTGGCTCCACCTCCGAGCTCGGTATATACGAAATGTGCCAGCGAGGGCTGCGCGAAGTTTCCAATCCATCCGAGATGCTACTCTCTACCGGGAGTGAAGAGCTGTCGGGAGTTGCTATCGGCATAACCCTCGAGGGCATTCGCCCCTTTTTAATTGAAGCTCAAGCCCTCGTCAGTACGGCCGCTTACGGTACGCCACAACGCTCCGTCACCGGTTTCGACGGTCGCCGAATGAATATGCTCCTTGCCGTACTTGAAAAACGTGTAGGGTTCAAATTGGCGGCAAAAGACGTATTCTTGAACATAGCCGGAGGATTGAAAGTCAACGACCCCGCGCTCGACATGGCCGTAATTTGCGCCATTCTCTCCTCAAATGTCGACATGGTTATTCCGCGAACCGTGTGTATGACGGGTGAAGTTGGCCTTTCCGGCGAAATTCGCCCCGTGACACGCATAGAGCAGCGGCTGCTCGAAGCCGAAAAACTTGGTATGGAAACCATTCTCATCCCTCGCCACAATTTGAAAGGAATCAGCACCTCCAGTCTTAAAATAAAGATAATAGAAGTATCAAAGGTCGAGGAAGCATTTCGCGTGCTATTTGCTTGAAAATAAACGAGGCGGCCACACAATCAATTAATGTGCGCCGCCTCGCAAATTTATATAACTCTTATCGAGGCAGAACGTTTACAACCAATCGGTTGTATGCACGTTCAGCTTTTGCGCGAGCATCCTCCACGCTGTCTCCGGTTGCCAGTAATACACCCATGCGACGATGTCCTTTAACCTCCGGTTTGCCAAATATTCTCATTTCAACACCCTCTTCCGAAAGAACATCCTGCAGATTATCCATCTCAATCTTATCAGTGTCGCCCTCAACCACAATTGCTCTTGAAGCCGATGGTCCGTAAAAACGTATAGCCGGAACAGGCAAGCCAAGCAATGCGCGGGCATGCAGCGCAAACTCACTCTTGTCTTGAGAAATCATTGTCACCATCCCTGTGTCGTGTGGCCTCGGTGACACCTCGCTGAAAATCACGTCATCACCCTTAATGAACAGCTCAACACCAAAGATACCATAGCCGCCAAGCGCGTCAGTAATGGCACGGGCTATCTCGCGGGCGCGGTTCAGTGCCACTTCACTCATTGGCTGAGGCTGCCACGAATAGCGATAGTCACCATTCACCTGAATATGGCCAACCGGCTCGCAGAACGTCGTTCCTGTCACCGAGCGAACTGTCAGCAAGGTAATTTCATAGTCAAAGTCAACAAAGCCCTCTACAATAACACGCCCGGCACCTGCGCGGCCACCCTCCTGGGCCTCTTTCCACGCCGCATCAATCTCACTCTCATTCTTGATAGTACTTTGGCCATGACCCGACGAGCTCATAACCGGTTTTACCACACATGGAATACCTATACTTGACACCGCCATGTCAAACTCTTCGCGTGTATTTGCAAACCGATAGGGCGATGTTGGCAATCCAAGTTCTTCGGCCGCAAGACGCCTTATACCTTCTCGATTCATCGTAAGCCACGCCGCGCGCGCCGTCGGGGTCACATTGTACCCCTCCGATTCAAGCTCAACAAGCACCGGAGTTGCGATAGCCTCTACCTCCGGGATTATATGGTCGGGCTTTTCAAGCTCGATTATTCGCCGCAACTCTGCGCCGTCAAGCATATTGAATACATAACTGCGATGAGCAACCTGCATTGCCGGTGCTCCCGGATATTTGTCACATGCCACAACTTCAACGCCATAGCGCATTAATTCGATGGCAACCTCTTTGCCGAGTTCTCCACTGCCAAGTAGCAACGCCTTTCGACCTGCCGAGGTCATTACTGAACCGATTTTTGTCATCTCGATAATGGTTTATATGGTAAGTATTTATTGTTCGTTTGACTTCCTGTTTAGTGGTCATTGGCGCGGTGGGCGGCTGACATGATACCTTTTCAGAAGTTCTTCGTATGCTTGCGTATTTTTGTATCTTATTATCATTGAATCGATAGAATTCTTAAGCTCGATATTCGACTTATTGGTTATCCACGATTGAAACTGAGAGAATGATATATTTGTAGTAACATCTATCTCGCTTATCTTTGCTGCAACCTTTCGGGCAACACCCTCATTAACAACTGCATAATCAACCTCTCCCGCCGCCACAAGCATAGCAAGCTGCTCGGCGCTGTATGTCGAGTCCATATCAATATAGATTGTGTCACCTATCTCCCGGCCAAGATTATTTATCCGGTTCACTACAGGGGCGCCGGCAACAACCCTGACCCTCTTTCCGGCCAAATCAAGAACACTTTTCAGCATCTTCTCTCCCGTTGAATCACGCCGCTGAACAAGAACCGACCTGTCTAAGAACGTAGGCTCAATAAACAAGTAACGCTCATCATAGTCTGTTGTAATTGGTAAATCGGCAACAATCAGATTGCAATAGCCGCTGTCAAGCAATTCCATAGCCCGTTCCAACGAGTTAACAGGGTGAAACTTCAATTTTAAATTATTGATTGCCGCGAGTTCGCGTAGCATATCATAATTAAATCCTCCTATCGTATCCCCGTTCATATACATCGACATCGGCGAATAATCGATTGCAACATTCAAAGTATCTCCGCTCGCAAATGCTCCGGCGTTACCCCTGTCGGTTCGGCTGCTGCTGCACTGCTTAAGCATGAACATCAGCATCAGAACACCCGCCAGCAATGCTATGTAGGTACCAAGAGCTCCGTTTTTAAGTTTGAACTGTTGCATAATTGATTGTCAGAAAGCTGAGTTTAATTGGCAAAATCTACCGAGACGCCAAACTGAAATTTGCGCGGATTTAGCGGATAGTGAGGCATCGAAAAGTAGTTTTTCCCTATTAATCCTTGATTAACATGGGTAAACATAACATAAAAACGAGCCTTTTTCAGTTTCATGTTGGCGTAGACATTGACAAATGGATAATTACCTATTTTTATTTCTCGCTGGTTGTAGAACGACATTGTTGCCGGTTGATACCCCGGCGAATAGTAACTTGTATAATAATCACAGTCAAGGCCAAATTGTACATCCAGCACACGCGCCACCTTAAACAGCAAGTACAGATTGGAATATACCGAAAGCGTCGGCAGCGGAATAACTTTATCGTCTGACGTCACCTGGTAGGTTATCTTATTATCCCAATGTAAAATTCCCGCATGCAGATTCTGTTCCAAATGGGCACTGAATATTTGAACGTTTCCCGAATGTTGAATCGGCATACAATTTTCACCGAAATAGATATAATTCTGTATATTCTCTACCCCGATATTGAGATATGTTCCCACGCGAGTCAGCCTCAATCGCCCTCCGGCCCTGAAGCGACGCGTTTTGGAGAAATCATTTTGCCATGCGAAATGGTTGCTTATATAATTGTTAAGTAAAAACGGGGCAGTTGTGTTTTCAAACAAGCCGTAAGCACTCAGCGTCAATGAATCCCCTAAGATTTTAAAATGAGTGTCAACGTGGCCGTTTACGGCAATTTCACCCGCCGCGGCTCCTATTATGCCAAATTTAGCTGTCGCCTCATAATTGAGCAAGCGCCCCTGCTGCTTTGTCAGCTGTCCGCCAACCCACAGTAAATTTTGTGTACTCTTCTCTTGCATTCGGGTTGCAAAAGGGTAGGGGGTTAGTCCTGCCGGGCGTTCCTCGCCCGAAATCGCCATCGTGTCGGCAGTCTGTCCTATGAATCTTAACTCATGGGTAACGTATGCCGCAAGTCCCGCCTTTGCATATTTGTTGAACCCCTCCAAGAGCGAAAGTCCGACGGTATTTGTTACCGACCGGTACGTCGTTCGGTCTCTTGTCCCTGAATTGTCAAGATATTGATTCTCCCAATACTCTGCAGCCTCGGCCGGCTTATTGTTAATGAACAGATGCTTGTCATCATGGTAGTTCAATGTCCATATTACGCTCGATACTGGAACAAAAGTTGACGTGATAGTCGAATCCGTTCCGATATCTTCGCGGGTAAATCCCATATTATAGCGGTTGTTCATGTAAAATTCACCACCAACTATGCGCGAATGTGCGCTTGTCAGGCGAACCGGAATCGACTTCGCATCAATTGTCGATGTTCCCCCTTGCAGCTGAGCCGGGTCGGTAATGTATAAATCATTTGTAATTCCGCCGTTCTCCTGGCTTAGCATGTTCCAGTGATTGTAAAAAGCCTGTAGCTGCCAGCGTTCCCCTATATAGGATGCCGACGCGCCCCATATTAATCCCTTTGCAGCCTGATGGTCATAGCTACCCTTTGCGTGGATATAATCAAAGTTTGCACCGATTTGTAGTTTGGAATTGACATTCCCCGAGAAGATAGCCTTTAGGCGGTCCTGCACATTCATTTGGCCGCCTCCGGTATTATAACTGAGCATCGTCATCGGCCGGCGCGTATTATAATAGCAATGAGTTCGCTGCGACGGCACCCACGCTGCCAATGCATCCTTGAAGAAGAACTGACCCCGTTGTTCACGGTCAAAATAAATCATATCCAGCCCCGCAGCGCCAATATTGCCCGTAGTCGAATATGCCGTGGAAACCTCCGATGGAACTGATTTTTGATAATAGTTATAGAGCAACGTGTCGATAGGAGCCGTTTCATGAAGCCCCAATGGTTCTATCGTTCTCCATGCATACGACGGCGCAACCTCGACTTTTTTTGCCGAATTTGCGCCAATCGCTGTTGTTATAGCGACAATTACCGTTATTATGACCCTCGTTAACCTCATTAGAATTGATAGTCAACGCAGGCCCTCGCTTCACTGTGCCCGGCCACTATTGATGCCGCTGCAACATGTGCCGGATGACGTGCATACACCGATACGTCGGCCATGGTTGGCACCACTGCCGTCAGAACAATGTCCCACTCCTCGGCCTGATTCTCATTTATCCCTACCTCCATCGATTGGAGACAGTCTATAGCCTCCGGCAGTTTCTCCAATGCATTTTTAAAACGGGAAGCAATTTCATGCCTATCCTCCTTGGTGCCTTTCAGCTTGAATGTTACAATATGTTTTACCATAAAATTTATTTATTTTGAGTATAGACGTTCACGTGCGGCCAAAACCTTCTCGTCAGTAATATAATCATCATAATCCATCAGCTTGTCAATGATACCGCCAGGCGTAAGTTCTATAATACGATTGCACACAGTTTGGATAAACTCATGGTCGTGTGACGACATCAGAATATTTCCTTTAAACCCTTGAAGCGTATTGTTAAACGCCTGGATTGATTCCAGGTCAAGATGATTGGTCGGTGAATCGAGAATCATCGTATTTGCATCCTTTAGCATCATTCTCGCTATCATGCATCTCATCTTTTCTCCGCCCGACAATACCGACGCTTTCTTTAGAACCTCCTCGCCCGAAAACAGCATCTTTCCAAGAAATCCTTTCAGGTAAATCTCGCTTGAATCGTCGCTGAATTGGCACAACCAGTCAACCAAATTAAGGTCTGTATTAAAGAACGACGAGTTGTCAAGCGGCAAATATGCCGTAGTGATAGTTTGTCCCCACTCATATCTGCCTTCATCCGCCTTTCGGTTCCCGGTAACAATCTCAAACAGGGCCGTCATTGCCCTCGGGTCTCTACTCAGAAACGCAACTTTCTCACCCTTTTCTATCTGAAAATTAACATCTTTGAACAGCAATTCTCCATCTATCGATGCTGTAAGACCTTTGACTTCCAATATCTTATTACCAGGCTCTCGCGACGGCGTGAATATTATACCCGGATAGCGGCGCGACGACGGCTGAATCTCCTCTACATTAAGCTTCTCAAGCATCTTTTTGCGGGATGTCGTCTGCTTCGACTTCGCTACATTCGCGCTGAATCGTTGGATAAACTCCAGCAACTCTTTTCTCTTCTCCTCTGCCTTCTTGTTGGCCTGTTGTTGCTGACGTAATGCCAGCTGGCTCGACTCATACCAGTAACTGTAATTGCCCGCAAAAAGTGAAACCTTGTTATAATCGATATCCAATGTGTGTGTGCACACCGAGTCAAGGAAATGGCGGTCATGGGATACAACTAAAACCGTGTTCTCAAACTTCGACAAATAATCCTCAAGCCATGCAACCGTGTCGAGGTCCAGGTCATTGGTCGGCTCATCCAGCAGTAGATTGTCTGGATTGCCAAACAGCGCCTTGGCCAGCAGAACCCTCACTTTCTCATTTCCGCTCATATCCCTCATCAGCATATAGTGACGGTCCTCTTTTATCCCGAGTCCGCTCAGCAATGCCGCCGCGTCACTCTCGGCATTCCACCCCTCAAGCTCCGCAAATCGCTCCTCAAGTTCGCTGGCCCGGATACCATCCTCGTCAGTAAAATCCTCCTTGGCATATAGCGCATCCTTCTCCTGCATTATATCCCACAGAACGGTGTGACCCTGTAAAACCGTATTGATTACCGTAAACTCGTCAAACTTGAAATGGTCCTGTTCCAGCACGCTCATACGCTCGTCGGGCCCCTGCGACACGCTGCCCTGGGTCGGCGTTTGCTGGCCGCTTAGAATCCTCATCAATGTTGACTTCCCGGCCCCGTTTGCTCCTATTATGCCATAACAGTTGCCCGGAGTAAATTTTAGATTTACATCCTGAAACAAAACTCGCTTTCCAAACTGTATTCCTAAGTTATTTACAGCTATCATTTTCCGCTTACTCCTCTTTTCTAATTTCTGTTACAAAAGTACTTATTTTTTCTCAATAGACAAGCAGCACTTCGTTTACTCGGTAGCCTCTTCAAGAGCCGCATTGATAACCTCCGACGCACTTCTGACATATACAAACGTCAACCCGTCTAAATAATCTTTCTTAATGTCGTCAACATCTTTCTTATTGTCTATTGACAGGAATATAGTGTTAACCCCGGCTCTTTTGGCTGCCAATATCTTCTCCTTGATTCCACCAACCGGCAACACCTTGCCTCTTAAAGTCATTTCGCCGGTCATGGCAATCGACGGCTTTACCTTACGCCCTGTGTAGGCCGATACCATCGAGGTCAACATCGTTATTCCGGCCGACGGACCATCCTTGGGAGTTGCGCCCTCCGGCACATGAACATGGATGGAATAAGATTCCAACTTCGCTCGGTCTACTCCAAAATCCTCTGCATGTGCCAGTATATACTGCCTGGCTATTACTGCCGATTCTTTCATCACATCGCCAAGACTGCCGGTTAACGTCAGCTTGCTCTCCTTTGACGGCGATATCGACGACTCTATGTAAAGTATTGTTCCTCCAACCGAGGTCCATGCAAGTCCGGTGACAACTCCAGGCTGGTCATTTCCCTCATACTGGTCGGCACGATAGCGAGGCATTCCCAATATCGCGCTGATGTGTTCCGGTTTAATGGTCGCAGCCGTCTTTTCACCCCTCATTCGTTTCAGCAATAGGCGTCGCAACACGGTCGCTATCATATTTTCAAGTTGACGAACTCCACTTTCCGATGTGTAATTCTCTATGATGGTTTTGACCGCTTCGGGAGTAAACTTGATGCGGCGCTTTGTCATAGCCAGCTCGTTGATAATGCGAGGTATCGAGTGCTTCATCGCTATATCGATTTTCTCCTCAAGCAAATATCCCGAAATCTCGATAACCTCCATACGGTCAAGCAAAGGCCGTGATATTGTTGAAAGCGTATTGGCCGTTGTGATAAACATTACGTCTGACAGGTCAAAGTCTATGTCAATGTAATTGTCATGGAAACGCTTGTTCTGTTCCGGGTCAAGAACCTCCAGTAGGGCCGACTGTGGGTCCCCCCTGAAATCGCTCGAAATCTTGTCTATCTCGTCAAGAAGAATTACAGGATTGCGTGACCCGCACTTCTGAATCCCCGAGATTATTCGGCCGGGCATTGCGCCGATATATGTACGTCTGTGTCCTCTTATCTCCGACTCATCATGTAATCCTCCCAGCGATATTCGTGTGAAATCTCGATTTAAAGCCCTTGCGATAGATATTCCAAGCGACGTCTTGCCAACTCCCGGTGCCCCGACAAGGCAAATAATAGGGGAGCGGTTGCTGCCCGAATTGATTGATACTGCAATTTGCTCTAATATGCGCTCTTTTACCTTTTCAAGCCCCGAATGGCTCTCGTTCAGTATCCTTTCGGCATACGCAAAATCTCTGTTTACCTCGCGCTCTACCTCCCATGGCAACCCAAGTAAAATATCCAGATATGTATATAGCACGCTGTAATCGGGGCTCTGCGTGTTCAAACGCTCCAGGCGCTTTATCTCTCGATTGAAAACCTCTGCAAATTTTGCCGGCGGATTACTTATCCCCTTGAATCGATTGTTAAGAGCCTCTATTTCAGGGTCTACACCACCGTTTATCTCCTGCTGGATTGTCTCCATCTGCGACATCAGAAACATCTGTCGCTGCTGGGCGCTCAGATTATGCGACGTCTGCTGTTTGATAGAGTTTAGTATATCAGCCTTTTCAAGGCATATATTCAACTCTCGCAGCAGGATACTGGCTCGTTCAAACATTGAATTTGCCGCCAACATCTCTATCTTTGCCGACGAGTCTATCGGCGACCGGCTCGATACAAGATTTATTAGCAACATCGAGTCGGTTATATTCTGAATGTTAAACTTGACATCCGGCGAAACCATATCGCCCGACTTTGCTATCAGCGACATCGTTGTCTCCTTAACAACGCTCACCATCTCTTTCTCCTCGCGCTCATTCCCAAACGGAACCTCCGCCAAAAGCTCTACCGCAACCGATGCACATCCCGGAAGCAATTCTCCTTTCCCCGGTCCGGTTATTTTGATGCGGTCATGCGCTTGAACTATAACCGCTTTGGTATCATCGGGCAACTCGATTATCTTGACAATATCGGCCGTCACGCCATATTCATGCAAGTCATTGGGTATCTGCGGATATTCCTGTTGAGGGTCGCGTTGGCAAATGATTCCTATCTTGACCCTCTTTTCGCTCGCACGCTTTATCAGCTCCATCGATGACTCTCTCCCTATGCTGATAGGTGCCGTTATATTGGGAAACAAAACCAAGTCGCGGGTCGCCAATACAGGTAAATCATCCCGCTGTATCGGCCCGGTATTCGGCATCGATTCCTCGTTAAAATGCTCTATGCTGACTATTGTCCCTTGTTCCTCTTTCATTCTATCTTTTCTGCTTTTACTGTATTCCTCAAAATGACTGCAAATTTAAGCATTTATCACGACATTTTACCCCCATAAATTTACAAATCTTCAAAATCTGCGCCCTCGATTGCCTGTTATCGGCATGACTCAACCCAAAATATGTTACACAACATATCGTCATCTTGCCAAATATCTAAAAATTATAACTAAATTTCGCTCGCAAAAAAAATCTTTATTAATCTTCTTAACCTTATTGGTTCTTTTGAATCAATATAAATTTACCTGAAAAATATGAAATTTTACCAAACTAACGAAATCAAAAACATCGCCCTCCTTGGCGGTAAAGGTTCCGGTAAAACCACACTCTCCGAGTCTCTTCTCTTTGAGTG
Organism: Muribaculaceae bacterium; assembly: GCA_022510465.1. GTDB lineage: Bacteria > Bacteroidota > Bacteroidia > Bacteroidales > Muribaculaceae > HGM05190. The sequence continues at coordinate 11,312 of JAFLTJ010000029.1, forward strand.
TGGAGTTATAAAACGTCGTGGCTCGATTGACGCCAAAAATACCGTGAGCGACTATTTCCCCGTAGAAAAAGAATACGGTTACTCTGTATTTTCAACAATATTTCACTGCGAGTTCAACGGTCGTAAATTAAACATCATCGACTGCCCGGGAGGCGACGACTTTGTTGGTAACGCCATTACAGCTCTTAACGTTACTGATACCGGCGTAATTTTGGTTAACGCCCAGTATGGAGTTGAGGTTGGTACTCAGAATATTTTCCGCACAACCCAGCAAGTCAACAAGCCGGTTATCTTTGCAATTAACCAGCTCGATGGCGAAAAAGCCGATTACGAAAACACCCTTGAACAAATTCGTGAGCACTTTGGCAAAAAAGTCGTTCCCATTCAATATCCTTTGAACGAAGGCGGCGCTTTCAACTCTATGATTGATGTCCTCCTTATGAAAAAATACTCTTGGGGCCCCGATGGCGGTGTACCCACAATCGAGGATATACCGGCCGACCAGATGGATAAAGCCACCGAATTGCATCAGCAACTCGTTGAGGCCGCTGCCGAAAACGATGAAACTCTCATGGAAAAATTCTTCGACCAAGGTCACCTCTCCGAAGACGAAATGAGAGAAGGTATACGCAAAGGTCTCGCCGACCGTTCTATCTACCCGGTATTCTGCGTCAGCGCGCTCAAAGACATGGGAGTTCGCCGTATGATGGAATTCCTCGGAAACGTCGTGCCGTTTGTTGAAGATATGCCGGCCCCGGTTGCAACCGACGGAACTGAAGTGAAACCCGACAGCAACGGCCCCGTTTCACTCTTCATGTTCAAGACCACCGTTGAACCACACATCGGCGAGGTTTCCTACTTCAAAGTTATGTCAGGTACACTCAACGCCGGCGCCGACCTCGATAACGTTGACCGTGGCTCTAAAGAACGCCTGGCTCAGATATACTGCGTATGCGGCCAGATAAAGACCCAGGTCGACAAACTTTGTGCCGGCGACATCGGTGCAACAGTTAAGCTCAAAGACGTCAGAACCGGCAACACTCTCAACGAAAAAGGCTGCGATTATCATTTTGATTTCATCAAATATCCCGCGCCCAAATATCAGCGCGCTGTTCGCCCCGTTACCGAGAGCGACGCCGAGAAACTCGCCGGAATCCTCACCCGTATGCACGAGGAAGACCCGACGTGGATTGTTGAGCAGTCCAAAGAGTTGAAACAGACCATCCTATCCGGTCAGGGTGAATTCCACCTCCGAACACTTAAATGGCGTGTTGAAAACAACGATAAACTCCCCATCCTGTTTGAAGAACCCAAAATCCCTTATCGCGAAACAATCACAAAAGCCGCCCGTGCCGACTATCGTCACAAGAAACAATCGGGTGGTGCAGGTCAGTTTGGTGAGGTACACATCATCATCGAGCCCTATACCGAGGGTATGCCCGCTCCCGATACCTATCGCTTCGGAAGCCAGGAATACAAAATGAACGTACGCGACACCCAGGAAATTCCGTTGGAGTGGGGTGGTAAGCTCGTTGTTAACAACTGTATCGTCGGTGGAGCTATCGACGCCCGTTTCATCCCCGCAATTGTAAAAGGCTTGATGGACCGCATGGAGCAAGGCCCGTTGACAGGTAGCTATGCCCGCGACGTAAGAGTTTGCATATACGACGGTAAGATGCACCCGGTTGACTCCAACGAAATATCATTCCGTCTTGCCGGGCGTAACGCATTCTCCGAAGCATTCCGCAACGCCAATCCCAAAATCCTCGAGCCCGTATACGACGTTGAAGTCATGGTGCCCGGTGATGTGATGGGTGACGTAATGAGCGACCTGCAAGGCCGTCGTGCAATCATCATGGGAATGTCATCCGATAGCGGATTTGAGAAGATTCAGGCAAAAGTGCCCCTCAAAGAAATGTCATCCTATTCAACAGCTCTAAGCTCAATTACAGGTGGCCGTTCTTCATTCTCAATGAAATTTGCAAGCTACGAGCTCGTTCCGGGCGATGTTCAGGAGAAACTTCTGAAAGAATACGCCGAGAAAAACACCGAAGAATAACTCCAATCTGTAGCAAAAATATTCCCCCGGGCAGAGTCACTTTCCGCCCGGGGGATATTGTTTCTCAGTAGATTACGTTAGAACGGGAACACCGAGGAAGTCAGGCAGTAACGCTGCCGCCATGCCTCGTTTGTCATCGTCAGCATGATGATAGCTTGAATAACACCAAGTATAGACGGGATTGAGCCACAGGTACACACCGTTATCAGCAGGCAGATTAACCCCGCCGTAGTCTTCCCCATGTAAAAATATTGAGCGCCAAAAGTCCCGAAAAGAAATGCAAATAAAGCCGCGAGCCCTCGGCTGATACCTTCGGGTGAGTCGGCAAACAACTCATTCATTTCAAACGGAGAACCGCCGCTATAGCCGCTTCCGCCGCCATATTGATTGAAGTTAGCGTTATTGTTTCTGATAAAAGAGCGGCAATAAGGACACTTTACAGCCTGCGAATCTATCATTTCGCCGCATCGTGGACATGGTATCTGGCTCATTGTTAATTGATTTATACAGATAAGACAATATTTTTCTCCTTAGCGATACGCCTCATGTTCAGAATCGCGTATCTCATTCTGCCAAGCGCCGTGTTTATGCTTACGTTCGTAAGGTCGGCAATCTCCTTAAACGACATATTGCGATAAAAACGCATTTCAAGAACCTCGCGTTGGCTGTCGGGTAGAGACTTAACCAAGCGGCGAACGTCATCGCTGATGTCATCACTGATTATAAAATCCTCAATCGTGCTGTCACACAAATCCTTGCGGTTTAGCAAATCAACCGTATCATCATCGGTCGACACCGTGTTTTGGGCCTTCCCTTGACGATAGAAATCAATAATCAGATTGTGGGCTATTCTCGTAAGCCATGACGAAAACTTCCCCGTTTCGGTATATTTGCCTTGTCGTATCGTCATGATAGCCTTTACAAATGTCTCCTGGAAGATATCATCTGCAAAATCCCTATTCTTGACTATCTGCATGATATACGAGAAAAGACGCGACTGATGACGCTGCAATAGCGTGTCAAAAGCCTTGTTGTCTCCTTGTGAGTAAGCCTGCACCAACTCATCGTCGGTCTGCTTGCTGAGTATTTGCATCGTTATTCTACTAATTGGTTAGAGTAGAAGTCTTTCGATAGGCAATAATTTTTTTGGTTTATACTTAATTACATCTTAGCTCATTAGGCCAAAATCGCCGCAAATCTACAAATAAAATTTAATTAAAACAACACTTCACCCCGTTTTTTTCAACCCACTTTCAAAAAACCTCCCCAAAACCTCTCCAATCCCCTGTAACTTCTAAAACCCAACCCATCCCCGCGACCTCCCGGCCTACCATTCTATAACTTCTTTAACCCACCCATCCCCGCGACCTCACTCTCTCCACTTATATAACTTCTATAATTCATATAACACATAATCTATCCGCCCGGAAACAAAAAATAATTTTCATACCCTCAATCTTTTAAGTTTTTTTGTTAATTTTGCTTCGACATTTTAGGTGCGTTTATCAAGCGCTCATTTGACAAGTTGAAATCTGGAAAATTTCGTTCAGGGTCAAATGGAGCAGTGATGGATGCCTTTCGAGTGTGAATTTTGGAGTTTCTCTGAGAGGAGATACTATCTATTCACATATCTGCGTGAGGCTCTACTGCTCGTTTCATCCTGAAAGGCATTCCAGAGCCTCAACTTGTGAGACGAGTAGGGATACAGGCTCTCACGCATTTTTTATAACTTTAACGCCGGAGAGGAGAGTCCAAGGGTGAATAAAATTATGGAATTAGACAAATCAAAACATCTCCAATCCCAGTTCCTGGCTTTATATTGTATGGTTGTTGCCGATGGAGTAATAGATGTAAAAGAACTGGAAGCTTTGTACAAAGTCGGCGAGCAACAATATAATTTGACAGTTGATGAGATTAATAAGGCTGTCCTTAATAATGGTACATCATTTGTTGTTCCTGAAAATTTTGATTCTAAAATTAAATTCCTTTACAATTTGGCTACAATAGCATGGGCTGATGGAATTTTGGAAGAATCAGAAATTCAGCTTATGCATAAATACATTGTCCGCATAGGATTCTTAGAAGAAAATAGAGAGGAAATTGCCAATTTTATTTTCGATTGTGTGAAACAAGGAAAAACAATAGACGAAACTGTTTTATTAGCTAAATCATAATTATGGCAATATCAGATATTTGGAGAATTAACAATGCTGAGTTAAATGAAGGCTCCGTTGATAATGTAATGAATCCTATTATGGGGGAAGACTCCATAAAGGAGGGAGAAACATATACCCAGTATGGATTGCGTATTTGTGGTAGGGTAACTGGTTGTCATCCGGCGCTTACGCCCTATCTTTCAAAAATTTTCAATGAAGAAAAACGATTGCAACATCGAGATGAGGCTACTCAAACAATATTAAAACAGCAATTAATGCAAGAGATAGTGCAAATTGATGGAGAAATTGCAAAAATAGAAAATCAAAAAACAGGATTGGAGGATAAAATCCAAAGACTTGATGAGACAATTTTAGAAACTAAAGATAAATTAAGCAGAGCGAAATCGAAAGATGGAGAGATTAATAGGATGGCAAGAGCGAAATTTACTATTGGGTCTCTAATTATAGTTTTGTTAACAATCTACCTGTTCATTTTCTATAGCTCTACTTTCTATTCGGCCTTTTTATATCAACCAAGTACCGAAAATGATTTATCTTTAGGCTCAGCAATGCTTAATGCAAGAGCCTATAGCGAAGCACTTCAACTCGGTTTTGGTCCCTTTATATTCATAGTAACTGCGCCAATCATTTTTTTGGGGCTTGGATATAGTCTCCATTTTTTTATGATTCAAAAAGAGGCAATAAAATGGTTCAAAATAGCTGCGCTGTTATATATAACCTTTGCTTTCGATTGTATTTTAGCCTACAAGATAGGTGAGCTAATTTATAATGAACAATGGAACTCAGGAGATTATGCGATTTCTATGGCGATTAATGATGTTAATTCTTGGGCAGTAATTTTCTGCGGGTTTATCGTTTATTTAATTTGGGGTATCGTTTTTGATATGATAATGAGTGCTTACGAGGAATTGCGCTCTAATAAGCATGAAATCAACCAGCTGGAACTCAAAATTGAGGCGGATAAAAACAATTTATCTCAATTAAGACAAGATATTATAGATGCAGATGGAGAAATTCATAAGTTGCAAAATAATAAGAGAGGGATTCAGGAAAGAATTAATAATTCCATTTTAGTTGACTATACAAAAATTAAGACTGCTTTATCAGATTTTTTTGCCGGATGGGTAACCATGATGAGTGCTTTAGGTCACTCGGAAGAAAATCAAGCTGAAGCGAAGCGAATTTATGATCAAACTATAACTCAATTATTCAATTAATATGAAAAAACTGTTCTTAATATTAAATCTTTTAATAGTGATTTGTTTATTTATTTACTGGATAATCAAATCAAACGGCAATGCAGGAAATGGTGAATCTGAGAATAAGAATCAAAGTAATTCTGAAATTCTTAACCTTTCCGTTATTATTGACCTGTCTGATAGACTCACAAGAGATAATGTTACTCCTTCTCAGGTGTACAATGATACTGCAATTGTTAATTATTTTGTCGATTATTTTATCAAATTCTCGAAAGGTCAAAAAAACAAAAACAAATGCAAAAATAAGTTTCAGATTTTATTTTATCCCACCCCCAAGGACCAAAATATTAATAAGCTTTCAAGAGACCTATCTGTGGACTTAGCTAAAATTAAGGATAAGCAGAGCGAGCTAAACAATATGAAAACCAAGATAGGCCAAACTTTAGATGTTATATACAGTAAAACCATGGAGGATAAAAAATGGGAAGGTAGTGATATTTGGGACTTCTTCTCTAACAAGCAAGTTGATAAGTTGTGTATTAGACAAAATTGTAGAAATATAGTTGCCATTCTTACCGACGGTTATCTTTATCATGTAAACCATAAAATAAAAGAGGATAATGCGTACTCGTATGTGTTACCCCAAACATTAGCAAGTGGCGGTTCTCTGATTTCACGACGCAATGATTTGGGTAATGTAGAGGTAATTATGCTTGAAGTAAATCCATATTCCCCTAACGAAAGAGATCCCCTTATCAAGGTTCTTAAAGATTGGTTTATGGAAATGGGGCTTGATGAAAATAGCATAAGTATAAACGAAACAGATGTTGAAAATCGAACTGAAATAATAATCGAGAACTTTCTAAATCAATAAACCTGAGAAAGAAAAAACATGACTGTTCAAGAGGCTGCCTTAATTCATTTTTGAGGCAGTCTCTTTACCTTTTGCAAAAGTCTCCAACGATGACGAGCTCAACAAAAAGTCGAAAATTAAATTATCCGGAGAGGATATGAAGAAAGCCTATGAAGCACTAATCATCAATAGATTGGAGCGGTTGTGTAAATGAGACACGCGCGACTCCAATCTATAAAATTTTTCCAACCCCGTAATCTTGTCTGGTTGGTGGATTTATTCTTTGACTATTAGGTTGTTGACGTGGGTTGATTGTATTGGGTCGCCGGTGGCGGCATTTATTGTTACGTTGTCGAGTGTGATGTCGTCAACATAGTTGAAAATCGCGCCAACCGTTGCATCAAAATCACTGTTGCCAACGTAAATATTCTTTACAGGCATTTCAGGAATACCGTTGAAGAACATTGCCCGTTTGGCTCCGCGGCAAATTGTATTTGTTACCGTTATATCCTTGAACGACGGTGTTTCCTCCGTTACCGGCATCATTTTTGCCTCACCTTTGCCGCCATAATACAGGTCGAAAATGAAAGCGTCACCGTCGATATTTACCATCTTGATACCATCTACCCATATCTTTTCAACAACTCCGCCGCGACCTCGTGCCGACTTGAAACGAAGCCCACAGTCAGTGCCGATGAACACACTGTTGCGAATTGATATATTACGTGCTCCTCCCGACATTTCCGAGCCGATAACAAAGCCTCCGTGGCCATGGTACACCGTGCAACCCTCAATCAGCACGTTCTCGCACGGCACACCGCGGTCGCGCCCCTCCTTGTCTTTGCCCGACTTTATGCATATAGCGTCATCGCCAACGTCAAATTTACAGTTGCTTACAATCACGTTTCTGCACGACTCGGCATCCAGCCCGTCTCCATTTTGAGCATACCACGGATTTCTAACGGTTATATTGCTGATTATCACGTTTTCACAAAGCATTGGATGTATATTCCATGCCGGAGAGTTTTCAAAACACGGTCCCTCAAGAAGCACATTTTTGCATGAAACGAGGCCAACGAGTACCGGGCGCAGAAAATCGTGGATTGAATCCCATAGCTCCTTGTTTGTCGGTTCTTTTTCGGCACGGGCTATCATTTTGGATGTGTTTTCCGATACGTATCTGATTGCCTCATTGGGATACCACACATCGGCGTTTTTTCCCAATGCGCCGGTACTAATAAGATTTTTCCATTGTGATTCGGTCATTTTCATCTTCTTCACCGGTCGCCATGCGCCGCCGTTACCGTTGAATGTTCCGTTTCCCGTAATGGAAATATTTACCTTGTTGCGAGCGCTTAGCGGCGACTGGCAGCGGTGGGCCGAGTTCCCTTCCCAATAGCTGGCTGTAACGGGGTAGTCATTGAGGTCATCGCTGAATAAGACCAAAGCCCCGGTGTCAAGATGAAGGTCAACGTTGCTCTCCATTTCAATCGGCCCCGTGTACCAAATTCCCTCGGGCACAACTAAGTGGCCGCCACCCTTAGAGGCTAAGTGGGCCATAGCTTTTGCAAACGCCTCGGTATTTTTTGTTTTGCCGTCATTTACTCCTCCAAAATCCTTAATGTTGACCGTGTAAGAAGGGATGACAGGTCGCTCAACTACCGGCATTTCAAATGGAAGATTCCGATACATTGATGCAAATTCATACTCGGCTGCCTGCATTGATGACGAGGTCATTGCAATTGCAGCAATTGTGGTAGCTATTGCTTTAATTTTCATAGTGTTATGAGATTGGTTGTTAATATCCTATAAGTTTTACAGTTGAATTTAGTCCGGATGGAACCGGCTCCCAGTCGGCATAATTGGCAGGCTTATAATCAAGCCCTACAACGTTAATTTCTTTCATGCACCGCCATTCTACGCCGTTTCGGTCAAGATAGGCTATTCTGTTGGCCGGTAGGTTAGTAACCTCAATGCGAATTTCGTTTTTACCTTTGTGTAACCTATTCCCGAGGTTTACTTTGAACGGCACAGCCCAGACTGTTGTGACATATTCGTTGTTCACATACACTCGGGCGCTTTCTCTGACATCCCCGAGGTCAAGAATCCATTCATGGCCGGCACTCTTGCCGTTAAGTTTTACTTCGGTTGAGTAAACGCCTGTTCCCATCGTTACGGCTGTTTCGGGCGACAGACCTTGCCACGGCATCAGTTTGTCGAGCTTAAATTCGCGGTTTACAGCCGGGGCCTCCTCAACAAACTTTAAATTCCATTTTTGATTTGTGAGGTCTATGATTTCTTTCGGGTTGGATAGGTCCTCGGCCGGAGCAAGACCAAGCGGAGCGTGCGACGTGACAAGTATAACCGATTCTCCGCTTGCGAGGCGCAGGTGCACCTTGTTGTCGGTAACGTTGGCCCCGGCAATATCTCCTGTCATAGGATTGAACAGCGCCGCGTCACGAAATTCTGTGGCAAGCGGCATGAGAGTGTCAATGTCGGCCGGCGACAAATTGACTATGAAATAGTGATAGCCGGTCAGATTCTTGCGGCGAATGGCGCGAAGCCCCGGTGTAGCCTTTATCGCCTCGGGGGTTGCAAATCGGTTCATTGTCGCTTCATCTTCGCCATAGATGATATACCCCTCAAAAGGAGCTAAAAGCTCTTTCAATTGCGGTGACATGGTTGTGCCCGACGGTATTACAATCCCCTTGTAACGGGTTCCGCCTTGCGTTTCGATAAGTCCGTCGCCACGTAGTTTTGACGCAGCGAGCTGGCGGTCTGAAATATAGTCGCAGTCAAACCCCAGGCTGTCAATCTTTAGAATGCTTTTGATAAACTCGGGTGCCTTTTTATCCATCGAGTGAATGTCAAATGAGAGCAACAATCCACCCGCGCCCTTGCTGTGACGCATTCGCCACAGGTCGTGAATAGGCAGGTACACAAGAAAGTCGTTATCGGGCTCTCCTGCCTGCAAGAAGCTTTGGCAGCGGGTGATGTAGGTGTTGAGCGCGTTGACATCCCGCCATATACTGTTGTTCGGGCTCATGTCGACCGACGCATAGAAACGCCATCCGGGCCATGCCACCTCCTCGGGAGAATAGCATGTGCCGTGGTAAAAAACATGATTGACCCCACACGTGAACATTAAATCGAGGTCAGGTTTCATCTGCGACAGGGATGTGCGAAAATGCTCCGTAAGCCATGTAAAGGTCTCGGAAGATACAAGCGGATGCCCGGCGACGTGGGCGGCCGATGATGCGTATTTCAGCATAGAAACGTCGCTGAAATTGGGCCTGACATGTTTTGAGTCGTTTCGCAGCCCCTTTATCCCAAAGTCGGTCAACCCAAACCCCTCTATCTCGGCAATATCGACCTTTGCATACAGGTCAAGCAGATTGGCCGGAGAACCGTGAGCCTGATTGCGCACTTTCGACCCGTGCCGGTGGGCCCATTCGGTCCATTGACAGGTAAAATTCTCATACAGCAGGTCGCTTAGCGTTTCACGATAGTCGGCCAGCGTCTGATTGCCATCGTCGATGATACCAAGCAATTCGGGGAATTTATCTTCAAGTCTGTATCCGCGGCGACCGGCAAATTCTTCAAGCAATCGTGGGGTCCAGTTTGCTTTATACACCTCGTAACTGTCGTTGAAAAATGTTGCCGGGAATGGCGCTCCCGAGGCGGCAAACGCGCTGTCAAAGCGCTCCAGGTAATGACGAACCGCATCGCGGTCAAAGTGGTCAACAACGAGCCCCTCGCCGCCCGGCGCGGCGCGTTTTACCTTTTGCATCGTCGGGGCCGTGTATAACGCAATTACGAGCCAGCGGTCATTCTGCTCGGTAGGATATATTTTTGCGCACTGAAATTTTGCATGTTCACTATCTTTCCCCTCTACCTTAGGAATGAAATTCTTGTAATCTTCAAATTTCCCGGTTACAATCGTGTCAACAAAAACAGCCTTGCAGGCAGCATATTCCTCGGTTATCGTCGGGCCGCCAAACGGCCATCCGGTCCCGTTGTTCATATCGACTTGCATCCCTTTCTCGCCGGCAATCTCGGTAACATCTTTGAGCGCCTGCATCCAATCTTTTGACAGATAGTTTATGTCGTTGATTTCATTACCTTTGGCTCCGTAAATCGGAGTAATCTCTACCGTCTTAATACCAACATCGGCAAGGTTGTTGAGGTTGAACTCAAGACCTTGCCGATTGACTGCCGAACCCGGCCACCACCACCGGGTGCCCGGCCCGGCCTCGGGGTTAACCGAGGGCCAGGTTAGGGTGACCGATTTTTTTTCTTTCATCAGAAGTTTGTAATATTCAGAGGCTCCAAGCAGGAAGCAGCCTGTACCGTAGTCCTCAAAGTCGGGCATACTGGTAAATGTTACAGGCTGACCGGCCGACGGGTCTTTGCCCGTTCCTTGATTCCAACCAAGGAATCCGTTGGGATGAACGCAGGTTTCCAGGAATGCCCAAGCCTTGTCGACAATAGGTCGATATATCGCGGCATCTAAGTATCCCTTGTCTATTCCCCAGCACATTCCGTATAGGAATAGGGCAGTGCCAGTCATTTCGGGCCCTCCGTATGTAACCGGAGATACAAGGCTCACGTTCCAATAGCCGTCGGCGGTCTGACATTTGGCAAGACCTTCGCTCATGGCCTTAAAATCATTCAGAAGATACTGATAATATGGGTCTTCGGGATTAAGGTCGTTCATAACTCTTACAAGAGCGGCATAGACCCAACCGTTACCGCGGCTCCAGTAGCAATAATTGCCGTCGGCCTCCTTGTATGGCGGAACATAGTCCTTGTCACGCCACCAAAGGCCGTCAACGGTGTTAAAAAGCCCGCCGCCGCAAGTGTCTCGACTCCATTTGTAGGAATCCATCGCATAATCCATATATCGGCGGTCGCCTGTGATTTTGTAATACTTGCTGTATACCGGCATAGCCATCTGTATGGCGTCAATCCATGTCCAATAGTCACATCGGCCCGAGTTCATCTGGTTGTCAAGGTTGCGCCCTACATTCACTATGCATGCAGTATCGCCGAGAGCAATATATCGGTCAAGATAGGTTTGCGCGCAACATTGGTCATCGGCATGGGTGGTGGTGATTCCGTATCGCGGAGTCCAGCCGTGGAACGCGGCCCAGCGGTCGGTATAGTCGAGATAGCGCTGTTCGGGAGCTATTTCATTAAGGGCCATTAAGCCTTCATAGTACACGGCACGAGTCCACAAGTTGCTGGGACGGATTCGCTTGACATTGGTAGGTTCCGTTGGGTCGGCATACTTCTCCATGAAGTAATTGTTGGTCTTTACGGCAGCTTCAAGCACATTGGTTTGAGCTACCGAAACAACAGGTACTACCAGTAAAAGCAGTGATGAAAACAGTTTAAACATGGTAAATTAGATAATGAAATCAAAAGTGGTAAAAATATTATATCGCGAATTTATGAATTATGCGTCAAACTCGCAAATTTTTACTCCGATTTTAACGGAAAGCCCACGGGAACTGGCTTCCCCGGACCCGCAGGCTTCCAAGCCTGCGGCCACCAACACCCACATCCACACCCCCCGCCGGGGTGTTACTATCCAACCGTGTTTGGCGCAGGCTTGGAAGCCTGCTGTCCGGGCTGACGCGGCGTGGATTGTCTATTCACTGCCAGGGCGCGGCGGAGCCGATTTAGTCTGCTTTCCGCCGATTTTTATCATTTATGGATTATTTTTATATCTTTGCGTTTGAGACCAAAAATCAAGTCACATATAAACTAACAACGTAGAAATACAACGACATAACAAAATGGATATTTGTGCATACGACTTTATAATCGACGGCATTTATTACAAAATCATCGACGCCACCAAAAAGACCGTAGAAGTCACTAATTTTGACTCTTATCTGGGCACAGTCAATATTCCTGCTACGGTAACATACTCCGGCAATACTTATTCCGTTACTTCAATCGGAGACTTTGCTTTCGAGTCTTGCAGCGGTCTGACAAACGTCACGATACCAAACTCGGTTACCACAATCGGAAACTATGCTTTCGCATATTGTAGCGGACTGACCAGCGTCACGATACCCAATTCGGTGACCACTATCGAACAT
>JAFLTJ010000029.1:23809-25852 GCA_022510465.1 Muribaculaceae bacterium
ACTCAGTAAACTCAATCGGAAACGGTGCATTCAGAGATTGTCGCGGTCTGACAAGTGTCACAATCGGCAACTCGGTTACTTCAATCGGAGACTCTGTTTTCAAAGGTTGTAGCAGTCTGACAAGCGTAACGATACCAAACTCGGTGACTTTCATTGGAGACGGTGCTTTCTTTGGTTGTAGCAGTCTGACAAGCGTCACAATCGGCAACTCGGTAGCCTTTATAGAAGCCTATGCATTCTCAAATTGTCGCGGTCTCAAAAACATATATTGTAATATCCCCACTCCACTAACTATAAATGAAAATATATTTTACGATTGTTATTCTGCCACTTTGCATGTGCCGAAAGGTTGTGCTAATGCTTATAAAAACGCCGAATGTTGGAGTGACTTTAAGTGTATTATTGATGATTTATAACCAGCAAGGAGCGCGTGTAGAGAATCCCATGTCGGGGCTTTACATTCAGCGCGTCGGCACCCACTCCCGCAAAATCATTATTCGCTAAATACCCATTGCTTCCGCGCTCCCTTTTTGACCGAAAGGGCCCGGAAATCCCAAAAATGAGACTCGACTGCTTATACTCGGCGGTCGAGTTTCATTTTCTATTAATTTGACTTGCAAAAAGGCGAAAAATTTAGTATATTTGCAGATAGTTAATCGAGAAAAGTCAATTATTATGGGTCGTATATCAGGTTATTTATTCTTATTGCTGTTGATGGTCGTCGGAGAGCTGCATCTGCAAGGTGCGGAGGCGAATGAACGCATATATCTGTCGGGCACGGATGTTGAACATCCGGCGAAGTGGGGCTTCTACTGCACGGCAGGGCAAAACAGTCTTAAACAGGATTCAATAGCCGTTCCTTGCAACTGGGAGTTGCAGGGGTTTGGAGAATATACCTACGGCCGTTGGTATAAAAATAAAGGAGAAAAGCCGAGCGACGAAACCGGGATATACACGCTGGATTTTGAACTCCCGGCCGATGTGGCCGATAAGAGAATCAAGATTGTGTTTGACGGCGTGATGACCGATTGTGTTGTCAAAGTCAACAACCGTCAGGCCGGAGATATGCATCAGGGCGGGTTTTACAGGTTTTCAAGAGATATTACCGACCTGGTGAACACTGACGGGGTCAATCATCTTGAGGTAACGGTCAATAAGCACTCGGCAAATAAATCGGTCAACGCGGCCGAGCGTAAAGCCGACTGGTGGCTATATGGCGGTATCTATCGCCCGGTGTGGCTCGAGATTATACCTGAAAACGGGATGCGCCATGTTGTTCACTATGCGCGGCACGACGGAACGCTTACCTCGAGAATAGAGTTTGAGGGGTGCCCCGAAAATGGAACGGTTCAAATTTTGGTTACAGATAGCAAAACCGGAGCAATAGCGGCCGAAAACAGGGTTGAAGTTGCCGATAGCGTTGTCAATGTGGTTACTGCGTGTCAAGGTATAAGACCGTGGTCAACCGATTCGCCAAACCTGTACACAGTCCAAGTATCGCTTCTCGACAACACGGGGCGCCGGTTGCAAACGAAGAGTGAACGCATTGGATTCAGAACTATAAATTTTTATCCGCAAGATGGCTTATATCTGAATGGCAAAAAGATTATTTTGAAGGGTGTTAACAGGCATTCATTTTCGGTAAACGGGGGCCGGGCAACGTCGGTGGCCGACAGTCGTCGCGACGCTGAGTTGATTAAAGAAATGAATATGAATGCCGTAAGGTCACATTATCCCCCGGATGAACATTTTCTTGATGCCTGTGACTCGCTTGGTATTCTCTATATGGATGAACTTGCCGGCTGGCAGAACGGGTATGACGACGAGGTTGGAAAAATACTCGTGAGGGAAATGATTGAGCGGGATGTGAATCATCCCTGCATAGTGATATGGAGCAATGGAAACGAGGGTGGATGGAATAGTAATCTCGATGGTGACTTTGCAAAATATGATATGCTTCAACAGCGTCACGTTGTACATCCCTGGGCCGATTTTAATGACCTTGATACTCACCATTATCCCGCTTATTTAACCGGGGTAGAA
>JAFLTJ010000003.1 GCA_022510465.1 Muribaculaceae bacterium
TTGGCGCTTCAGGATGGGCTTGAACCAACGACCCCCTGATTAACAGTCAGGTGCTCTAACCAACTGAGCTACTGAAGCGGGTAATTTTCGCAAATGCGTTGCAAAAGTAGAGCCTTTTTTTCAGATATGCAAGAGTCTCAACATTTTTTTTGAAAAAATCTGTTTATCTCCGAGGCTATCTGCTCCATCTCCTCTGCCTCCAACGTAAGCTTTGCAGCGCGAAAATCCATATCTTTCTCGCTGTTGAGCGGAACCAGGTGAATATGCGCGTGTGGAACCTCCATTCCAAGAACAGCCACCCCTATGCGCTTACACGGCAACGCCTCTTTCATCGCCTCGGCAACACGTTTGCTAAACAGCTGCAACGCCGCAAATTCCTCATCATCAAGGTCAAATATATAATCAACCTCACGACGCGGTATACACAACACATGACCCCGCGCCATCGGATTTATATCCAAGAACGCATAATGACGCTCATCCTCGGCAACCTTGTAGGATGGAATCTCTCCAGCAGCGATTTTTGAAAAAATACTTGCCATGACTTTCAGCGATTAATCAAAATCAACCTTGAGAATCTCAAACTTCATCAGGCCGGCCGGAACCTTGATTTCAACAACATCGCCAACGCGGTGCCCCAGCAACCCCTGCGCTATCGGAGTGCTCGACCCAATCTTCTTTTCGCGCAGATTGGCCTCACTGTCGGCCACGATAGTGTACTCCATCGTCATATTGTTGCCAAGATTCTTGATAGTCACCCTATTCAGAATCTGAACAACCTCCGTGTTAAGCTCGCTTGTGTCTATTATGCGCGAGTTTGCCACCAAGTCTTTCAGCTGCGCAATCTTCATCTCAAGCATACCTTGAGCCTCTTTCGCTGCATCATATTCCGAATTTTCCGAAAGGTCTCCTTTATCTCGAGCCTCGGCAATTGCTGCCGATATGCGAGGGCGCTCAACCGATTCGAGATATGCTATCTCCTCCATCTTCTTCTTATAGCCCTCTTTGGTCATATAGGTTATAGCCATGTCTGTCTATTTCTTATTCCGTTAATAATACCAACCTCGTTGGCACTCTTTTTTTATCACTCCAATAGCATAAAATAAAGAATCCCGCGAGATTTCCTACCACGAGACCCTCTTTTCTACCATTTCAACCGCAAAGTTAATCAATATTTGTTAAAAACAAAATTTTTTGAACAAACTTCGTGGAATAATTGTTAATTTTGTGGTGATTCGCTTACGAACACTCAAGTCGCTATTTTTAACAACCTTAAAATTTACTAATATGTTAACTCAAAAAATTCAGGATGCGCTTAACAATCAGGTTAACGCCGAGATTTGGTCAGCCTACCTCTACCTCTCCATGTCATGCTATTTCGAGAACGAAGGTTATGCCGGTATTGCCAACTGGTTCAAAGTTCAGTGGAAAGAGGAACTTGACCATGCCGAAATTTTTATGAACTATATCAACTCTCGTTCGGGTCGCGTTGAGCTCAAGGCAATCGACGCCGTGCCCACCGAGTGGAAATCAATCCTCGATGCATTTGAAGCCACGCTGGAACACGAGCAGAAAGTCACCGCTATGATTAACGACATCTACTCCCTTGCCGAGGCCGAGAAAGATTATGCAACTCGCGATCGCCTCAACTGGTTCGTTTCCGAGCAGGTTGAAGAAGAAGAGAGCGCCCGCGCTATCATCGACAAAGTTAAGATGGTTGGCGACAACGGTATGGGCCGATATATGATTGACCAGGAACTGGGCGCACGCACATACGCCGCTCCCTCTCCTCTCACGGCCGCCGAAGATTAATGAAAATAATCTACGACATAACCAACGGGCCGCGGCGTCAGCGCTGCGGCTCGTCTTCTTTAAGACGCGAATACGTCGACATGGGAATCGATACCATCGAGATTCATTTTGATTCTCGCGGAATCCACTCCTCAATCCCTGCCCACGGCGCCAAAGCCACGATGACTCGCGCCCAGATGGAGACCATGCCGCTTATTGTCACTGGCAGCCACTTCTTCTGCCGCGTAATGGAACAACTCGCCGCCCTGCCCGCCGGAACTACAACAACCTATGGCGCCATTGCCACCCGCATTGGGAACCCGCGCGCATCGCGAGCCGTCGGGCAAGCCGTTGGAGCCAACCGCCACTACCTCCTCCTCCCCTGCCACCGAGTCCTCCCCTCAAGCATGAAAATAGGCGGCTTCTACTGGGGCAGCGACCTCAAACAACGCCTCCTCCAATCCGAAGCCACCCTCCTCAACCCATAACCGATTAAAAATTTACGTCACTTTTGGCAAAAAGAGAGAATAACACTATTTTTGTAATAATTAAAAGCTCTCCCACCACTCGAATATTATAATTAACCCGACCAATGAAAAACATAGAAATTGTAACACCTATTGAAGTCAAAGAATACGCCGAACTGACTCCACAGGAAGCCCGGCTCGTAGAACTGGCCCGCCAGGCAACCCATCGCAGCTATGCCCCATATAGCCATTTCAGCGTCGGAGCCGCTATTTTGCTTGACAACAACGAGATTATCACAGGAAGCAACCAGGAAAATGCCGCATTCTCGTCAGGGACCTGCGCCGAACGCACCGCCTGCTTCTATGCCGGAGCAAGCTATCCCGACGCCAAATTTAAGGCAATCGCAGTTGCAGCCCGTGACGCATCCGAAGATTTTGTTATGCGCCCTGTTCCCCCGTGCGGAGCCTGCCGGCAGGCATTGTTGCAATATGAAACACTGGCCGACGACAACGTCAAAGTCCTCTTGGTTGGCCGCAACGAAATCTACATCCTCCCCTCCATCAAATCACTCCTCCCCCTCTCTTTCACCGAATTCTAACCTTTAAACAAATACATTTTCACGGAAACTTTAATCCCGTGGTGAGTAGACAAGAGTGGCATTGCCGGGGGCGGCGAGGTAACGGCGAGCGGCGTCAACCACATCGGTGCGCGTAACGGCACGCTGTTTCGCCACCGTCTCATTTATATCTTCGCCCTGCATTAGGCTCAGCGCAAGTTGCTGACTCCGTGATAAATAATTCAGAACCGACAATTCAAAATTGCTTTCCGAGCGATTTTTAGCCCGTTCAAGGTCACGCTCGGTAAATTTTCCCTCAACAATCTCACGCAACTCCCTGTCGATTGCTGCAATAGCTCTTTGAACAGAATCCTCGTCATCGCGCGTCAATCGGCCGCTTGCCATGATAAAACCCGGCTCCTCGCTGCCTATAATCGAGCAGTCGGCCTCCAAAAACAAGTCCGACCCCATCGTCAGGCGGCGATAGAAGCGAGACGCACGCCCGTTGCTCAACATATCGGTTATCAAATCACACTCTCTGTAACCCTGCTCTCCGCGGCCGGGCATTGGAAAAGCCCGCACTATCAGCGTATTGGGAACATCGCCGCCAACGCGGTCAAAAACAGCCTCCGTCAGCGGCATTTCCGGCCCGTATGTTCGCGGAGCTATCTCCCTATGCGGTATCGACCCAAACCATTTATCGGCAAGTGCAAAAGCAACATCGTCGGTAACATTGCCCGACAGCACTACCACAGCATTGTTTGGCGCATAATGACTGAAAAAGAACGACCGCACATCCTCGACTGACACCCGCTCGATATGCTCCGGGGTGAGACCTATCGTCGGCCAGCGGTAAGGATGGCTTTTGTAGAGAAGCGACCGCAATCGGTGCATCATGTCGCCGTATGGCTTGTTGAGACAAACCTGTTTAAACTCCTCTATAACAACATTTCGCTGAGTTTCAAGCGTTTTTGGGTCAAACGCCGGCGACAGCATCCGGTCACTTTCAAGCCAAAACAGAGTTTCCACATTAACCGCCGGCACCACATCATAAAAGCATGTAAAATCGTTGGAAGTCCATGCATTATTCATCCCGCCGGCACGCTCTATCGCCCCGTCAAAATCGGAAATATTTATCGACCCGCCAAACATCAGATGTTCAAACAGATGGGCCATACCGGTCAGTTCAGGCGACTCATCGCGAGCACCGACATTGTAGACCACAGTCATGGCAACCATCGCCGTTGACGGGTCATAATTATTGGCCACCACCAACCCGTTGTCAAGAGTATGGAGCGTGTAATCAATCATCTGACGGAAATGCGAGCCGGGAAACTATTTTATAACCCTTGCTTTTACAATCTTGACATCCTCAACAGGGCGGTCGGCCGGATCGGTTGCAACTCTCTCTATTTTGTCAACCACATCCATTCCGTCAATCACCTCGCCAAAAACAGTGTAGTCGCCATCCAAATGGGGAGCACCACCTACGTTTTGATACGCATCAATCTGCTC
Organism: Muribaculaceae bacterium; assembly: GCA_022510465.1. Lineage (GTDB taxonomy): Bacteria > Bacteroidota > Bacteroidia > Bacteroidales > Muribaculaceae > HGM05190. The sequence continues at coordinate 4,331 of JAFLTJ010000003.1, forward strand.
CTGGCTTAGCCGGCACGGATTAGACGCCACGATAGCCTCCATCTGAGCAATCAAATCTATCCGCAGCTGCTCCAATGCCGCCGTATCCCCTTTTTGTTGCATAGCATATATCTCGGCACGTCGTTCGTTGGCCAGAGCGTTGAACGTTTCCTGTTTCTGCTTGTTCTCGGCACGCGCCGATATCGACTGTGCCTCGGCCTCGCTAAACTTGCGACCGGTAACGATGTAAAACTGACTGCCGCTTGAACGCCTCATGGGATTGGTAGCATCCCCCTGACGGGCAGCTGCGAGCGCTCCGCGTCGGTGAATGTGGGTCGGATACAAAATCTCGGCATCTATCTGATAACCCGGACCGCCCATCCCGAGGCGTTTGCCTGCCGGAGCGTCTTTCGAATCGGGGTCTCCCGTCTGAATCATAAAATCCTTAATTACGCGGTGAAACAAAACCCCGTCATAATAACCCTCGTTCACCAATTTGACAAAATTGTCGCGGTGGCGGGGCGTGTCGCCGTATAGCAGAATTGTGATGTTACCCAAAGAAGTCTCTACGAGAACTTTAACCGACGTTGTGTCGGCCTGTGTATTGATTGTTGACATATCATTCTTTTCTTGTCCCGACAACGACAACGCCGGGAGGAGTGTTACAAATAAAAGCAGATAACCGAAAATAGTTGTTTTCATAGCTTGCCGGTAGGGAACAAACGTTTATAGATACGACGAAAATTATTGTCGGTAGCGCTAAGTATATCAGCCCTGGTTTCATAATCCTCGCCCCAGATTGCCTGCAACAGGTCGCCCAAGTACCTATGCTCGCGGTCACAGTCGATTGCCGCAGCTATAAGCCGCTCAATATGCGGCCTATACCTCTCGGGGTCTATTGCATTAAGATAGCGCGCCGCGCTGACTATAAATTGGCCCGTTGTGTCAACATTTATCATATTCTCCACAAGGTCGGCCATATAGTCATCGCAGTTCCCTATATGATTGGCAATATACTCGTAGGTCAGAAGGCCGTCGGGGTCCTTAGCCAGTTGCTTGGAAATTTCTTGATTCATATATTCTGTATTTCACTGCAAATATAGCGATTATTTTTCAGAAATCAAGCATTCACCCAATTCCGTCACCGGCCCAACGCGCGGCCTTTAGCTGCGCTGGTAGGCCGTTGGCGACATGCCGGTCAGATGCTTGAAGTATTTTCCAAACGCACTTTGGTTCGGGAAATTAAGCCGATAGGCTATTTGCTGAATGTTCAACCCCGAGAACCTCAACAGATTTTTCGCCTCCAGAATCACATAATCATCAATCCATTCGGCCGCCGAGCGCCCGGTTGTTTTCTTTATCACCATGGAAAGATATTTAGGCGAAATGAACATCCTCGATGCATAAAACGACACCGAGCGTTCTCGATGGTGATATTTGCTGACAAGCTGGCGAAACTCGTGGGCATACAACAATTGCCTCGAGCGCGGCTTGCCGTTATCGTCAACCGTCTTCTGCCGGCGCGCCCTCATCTGCATTATCTGATAATAAAGCGCCGCAACCAGGACCCGGGAGATTGACCGGACATAAACCGGGTCGTTTGATATTGTATTGGTGTAAACAAGTTTAAACAGCGACTCGGTCAGCTCGGCCTCCCCTGCATCGAGTTCCATCGTTGGATTCTCATCCACATTCAGGTGGGGCTGTACGTTCAATATATTCAAGTCTATATTGGTATCCTCGAGAAATTGACGGGACAAGAAAAACAGATAGCCGTCAAACTGCCCGGCCGACACTTGGTCGAGACTCACAATCCTGTCGGGCCCTATTCCTATCAGCGAATTATCATTCAGCTTGTACTTCTCCAGGTTCACCTCTATCGACATGGACCCGCGACGGCACAGAAAAAACATCAGGCCATCAACCCTCATCGGCACACGCGACCGCGGGCGTTCCGTCTCCACGCCGCCAACCAGGTGGGCCAGGAGATATTCATTCTCCAGGCGGCAATACTGGGTGGAGATTGTTTCAAGAGCTGCAAGCTGGGATATCGTAATCGACCGTTCCATTCTGTTTCAGGGGGTTACTTACTTAAAGAGAAACGATAGGAGATTGTAATTGATGCCTGGTCGGGTCCCAGATATGTGTCACTTAACGTTTCAACTAATCGGCCGTCGGGTACATTCTGAATCTTGTCATATTTGACCCTGTAGGCTCCCGCTCCAACCGAGAATTCAACGTGACAACGTTGATTGCGAGTAATCGGCAAACGATAGCCAACCGATATTCCTCCGCCAAGAGCCGGCTGGCTGCTTGAGTGGCTCTGATAGCGATATTCCCCTTTAAATGCAAAATTGAACCATGAAGCGCCCCCATGGGCTCCAACAAAGAATCCCTTGTTCAGATATGAAGGCCAGTAACGGATTTCGGGTTTCACATCTATTATGCGGAATTTCAAATCGTTTGAAAAATAATTCCAGCCCGAATAGTAGACAGGCAGGGCAACCGACCAATGCGGAGCAACATCAAATTCTATCGCCGCATTAATCATACCCATACCCCACCCTACAAGGTTGGTTTTCAAATAACAATAATTATCAAACTCGGAAGATGCCGAGACAATCCGTTCCGATTCAGTTTCATCCGGTTCCTGCTCAACAACTTGAATGGGATTTAATACCGGGAGCACATCCTCCTCGGCATACTCCACTTCCGGCAGCGAATCCTCCGCATCCAATTCGTCAACAACAACCGTAACCGTTGCCCGGCGCATTGCCTCCGAATAGCGTCGGTCAAGCTGTTGCCACACCTCGCCACCACGTATCCACCGCAACTTCACTATACGACTGTCACGAGTCTTCCCGGCATAATAATCCACCAGCACCCCGTCTTCATCAATGATTGAAACAATCTCCTGACGCTGTGCGATGTCCGACTTTGTCACCTCCTCTTTCAGCCACTCCCAGTTAATATATTCCTGACTTCGGGTCACAACCGATTCCGGAATCACAACACGCGAGCGGATATAATTTTCAAGGGCATCACGCCTCTTCTGCGCTATCATGCTATTTGTCTCGTGGGGACCGTCTAACGATGTCTCTCCACTGAAAGCCACACTGACAAGACGGTAGTTTGGCGTCGATACTACTTTATTCAGCAAATCCACAACCTCGTTAAGAGTCAAACTATTCACCTTGTATCCGGGGTCAATCTCTGTGCTCTCCAAATCAAAATCAACAATATACCCGGTAGTGTTTTCAACGGCCGTAGCAGTCAGCGCAATACCGGCCATGAACAAGTGTAATATGATTGCTTTAAATTTCAATGTCTCTCTATTTTATTTATTTAATCTTATCTGACGGTAAAGGTTGCCCGGTGATGGCTGGTAAGACCATGAGCGGCAATGGCAGCACGATGAGCCTTGGTGGGATAGCCTTTATTCACATCCCAGCCATATTGCGGACACTCAGCATGCAATTTTCTCATATACTCATCTCGATGGGTCTTTGCCAAGATTGACGCCGCCGCTATGTTCCCCAACTTGCCATCCCCTTTGACTATCGTCTCATAGGGAATATCACGATAGGGTTTAAATCTGTTTCCGTCTACAACAATTGCTCCCGGTTTAATCAGGAGCGAGTCCAGCGCGCGGTGCATCGCCAGAATTGACGCATTCAGAATATTTATCTCATCGATTTCGGCTGCCGACGCCGTAGCCACTGCCCAGGCTATAGCAGCCTCCTCTATGACGGGCCGCAACAACTCTCGACGTTTTTCGGTCAGTTTTTTGGAATCGTCGAGAAATGGGTGCGAAAAATCGTCGGGAAGGATTACCGCGGCGGCAAATACCGGGCCGGCAAGACAGCCTCGGCCGGCCTCGTCAACACCGGCCTCATTTATAGAGTATATTTTACACGATGGCAGCATATTAATATCTTATTGATTGATTATCAACCCATAACCTTGCCCCGATTTGCTTACCAACATCGACGCATATCCGGCCATTTTTTTACGCAGACGGGATATTGTAACATCTATCATTCGAGCCGAGCCTGCATCACGTTCTGGCCGGAGACTACCCATTATCTCACTCCTTGAAAACAATTTTCCCGGATTGCGGGCAAAAAGCGACAGCAACTGAAATTCCGTTCGGCTGAAATTAACATTTTCACCATCGATACAAACGCTGTGCCCGGCAATATCTATTACAAGATTATCAAACCTTATCACCGACAAGGTCACCTCTACACCCGCCGACATCGCTTCCCTACCGCGCACCATACGGTGGCGGCGGATGACAGCCTTAATCCGCGCTATCATTTCCCGTAGCGAAAACGGTTTCAGAATGTAGTCGTCGGCACCGACATTGAATCCGTCAATAATATCATCCTCGCTGTCGGCATTGCTACAGAAAATCACCGGCAACGCAGCTGTTTCGGGATTGGTTTTAATCTTAGTTACAAAATCTTTTCCGTCGATAGAGCCTATGGGGCCTGTTTCTGAAATTATAAGTGAAAAAGAGGTCAGATTAAGTTCCAAAGCACTCATAGCGTCGGCACATACAGTAACAGCACAACCCTCATTTTCAAGATTATAACTAATCAAGTCGCATATTACGCTATCCTGGTCAAGGACTAAAATATGCAACTCAGGCTCCGTGTTATGATTTTCTTCTGCTGCACCAACCATCCTGTTATATAAGCTACCGTATAGTTATATAATAATCAAATTGTTATGCTCTATTGTGACGAAACTCTTCTTTGATAGTATCAACCACATTTATGATGTAATCTCCGGTCTTTTCAAGGTCGGCAATAATATCCATAAAATAGATACCTGCCTGATATTCATAGTGGTGGTCGTTTATACTCTCAATATTTGCACTGCGCAACTGGTTTCGCAGATTGTTGATTTCACGCTCGCGGTTGTAGGAATTGATTATATCCTGCTCCCTTACGCGCTCCATGTCGCCCAAAAGCAACAGCATATTGGTCATCGCTCCCTCAACCTCAATAAACATCGAGTCAATCTTATCATAAATCACATCGTTGAATTTAACGCCGCTCTGCTGCTTTCTTATCAACGTCTTGGCCACTCCGTAACAACAGTCGGCAATGCTTTCAATTTCGGCTATTATAGAGAGCATCGCCGCGATATGATGCTTACCCTCATTGGAGAGTCGGCCCTCCGAAATGCGGTTCAGATAGTTGGCAATCTCTATCTCCATGCGATCTGATATCTCCTCATATTTTTCAAGTCGGGAGAACTCATGATTGAACTCCTGGCTCGTATCCTTGATGTGAACAAGATTTTGAGCCATTCCAATCATGCGCTGCACGCGTCTTCCATACACAAGTATCTCTTTCTCGGCCTGAGAGATATTCAACTCTGACGCGCTTAACAAACCGCCCGATATATATTTGAGCTGGAATTCGTTTTCCTGACTGTGTTTTGATGGCACGAGGCGTTCCACTATCTTCACATATACCCCTGTAAACCATATCATTATCGACAGATTAACAAGGTTGAACACCGTGTGGAATATCGATAGCCCTATCGACACGCTCTGCTGCATCGAGCCTATACTGGCAAGAACGGGATGACCGGCCGGCAATGTGTTATCAAACAGATGATTATATAGTTCCGGATTGGTCGCTTCAATATGATTCACGTAACCTACAAGCGCATCAGGATTGCCCTGGCCTAAAGATTCGGTCAGCCACGAAGTAAATTCAATAAACGGGAAAAAGATACATAGGGTCCAAACCGTTCCCAAAAGGTTGAACAACAGGTGCCCCACCGCCGTTCGCCGTGCTGCCACATTTCCGCTCATCGATGCCAACAACGGGGTCACGGTAGTTCCTATATTCGACCCGAGTACAAGGGCACACGACATATCAAATCCTATCCACCCCTTGCTGCACATTATCAGCGTTATAGCAAACGTAGCTGCCGACGACTGTATCACCATCGTCACTATAATTCCGACGGCAAGAAATATCAGCACCGACAGGAATCCCTTTGACGTATATTCCTGCAGGAACGAAAACATCTCGGGATTGCTCTGAAGGTCGGGCACGTAGGCGCTTATCATATCCAATCCCATAAACAGGAACGAGAATCCTATGACAAACTCCCCTATCGACTTGTTGCGGCTCCTGGATGAAAAAAGCAACGGTATCGACAGGCCTATCATAGGCAACACAAAGGTCGACATATTGACTTTAAACCCAAACAATGCTATTATCCATGCCGTAAAGGTTGTTCCGACATTGGCACCCATTATAACGGCCATTGACTGAGCCAGCGTCATAAGGCCGGCATTCACAAAGCTTACAACCATTACCGTCGAGGCCGACGAACTTTGAATCAAAGCGGTAATCAACATACCGGTAAGCGTTCCGGTAACACGGTTGCGCGTCATCGCCGACAGTATATTTCTCAATCGGTCGCCGGCTGCCTTCTGAAGCCCCTCGCTCATTACCTTCATTCCATACAGGAAGAGGCCGACGGCTCCCAAAAGACACAGAAAATCTAATAAACTATAGCTCATCTCGTAGTTTGGTGAGGTGATTGGTTTTCGTTTGCAAAAATACTATTTTTTTTGAAAAAAGCTATCGCCGGGCGCAGTGTTTGTATGTTTATATTTTGACTCGAATCAATGTCAAGCCATCGCGCAACGGAAGGATTACATTCTCCAGCCGCGCGTGACTTGCTACAAAATTGTTAAAATCCAGAATCCCTTGCGTTTGTGCATCCGGCTCCAAATCTGCATTGGCAACTTTTCCATCCCACAGCGTATTGTCGGCTATCAGGAACGTGCCGCCTTTAAGCCGTGGCAGCAATAGCTCCAGATATCGCCGGTAATGGCGCTTGTTGGCGTCAATATATATAAGACCCATATTTTCAACATCAAGACCGGGGATAATGCTTTCTGCATCGCCTATGTGAAGAACGATGTCAGTGCCGCCCGTTGGAGCTGTGGCAAACAAGTCTCTCAGCGAATCCTCCATTTCATCATTTATCTCAATGGTGTGCAGCGTTGTCCCCGGTTCCATCCCCTCGGCGAGACACAGCGCCGAATACCCGGTAAAAGTTCCAAGCTCAAGAGCCACACGAGGCTTTATCATCGACGCAAGCATCGCCAAAATGCGCCCTTGATGATGTCCCGAGCACATTCGTGGATACAGATTGTACAGATGCGTATGCCGATAAAGCTGCCGCAAGTGCTCGGGCTCGGGGCTGATATGGTCTAAAATATATTTTTCGAGATTGGCATCCATTTGTAAGGCTTTATTCCTTGCACAGCATTTTCAACAGCGCCTCGACACCAAGGCGGTAACTGTCGGCCCCAAAACCGGCTATCGTGCCGCAACACACCGGTGCAATCATCGACTGCCGCCTGACGGGCTCCCGAGCACTGACATTACTCAGATGCACCTCCACGACGGGAATCTCCACGGCCGCAATAGCGTCGGCAAGCGCTATGGAGGTGTGGGTATACGCTCCGGCATTAAAAACTATACCCGAAACATTATCGTGCAGCCACGCCCTGTGGAGAGCGTCAATCAACTCCCCCTCGTGATTACTTTGAAAGTATTCAATCTCTGTTTCTGGGTAAGCGCGAGTAATGTCGCCGAGAATCTCCTCCATGCTTTTGCTGCCATAAATCTCCGGCTGCCTGCGGCCGAGCAGATTCAGATTTGGTCCGTTTAATATCAATATTTTCATCAGGATAATGTATTGAATGGTTCGGGCGAGGCCAATAGCCACATTGCAGCGTGGGTCAACACCATCAGCAGCACCAAAATCCACGTCATATATTGCCGGGTCTTGTAACTGATGCATGCGAGCCACCCGCCGACGAGTACATAAAACGGATAGCCCCACAAAAGCAATCTGACCGTGTCGCTGACATCACTTTGCTGAACTCTGCCTATCAATATCGGCAGAGCCACTACCGGCAGGGCGGTTATCACCACAATGATGACAACCCATAACGGAGTGCGGTCGCCGGGCGCAGGTGATAAATTCATCATAGCTATTGGTTTTTCTCTGCCCTATAGGCCTCTATTGTCTTTTTAATTCCATCCCTGAGGCTGAAACGAGGAGCAAAACCCCAGTCGGCAACGCTGTCGCTGATATCGCAGTCCCAGTTTCGCTGAGCCATGATGCGATATTTATCCCGATTGAGCGTACTTGCTTTCATCTGCGATGCGGCATATTTCTCGGCAATAGTCGACACCACATACAGCATCCACAATGGAACTCTTACCGGAATCACAAAGCGCTTTCCGAGCAATGATTTTACAATCTCGCGAAACTCGGCCTGTGTATAGGCGCGATTCTCCGATATGATATACTTGCGATGAAGCGGAGCCCGCTCTAACGCGTCGAATATCGCCGCCGCAAGGTCCTCAACATAGATAAACGTCAGCAACTGACGCTTAAACCCTACACCAAAGTCCCATCCCCGGTCAATCGATTTTATCATCATCAGATAGTCCTGTTCGTGGGGCCCGTAAACACCGGTTGGCCGGAATATTATCCACGGCAGCCAGGTAGCAATGTCAAGATGGGTTTCAGCTTTTATTTTTGACACACCATAGCGCGTGTTGGGATTGGGAATCATCTTTGAGTCCAGCTTGCTGTAACCAACCTCATCGCCCGGCCCGAGAGCGCTCAGCGAGCTTATGTACAGGAATTTTTCGGGTACACGGTCGGCTGCACGCAACGCCTCCGTGAAATTTTGCAGATATATGTAATTTATACGATTGAAATCGGCAAAGTTAGCACACTTTGTCGCGCCGAGATTATAGACAATATAATCAAACGGGGCAACACTCTCCAACGTACTTTTCAACGCCTGCGGGTCCTCATAATCAAGCGTCAGAAACTCCAGTGCCGGCGATTTCAAAAATCGCCGCGACGTTGTTTCGCGCACCCCGGCCGTCGTTTCATAACCACGACGAAGACTCTCCCGGGCAATAAAGCCGCCTATAAAACCTCCGGCGCCAACTATCAATACTCTTTTAGCCATCAATCCTTGATTTTTTGCAAATATAGCAAAAATCCGACAAAGAACGCCACCCCTCACCAATTTCCCGATTGGCTTATTACGTTTTTTATGTGAGCCTTGCGAAAAAGATGTCTAAAAATTTGCATAAACCAAGCCTATGATTTAACTTTGCGACCGCAAAAGCAACACGACACATCACTTTGGAGAGGTGGGTGAGTGGCTGAAACCACCAGTTTGCTAAACTGACGTAGGAGCAATCCTACCACGGGTTCGAATCCCGTCCTCTCCGCCAGGATGTTACAAAAGAGACTGTCTAACACAAGTTTAGGCAGTCTCTTTTTATTTAAAACTGCTCAAAAACGGAGGTTTTCTATCAAGTTTTTGGCAGTTTTACTCAATTAAGTTAACTTTCCAAGAACCAGTCTTTTGGAATGAAATATGATTTGTAAAAACTCTAACTGTAGGATGCTCAGCGTCAAAATAATCTGCGTTAGCGCACAAATTAACTAAAGTCTCACGCAAGCAATCCATTAAATTTTTATAATTTTGCAATACGAGTGGCGAGAATTCCATTCGGTTATAAAAAGCTTTAGTTTTCCTTCAAGGCTCTGAGAAATCTCCAATCCAACCCACAAGACCCGATAAGATTGGCCTTAAGCGTTTAACTATGATTACGATACAATAATTATGAGCGAAACAATATCTCAAAACCGATTATTTTTAATGGGTATCGCGATGATTTCCATTATCCTTTTTCATTACGAAACACTTGCAATTCCTTACATAAGCTTCATATTTTTCCGATTTGGGCACTGGGGTGTGGATATTTTCCTCTTCCTATCAGGATGGGGGTGCGTCTTTGCTTTAGAGAAACATAATTTACGACGATTTTATTTGAGACGAGCCTTAAGAATCCTGCCGAAATGCTTGTTGGCGGGGAGCCTCATACTCATAATAGCCGAAATTTCTGGCATTCATAATTCCGGCCTCCACGTTCTTGGGAGATTGTTTTCTTTGAATTTATGGTATGTGCAGGCCATATTGGTTTATTACCTGTTTGCGCCATTTATTTATACGGCTTTAAAGCAACTACGATTTACGGCATTGATTGTCTTGACGGCGATTGCAATAGCATTGGGAGCATGTACGGATTTTTACGGTGAGTTTGCTCTAAATTGGATAATGTGGCGATTCCCTATTTTTATAATCGGAATGTATTTCGCTATTTTTGACTTCAAGCCGAAGCCTGTTCACTATTGGTTGTCATTGGTTGCCTTTTTATGTGCCGTATTAATACGGATATTTTACAGTCAAGGACCCACGCAATATTATATCCTTGCCCTATCCATCCCGTTTGTTTGCGGATTGCTTTGTAAATTAAGAAAAATTGCTGAGACAACAAGGCTGTTGCCGATAGTCGAAACCATTGGCGTTTATTCTCTTGAAATCTATCTGATTCATGAATATATTTTAAAGATATTGGGAACCATCGAAATCCCTGTATTTTTTAAGCATCTGCTTTTCTTCTCCTCGACAGTGGTTATCTGCTATCTGTTGAAACGGGTAGCTGACAAATGGAGCTTATCTCCGAGCCGCCGGCCGGAGATTCAGCATTAACGATTCCGAATTTTATTTCTTACTTTCTTCATCCTTTTTATTGGTTCCGATTTTCGAGTTTGTAAAGACAGTCTCTTTCATTATGACTATCGGCTGAAAGCGTTGCGCTGCGTCAGCCGGAAAGCAGGCTTCCAAGCCTGCGCTATCATTGGCCGGAACCGTTGCGACAACCGGTCTACAGAAACGGAAGGAAAAATGGGGTGCCCGACGCCGAGGAAAGAGCGTCGCGCAAACGCGACATCGCCTTTGCAACCTGATGTTCCACCGTTTTGACCGAAATATCCATTTCAGCAGCAATCTCAGCGTGGGTCATCCCGTCACGTTTCGCCATCAGAAACGTGTCGCGGCAACGCGGTGGCAGCTTGTCTATCGCCCGCCACACCCGGGCATCACGCTCGGCCACATCAATATCCTCGTCGTCACACAGGTCGGGCAAGTCTTCGGGCACCGCAGCCTCATGCTTGCGTGAGCGCATTTTCATCAAGGCGCCGTTACTCACCGCCCTATACATGTACCGCCTTATATCATCCACACGAGCCCCCTGCTCCAATTTCATCCATGTAGCCACAAATGCATCCTGAACCACATCCTCTGCCTCCTCGACGCTTTCAAGCATTCGCAGCGCGAGCATACCCAACGGCATATAGTTCTCCTTGTAGAATTTAACAAAATCCGAACGACTCATTCCGCAATCACACTATTTTCCATCAACCGACAACTCTATACCAAACATATTGTTGATAGTTTCAATCAGCTCCTCAACATTCCCCTCCCACGACAGTGACACTCGCATCGTGGATTGGATAGTCGACTTCCCGGCTATTTTCACGCCATAAATCGACTCTATTTGCGCAATAGCATCGGTCAGCGGAACATCGGTAAACTCGACGCGGGCAACGCCATTCCCGTCAACCGCCGGCACCTGAGTATCAACAGCTACCGGCGCTTCTTTCTCGGGTACAAGAATCTCTCCAAAATATAGAGCCGCCAAAGCTCCAAGAGCAACAATCCCGGCAATTGCCGCGGCGACAGCCGGGCGACGGTTCCAAAAACCGCCGACGCCGGTAAACGGCAATCCGCGCGGCACAAACGCATTTTGTCGCCAACTGCGGGCAACAAATGCTATACTTTCTTCATCTTTTCTGTTTTTCATTTTTAAGAGTATGTCTGAATTTTTACTAATCACACTCTTATGATGCAAATCCAACATCTATCCCCCACTCGTTTTCGTAAAAATTTATTTTTAACAGGTATCGCCCTATTTATTGCGCGAGTAGGCATTGGCAAGCCGGGTATGATAGCCGCGCGACGCATAGCTGGGACCGTTATACCCCCGGGCAAAAGCCGCCCAGTTTTTGTTTCGCAAATGTTCCACTAAGCCGGTTGAAATCATAAATTTAGCAAACAATTCCAACTGGTCACGCTCCGACCTGCTCATCAGACGCTCAAACTCCTCTATCGAGTCTACACCACACTTTTTCCAATTAAAGCCCCCAATCTGGAACATTCCCCAGAAAGTCCCTTCGATAGCGGCAACACGATTGATAGTTTTGGCCGACTGCAACTGCCTGTATTCACCGGCCTGACCGCCACGCGAGCCAAAAACGGCCGGATGACTTTTCCGGTAGGCCGCAAGGTTAATACCACGCTTGCGGGCAAAACGTGAAAACATAGAATAATCAAAGTTTACAATCGGGATACCGGGTGCCGAGAATCCCTGGTGGGTCTTTCCGGCCTCAATCTCCACAACCGCCCTTATAGCCGCAATCTCAACTCCAAGTTCCTCGGCTACTTCACGGAAATCATCTTCGGTCAGCCGCACGATTTTGTCGGGCTTGATATCACCGCCATCCGCCTCCGAAACAACAGAGTCGGCCACAGCCGCCTGTGCTGTCTTAACCTTAGCAGCATGAGCGTCAATAATTGTCAATGTCGACACGGCAACAGCAAGTAATAAGATAAAGGTATGTTTCATAGTATTTTAAAATATAAATTTCTCGGGCTTATTTTTTGAATGTCACAATTCGGTTGTAAATAAAATTGGCAATCGTGTAGACACACATACCAAAAACCGTTGCAACCGCATAGCCGGTAAATGTGAATCCAAAAACAGTCCACATCAGCTCGCCAAGACCCATAGGCTTGGTCAATACCCACGTGAAAAGCAATTGCAAACCATAGCACAACAGGAATCCGACTCCAAATTTTATTGCCTCGCCGGCAGCGTTGTGCGACGACTTAAACACCCATTGCCTATTCCATATAAACGAGTTTATAACTCCGGCCACATATCCTGCAGCATTTGAAATCCACTCATTTATATCAAAAACTCCCTTGCATATAAAGATTACTATCAATGTCACAAGCGAGTTCATAACTCCCACAACTACAAATCGCAGGAACTGGCGAACTGCCGGGCTGTCAAGATTCAATTTTACCATAGTCTCTCCAACTGTTTCGTTTTTTCTTTCGTCTCTATGACCTCTATGATGATTTATAACTTTGCCTTAACCATTCTGCCCCAATTTTTGGTAGTAACGGCAGGCCCGCGTCAACGGGCAGTTAAGGCAGTCGGGCCGCCGCGCTTTGCACACGTAGCGCCCGTGAAGTATCAGCCAATGGTGCGCCCGACCCGCAAGCTCGCCCGGGATATAGCGCATCAGAGTTCGCTCGGTTTCCAACGGTGTTCGCGACCCGGTTGTCAACCCCAATCGCTCACTGACGCGAAACACATGCGTATCAACGGCCATAGCAGCCTTGCCAAATATAACCGACAAGATTACATTCGCCGTTTTACGGCCAACGCCGGGGAGCGACATTAGCGAATCTATATCATCGGGGACATTTCCGCCGAAATTTTCAACCAAATTTTGCGCCATCCCTTTCAGCGACCGGGCCTTATTGTTAGGGTATGAGCACGATTTTATCAGTTCATATATTTCATCCTGCGACGCCGACGCCAGCGCTTGGGGGGTTGGATAAGAAGCAAACAATGACGGCGTTATCTGATTGACACGCTTGTCGGTACATTGTGCCGACAAGATTACTGCCACCAACAGCTGATAGGGATTCTCATACCGCAACTCCGTTTCGGGCGACGGCATCGTCTCCTGAAATATGTCGATAATAGTCCTGTACCGCTCTTTGACCGTCATGGTGACACCCCTGTTTTTCAGCGACCGCTCCTGAACTCATCCAAAAAACGAACATCGTTTTCCGAGAACATTCTCAAGTCTTTTACCTGATATTTAAGATTGGTTATTCGCTCGATACCCATGCCAAGCGCGTAGCCGGTATATTCTTTTGAATCTATACCACACGCCTCCAGGACATTGGGGTCAACCATGCCACAGCCAAGTATCTCAACCCAACCTGTATGTTTACAGAACGAGCACCCCTTTCCGCCACACAGATTGCACGATATATCCATTTCGGCCGACGGCTCGGTGAACGGGAAATAACTCGGGCGCAAACGTATTTTTGTTTCCGGGCCAAACATTTCACGGGCAAAATAGAGCAACGTCTGCTTAAGGTCGGCAAACGACACATTTTTGTCGACATACAAAGCCTCTACCTGATGGAAGAAACAGTGGGCACGAGCCGAGATTGCCTCGTTGCGATACACGCGCCCCGGACAAATTATGCGGATTGGCGGCTGAGTCTTCTCCATTACGCGCGATTGAACCGACGATGTATGGGTTCGCAACAGCACCTCCGGACCTCGGTGTACAAAAAACGTATCCTGCATATCACGAGCCGGATGGTCGTCGGCAAAGTTCAGCGAAGAGAATACATGCCAGTCATCCTCTATTTCCGGCCCCTCGGCTATTGAAAAGCCAAGTCGCCCGAAAATCGACGTTATCTCGTCTCTGACAAGCGACAACGGATGGCGCGTACCCTCCGGATGGCGGGCCGCCGTGCGAGTCAAATCTATGTCGGCATCTATGGTGTCGGCACTTTCAAGCTCGGCTCTGAGTGCATTTATCTTTTCTCCGGCTATATTTTTCAGTTCATTCAATGCCTGACCTATTGCTCGCTTCTGGTCGGCGGCCACATTCCTGAAATCATTGAACAACAACGATATTTCTCCCTTTTTGCTAAGGAACTGTATGCGTAACGCCTCCACTTCGGCTATACTCTCTGCCTTAAGGCTGTTCACTTTAGCCTTTAGCTCTTCTATCTTTTGTAACATCGCGATTTTGTTATTTTATCCCGACAAAAGTATAAAAAAAAATGCTCCCCTCCAAATAGCCCGTAAACTCCGGGCCAACCGCGCTAAAAAAGACTGCGAAGCACCTCCAGCGATTGAAGATTGCGCATCGATGTGTAGTGCAACGTATAATAGTTGAGCATTTTATCAAGCACCTGATTGCGCTCGGTGCGTGTAAACCGGTAGCGATGCATATTAGCATAGGTCATGCGGCTCAAACGCTCCAACACCTGCGAATCGGCCGCACTCAGATACAGGCTGTGATAGGGGTGGGATGTTCTGAAAACACCGTCGGCCATATCAAAAACTTTCCCCGGCTTAAAATCATCTACCGCCGGAGCAATACCTGTAACCCGGGCAAGACCATACAGAAACGCTATGTGAAAATTGGCCGGATGTTCAACTCGGTCAAGCGCCTCTATCGACGCTGTCAGAAATCGAAACATCCCCGGGTCGGCCTCCCCCTCACGCAATACAACCGTCAGAAGCTCGGCAAGAAAATGGGCCGTCATCCGGCGACCCGGGTCCGACAGTATATTATTCATTACCGACACCGCCCTGGGCGACTTCAAAACCGGAATATCGCGGGTAAACCGGCCGCTAACCTGACACTCCACTATCGACAGCGGCGTTGTAAGCGCCCTTATGCGCGAAGCCTCCTTCCCGGCTCCGGCGGGAACAAGCAGCGATATCGGACCCCGCTCCATGCTGTATGCCGTCAATATTGAATGACGGTCATTATATTTTACCGTTCTCAGCGGTATGATTGTCAGCGAAGCCTCCATATCACCTGCCCCCTACTGAGCCGACCGGAATGTAAGAGTGGAACACTGTGACGGCGCTATATATCCGGCCACGCGGCGTATATCTTCGGCCGTAATTGCCTCTATCATTTCAACAATCTCCTTAGCCTCGGCCACCCTGCCGGTCAGCAACGTTCCGCGAGCCGCTGCCAATATCGACTGCTCCCGGCTCTCCCCGGCAACTATCAGCTGGCCAAGATATTGACGGCGTGCCATCTCGATGCGGCGCTCACTCATTCTATCTTCGGCCATTCCGGTAAGAATATCGGTCACCACGCGACGACACCGCTTTACATCCTTCCCGTCACATCCATAGTATATCGTCAACACGCCACAATCGCTGTATAGCGCCGTTGTCGCATCAATCGTATAAACCAAGCCACGGCGTTCACGCAGCGCCTGGTTAAGCAACGAGTTCATCCCCGGGCCTCCCAATATGTTGGTCATCAGTGACACCGCATATCGTTCAGGCGACATTCTTCCCGGGATGCGGCCGCCGGTTACTATGTGACTCTGATGGGATTCTATATCCCGGCTTATATCAAATTGCGCCACCCGTGGCGGCTCTATCCTGGTGCGAGGCTTGCCCGAACGGATAAATTGGCCTAACGACGACCTTTCTACCGCCTGAAAAACATTTTTGCAGGGCCGGCTTCCTTTATAGAAGAACACCATCTCGCCCGGCGTGTAAAACTCCTCTATATACCGGCGGCATACCTCTGACGTAAACCCGGATATCGAGGCCGCGTCACCAAGTATGTTATGACCCAAACGGGAACCGGCAAACAACAAATCGTCATAATCATCAAAGATAGCATCGGCCGGAGAATCTAAATAACTGTTTATCTCATCCAGCACCACGTCGCGCTCCTTGTCGAGCTCGGCCGCCGGAAATATACTCCCAGTTACAAGGTCGCCTATAAGGTCAATGGAGCGTAGCAGATTGCCCGCCGGAGCAATTGTGTACAGAACCGTCTCCTCCTTGGTTGTATATGCGTTCAATTCGCCGCCTACGGCCTCCATGCGGTTGGAAATATGCCATGAACGGCGACGACGTGTTCCTTTGAATATTGTATGCTCTACAAAATGTGCCAGGCCGTTACTATCCTCCGATTCATCTCGGGAGCCCACATTGACCATTACTCCGGCATAATCAACGCTCGCAGTAGGGTCGGCACAATGAACAATCCGCAATCCGTTGGCCGCAGTATGATACTCATACCTCTCCTCCTGGAATTTCAGATACGACGAAGCAACGGTGCTCACTGCTCTTTTTCCAAAAAAATTAAACGTTAAAGCGGAAATGCATGATGTCGCCATCCTGCACAACATATTCCTTTCCCTCTACACCCATCTTGCCGGCTTCTTTCACAGCCGTTTCGCCGCCAAAGTTGACATAGTCGTCATACTTGATTACCTCCGCGCGAATAAAGCCTTTCTCAAAGTCGGTGTGAATTATACCGGCACACTGGGGCGCCTTGCTGCCACGCATGAATGTCCAGGCACGAACCTCGTCGGGTCCGGCGGTAAAATATGTTTGCAAATCCAGAAGATTGTAGGCCGCTCTGATTAAGCGCGACACGCCGCTTTCGGTCAGACCCATTTCAGCCAGGAATTCCTGACGTTCCTCCCATGTGTCAAGCTCTGCAATCTCGCTCTCGGCCTGGGCTGCGACTATCAATATGCCTGCATTTTCATTCTTGACCGCCTCCCTGACTGCATCGACATACTTATTGCCATTCACCGCCGATGCGTCGTCTACGTTACACACATACATAACCGGCTTATTGGTCAGCAGATACAACTCTTTGGCATACTTCTGTTCATCGGCCGTTTCAAACGTCACCGAGCGTGCCGGCTCTCCTTTATCAAGCGCCTCCTTGTACTGACGCAGTACCTCATACTGCATCTTGGCCACCTTGTCGCCGCCGGTCTGTGCCTGTTTTTGGGTTTTGGCTATTCTGTTTTCTATCGTTTCAAGGTCTTTCAACTGAAGTTCATAGTCGATTATCTCCTTGTCGCGAACCGGGTCTACCGACCCGTCTACATGCGTAATATTATCGTTGTCAAAACAGCGCAACACGTGCAATATCGCATCGGTCTCCCTTATGTTTGCTAAGAACTTGTTCCCCAAGCCTTCACCCTTGCTCGCGCCCTTCACCAGGCCGGCAATATCTACAATTTCAACCGTCGCCGGGACTACACTCTTGGGGTTACACATCTCCACCAATCGTGTCAGGCGGTCATCGGGTACGGTTATTACTCCCACGTTCGGCTCTATTGTACAAAAAGGGAAATTGGCCGATTGGGCTTTTGCATTGGAGAGACAATTGAAAAGCGTTGACTTCCCGACATTTGGAAGCCCTACGATACCACATTGAAGTGCCATATACTATTTTTCTGAGATTTTACCATGCAAAGGTACAACTTTCCTCAAACATACCCAAACGGCTAATGATTACTGTTTTTTTCCAGCTCCTTAACACGCTCGACAAACTCAGCCGCCGGCAGGTCGTAGGGCAACTTATGGAGAGTAAAGCCACGGCGTTCCATTCCGCGAAACCATGTCATCTGACGCTTTGCAAACTGGTGAATGGCTATTTCAAGCTGCTGAGTCATCTCTTCAAGCGTAAGCCTGCCCGTAACATAAAGCGTAAGATACTTATATTCAAGCCCGTAATAAATCAAATCATCGGGAGCAATACCACTGTTGATTAACCCCGCAACCTCGTCAATCATTCCGGCTTCGAGACGCGATTTCAATCGAGCCGAGATGCGTCGACGCCGGTCCTCGCGCGGAATATCAACCAAGATGATAACCGCGTCTTTCATCGGATGAGGCTCCGTCGCTCGCGCCGCATCCGGGTGTTCATGGTAATAACTGGCTATCTCTATTGCCCTGATAGCCCGCTTGCAAGAATCAACATCGGTTGTATTGTGAAGGGTCTTGTATCCGCCCAATATAGCCGCGAGTTCATCAAGCGTCTTGTTCTCAAGCGATTGCCGCAATTCCCGGTTTTCGGGCACCGGCGGCAGGGTAATCCCCTTCACTATCGACTCGATATACAATCCTGTGCCGCCACACACTATAGGCTGTTTCCCTCGCGATTGAATATCGTCTCGGGCCGCCGCATAGTCGCGCAGATATTCAAAAAGATTATAGCGATAGCCGGGAGGACAGATGTCAATAAGATGGTATGGTATCTCGCCATACTCTTCAATATCTTTTCCCGTACCAAGGTCCATCCCCCGATACAACTGACGGGAATCGGCGCTGATTATTTCGCCGTCAATAGCACGAGCAACATCAACAGCTCGACGGGTTTTCCCCGAGGCGGTAGGTCCGGTAATAAATATCATAGTTACTTCAGTCCGTTAACATAGCGATGCCAAAAGCGGCGTAACCGCCAGAAGCGTTTATCCTCATTACAGCCCGAGATATTCAGCCACTCCGGGTCATTGTAATCCACATCCCACGATTCTATATCGCGAAAGCTGAACGACGGCCGGTAGCTCTTTATACTATAGCGGCGATGCCCCGAGCGGTCATACATCTTCCACGCCATCACGATGGTATAGAGGCGAACGATGGCTGCGCTCAGCCTTGAGTCTATCCTGCGACTATTCATCAATCGCTGAATACCCTGAATAGTATGCCATTCGCCATCGGCAGGCAAACGGCTTTCAGCTATCTCCGCATCGCCAAGAGTGACAATAAAGTAAAACAGATTGGACTCCCTTTTCGACGAGTTGACTTTATACATGAACCTCACCTTGGGCCGGGCTATTCCGGTAGCGTTTTCAAACAGCGCAACGGCCTCATGTACCGCGATATTGTCACGCCGCGGAAGTGTTATACTGACCGGGGTATCATATTTATTGGAAACACTGTTCAGCACATCGCGTTCCGACCGCGCTATCAGTATTCTGTCTCCCGAAAACACTAAGAATCTTACCCTCGTTACAAGCTCCGATTCAACCGCGTTACTGCCGGCGCCATGAAAATAGGAGGCATATATCGCCGTATATCGCATCCACATATAGACAAACGTACCCAACGTATAAATCACCGGAACCCACACGTAGAAAAAGCGGTCGGGCGTGTTGATATTAACATTGATGTAAAACAAGAAATAATAACTCCACGACACTATCGCCAGCAGCGAGCTCAGGACAACAAGCATCTTCAGCTGATATTTGCTCTCCTGGGCAAACAACAGCCCTATAAAACCACGCTCGACCGGCTCGCCATGACGACGGCGACACTCAATGCAATACGGAGGGTCTTTTCTCACTATCGCCCATAGCGCCACTATCATTTCCACCGGGGCGACAACAAGCACCGTAATATACGGATTCTGTGGATTTATATTCGACGAAAAATAGTGGATATACCCCTTTGCCACCATATAGTTGATGAAAAACATTGTCATCGCGCTCCAAAACAAAACACGCGTGGCAACAAACGGCATCATTTGGCAAACAGGTTCATCCGATTCCCGTTGCGACCGTATGCGGGCGTATATCAGTAGCTGCAACGCTATTGCGACAAACGGCAACCAGAATTTGGGTATCCATAAACCGGCTAATATCAGAATTGCGATTGAGCCAACCGACACTACCCAGCTCCGCATCATTGCAAATATGCCCGACTGATTATTCATCGCTCGAATAATTTTCAGAGATTGCGGTCAAAATAATCCAGCGCACGTGCATAGACAAGTCGCCGATTATCACATCCGTTGATTGAGTGGTTCATGCCGGGAAATAGCAACATATCACAGAAAAGGCCGTCGGCGGCGAGTGCATTCTGGAATGCTATCGTGTTAAACAGATGCACATTATCGTCGGATGTTCCGCTCATAATAAGGAGGCGGGCGTTCAGATTAGACGCGCGTCGACACGGCGACGACCGGTTGTATCCGCTTTCATTCATTCCCGGAGTTGTCATGTAACGCTCGGTGTAGACTGTGTCATAGTAGCGCCAGTCGGTAACGGGAGCTACGGCCACAGCTACCTTAAACGGAGCCGAAGGGTCGGTAACGGCCATCAATGTCTCATATCCGCCGTAACTCCATCCGTGTATGCCTATTCGGTCACCGTCGACACCCGGCAATGTTGCTATATAACGCGCTGCGGCAATCAAATCTATTGTCTCATAATGACCCAGGTCTTTGTAAACAACATCCATAAAGGCTCGGCCACGGCCACCGGTGCCGCGCGGGTCAACACACACAACAATGTAACCGCGTGTAGCATAATAGCTCGTAAAATCGGCTTCCCACCGGTCCAATACCATTTGAGAACCGGGACCGCTGTATTGATAAAGAATTACCGGATACTTGCCGGTAGGCGTAAAATCCTTGGGCCTAATGATATATGCATTAAGGTCGGGCGTATCGCCTCCGGTTGCCGTTGACTGAATGGTGATAAACTCCTTGACGGGCATTGAGGCGTAACGCGCTGCGTAGGCTGCGTTATCCTCCAGTGTCATAATGGTTTTTGACGACGACGCCGAGACAAGAGTATAAACAGGAGCCTTGGTTGCCGAGCTATAGGAAAGCTGGTAGTAGGTGCATCCGGGATTGAACACAGCTGCCGCGGTTCCGCTATCGGGTGTAAGATTTTTCACCTGCCCTTTAGCGTCAATCTTTGACACGACGCGCCGTGTAGTTCCGGTTGAATTGGATTGATAGTAGTGATTCCCCATCCGGTCGCAGCCATAATAGGCCGTGACATCATAGTTCCCTTGCGTTATTTGGCGCGTCATTGCTCCGGCAAGAGAATATTGGTACAGATGACGATAGCCCGAGCGGCTTGACAGAATAACGATACCCGATGCCGACACCGTCATATTTTCATACGTCTCAGGGTCAAGCCATTTTGTTGACTCCTCAACTATCAGCGACGACGCCGTTGTGGAACGTGGATTGACCATATACAACTCCATTCGCGTTTGCTCGCGATTGAGCGTCGTCACTATCAGGCGGCTCGGGTCACCGGGAATGTAGGCTATACGCGGAATATATTCGATGCGCGAATCGGGCAGCTGAATATCTTTCAATTTTCGAGTCTCCACGTCGTAGGAGTGGAGCGTTACCCGAGAATTGGGACTGCCTGCAACCGGATATTTGTAGGAATACCGGCCCGGATATGGAGAATCCAATATTGGTGAATCGCAAGACGTGCCATAGGTTGTAAACGAAAAAGCCGGGACTGCGCTCTCATTATATTTCAAAAACACAAGTGTCAGATTATCAGCCGCCCACGCAAACGAAGATTCTGTTGAAAACTCCTCCTGATAGGTCCAGTCGGGGATTCCGTTTATAACATGATTCAACGCGCCGTCGGTTGTGACTGCAACCTGCGTGTTGTAATCCAACTTGGCTATATACAGATTGTTATCATCGGGATTGAAAAATGCCACCATGCGGCTGTCGGGCGAAAATGCAGGTGATTGCTGGCGCTTTATATCCCGCGACAACGGCTTGAGTTCACGCGAGTGGCAGTCATAAACATAATAAACGGCTGTAAACGAGTTGCGATAAACCGGTTTTTCTTCGTTCCACACCAATATTTTGCGCGAATCGGGGCTGATTATGTACCCGTCTATTGATTTCAGCTGCACCTCGCGTGTGTTTCCCAGGTCAAGAAGTACGCCGGGAGCCGCTTTTGGATTCTCGAGAGACTGCAACAAAATCTGCCTGCGGTCATCGCTGAGGGTAACGCGGCCGGTGCCATCGGCTGTGAATGTCGACGCTTTTGGCGATGCAGGCTTGTTTCCCGGATAAACATAATCTTCCAATCCGGGATACGCCTCCACGCCCGGCCGGGCTGCTGCGGCAAAAATTGATAAAGCAAATATCAGGAGGGCAAATATTCTATGCATAACTATATCTACAAATTTAAACTTGAACTTTAAATTAATTAAACTACCACAATGAAAGTTGTCGGTCGTCATCCAAATCTTTTGGTGCTCGGTCGCGAGACCCCGACGTTGATTCAGTCGATTGCTCTGATTCCGATTCAGCAACGAGCCACGACGCGTCGGCAAACTCTGAACTGTTACCGGTATCTTTATCTGACTCCATTCCCTTTCTCTTTTTGCGACGACCGCGTTTCGACTCCGATTCAGCCTCGGCAACTGCACTCTTCATCTCCTCTATGCGTCGTGTCAGGTTTTCAATCTGACTATTGGCCATCGACAGTTGACTCTCCAACTTTTCACGCTCGGCAATATGCTCGGCCTCGGCGGTTTTCAAGCCATCCCGGGCCTGCGCGGCGCGCTTGTTCAGCGAATTAATCATTTCATCGCTCATTTTCACCTTGGTCTGGAGCGCCGTCAATGCATTTTTAAGTTCCACAATAGTTTCCTCCCGCGAAGTCAACTGTCGTTGCAAATCCTCAATCAGAGGGTCGGGGAGTTCTGAAATCGGAGCCTCGGTGTCACCGTTTCTCGTAAGATTGTTACGTTCTGTCAACTCATTGATTCGGTCGGTATAAACCCGTTGCTGACGCTGTGCCGTCAGTCGCGCCTGTTTCAGCTCCTCTTCAAGCTCTTCAATTCTGGCAGCCTGCGCTTTATATCGTTCGAGCTCTTCCAGCAGCTGGGCTCGCTCGCCGCGACGGTCATCCGGAAATCTGCCCGAAATGCGATTCAATTCCGAGCGAAATCGCGGCGACGACATGCTGTTGCGCACCAGCTCCACTAATATTTCAATCATTCGAGCCGAGCGGTCGGCCGGAACCGATTGTCGCGGTTCCTCCTCAACCGGTTGTGGTTGCGCCTCGTTGTCCGCCCGGGTTGTCGGTTCCGGTTCATGGAACGGAGGCGTAGGTATTCCTGCTTTCAAGGCATCTGCGGCAAGGGCTTCATAGTCCTCGTCATCATCGGTGACGCCAAATCCTAATGCTCGTCTGATTTTGTAAATTAGTGCCATTGAAATCTATTGTTAATCTTATACTTATGATTTTTGTTGACTATCTGTTGCCGGGGCAATTATGCCGGTCGACGTCAGTCCGTTTATCGCTATAACTAACGGTCTATCAACGCTTACCACCCTTACGTGGTCGGTTTCCATTCGCGTTTCCAACATCTCTATCGCGTTCATATCGATATATCCGCCCATCCCGTCTCCCGCCGATGGGTCTACCGTAAAGTATCCAACACCAAGCGACGTTAAGTTCTGGAAGAAATGAGTACCCTGCGACGGCTCTATTCTAAATCCTGGAAGAGTTGTTTCCACTATCAGTTTGGCAGCCGAAATATGGGGCCATTTTACGGGAATGCCAAGGGCGGTATCCGACGACCCCCACCTTCCGGGGCCTATCAGCACATACGGCGTCGACTCGTTAAGTAACTGCCTGTTGATTTTCTCTATCTCGCGAGCAATCAACGAGTTGACCGACGGTGTGAAAGTAGCGGGCTTGACATACACTATGGTTGACACTCCTTCAATATTGCCATGACCCAATGCGTTGATACTCTTTATAATAAGTTTGTCATACGGCAGGTCAAGCAACCGCGTGTCAACTATCTCGCGACGGTCAACAATGGGGCGAATCTGGAGCCAGTAGATATGCCCCTTATCATCCTCTTTGCGAGCGGCGTCGGGCGAAATCATCCCCGCAAACTCTATTTCAATGGGGCGGGCCATCGCTTTCTGCCCGGTGGTCAACATGAAGTCAACCGCCTCGGCAAGTGGAAACACGTTGTGTTTCAACACGTTGTTAAATGTAACGACACGCCGACCTTCATCCGTTTCATAGTCAACCAACCTGTTATCTCTGAAATCGTAGGTCGACGTTATATATTTCAAAGCCCCTGTCTTTGCCGCATCCTGTACCGAAATACGGGCAATATTAAAACTGTCGTCAACATTAAACGGCTTGGCATCCTCTCCGGCCAAAGCCTTTATATCGAGGGCGCACAGCCGCGTCTGAGTGTCACGGAGCGCCAATTGAAGCTCAGAGGTTTGCAACACATGATTGGGATGACGCGGCGAAAATCTCAGCGACAATCCTCCATCAACAATATATTTACCCAGGCCGGCCGCAACTTCGGTCACTCCGTCGGTAGGCTGCTCATTTCCAAGCGGATAATAGTTAAGCGAACGCCCAACACCCGAGAACGACGGATAATAGTAACCCTCATATTCCCGACCAACTACCTCCTGGATGATTATAGCCATCTTCTCCTGGTCGATTACGTTGGAGGTCGCTGTCATATATGCCTTTGAATCAGCAAAAAACACCGACGCATAGACACTTTTTATAGCCTGCGAAAGCAGTTGGAGCATCTTGTCGGGGTCATCGACATGGGGAATCATATAGGTTGAATACACCCCGGCAAAAGGCTGATAGTGAGAATCTTCAAGCAAACTTGACGAACGCACGGCCAGCGGTTTATCCACCACCTTAAACAGCGCCAGGAGGTCGTCAACAAGGTCATCGGGCAACTTTGCCTTCAGGAATGTATCAAGAATCTCTGCGTCAGGAACATCAGAGAGCGCAATGGGGTATAGGTCGCCATCGGCCATAAAACGGTCAAATATATCAGTACACAATACAACCGTGCGCGGTATTGATATAGTGATACCGTGGAAGTTATCACAAACCGGATTCTTCTTGATGATTGTATCGATAAAAGCCAGGCCGCGCCCTTTGCCGCCAAGCGAACCCTCTCCGATACGGGCAAAATTGCTGTAACGGTCAAAGCGGTCCTGCTTATAGACGGCCACCACCCCGCGGTTTTTCATCTTGCGATATTTGACTATCATGTCAAAAAACAACCGCCGCGCCGACGGTGCATCGGCTATCGACACAAATCGGTGTTTACGGATTACATCGGCCAGCGGAAACATGGCTCGCGAATAGAGCCAGCGCGATATATCATTGGTCGACGCATGATGAAACAGCGCCTCGTCGGGAATATCGGCCAGCTTGTTCTGAAGGTCTTTCAGATTCTTGAGCCTCATTATCTCCCGGCCGGTCGACGGGTCTATAATCACAAAGTCGCCAAAGCCGAAATGCTTGCTGATTGCCTCGCCGAGGTCAACCGGCAGTTTCTTGGAATTTTTATCCAAAAACGCGCAGCCAAGCTCCACGGCCCGCGCCTTATTTTCCGGTTCCGAAGACTCAAATATGATTGGCAAAAACGGGTCGCGATGACGCAAATACTCGGCCAGCTGAAATCCGGCCTTCGGGTCCTTGACACCGCCGCGAGAGAACGACACATCCGAGATTACCCCCAATATGTTGTTCCCGTAACGGTCATAGAGCCTCACGGCCTCCTCATAGTCACGGGCAAGCATCACCTTTGGGCGACCGCGCATTCTCAACATCTGCTCGTGCTCATTAAGAGCCTCGGTTGAAAACGCCATCGACTGTTGAAGCAGATACTTGTATATGTGGGGCAGCACGCTCGAGTAGAATCTAACCGAGTCTTCCACCACCATTATCATCTGAACGCCAACCTCCTCTATATCGCCCGGCGCATTTTGCAAATCCTCCAGCAGCTTAATTATAGCAAGCAACAGCTCTACATTCCCAAGCCACGAAAAAACATAATCGATACCCGACAGGTCTTGCTCGGCAAGGCGCGCCGATACCTTCTTGGAAAATGGCGTCAGCAGCACCACCGGTAACGCCGGCCGCAAGCTTTTAATTCGGCGCGCATCCTCCAGCGTCTCCGCGATATCGCTTCCCGGCATAGTTATCACCAAGTCAAAATGCATATCGTTCAGCGCCCCTACCGCTTCATCAATATTCGAAGCTCGCGTAACTCGTGGCGGAGAACTCAGATTCAGCGACGTATACTCAAAATATAGCTGCTCCTCCACGCGCCCGTCTTCCTCCATCATAAAGGCATCGTAGGGCGACGCTATCAGCAGAACGTTAAAAATACGTTTCTGCATCAAGTCCTGGAACGCAGTATCTTTCAGATAAAGCCTGCTCAGTGCATCTTCATTCATATTGGAGGAGCTTTTTTTGCCGGTTACTTAAAAATGATTACATACTTGTCAAGCAGAGCCTTAAAACGCGGGTCATCGCGCAGGGGCGCCACATTTATACGCGCCTCGTTGGCCACCATCCAGTTGTGATAATTGGCATAACCCTTATCCAGCGCAGCCTCCACATGGCGCAAAGCCACATCTTTCATCCCTTTTTGGGCATAAAAGCACGCTGCATAGTAGCTTATCATCCCATCGCTGTTATCGGCCGTGTTCAGTATCGTGTTCATCCACTGCTCCGCTTCATTATCCTTCCCGATGAAAGCCAACGCAAAACCCTTGTAAGAGCGCACCTGGTCGATGTCAAAATTCATCTCTATAACCTCCTCGTAACACCGGCGGGCAATGTCGGGTTGCGAGCGATAGTCAGTTAGAATCCAACCCCTTAACATCTGTAAATATGGGTCAGCCGAATCGGTCATAATCGCTTCACTCAGCAATACCGACGCCTGCTGATACTCCTCGCCGGCAACAAGCGCCAGTGCCTTTGCCTCCAATGCCGCCTTGTTGTCGGGCGATTTGGATAGCGCATTTTCGGCCTGCTCCACCGCGCCGCGGGCATCCCCGGTCGCACGCAGTATGTTGCTTTTTAGCACGTAATACTCTGCCCTGTCGGGGTTTGCGCTAATCGCATAATCCACGTTAAACAACGCCGTCTCATATTTCCCCAGCGCATAATAACATTCGGCAAGCGAGGCGTTCAGACCCTCGTAGGCATACATTTTCTCGTTTATCAGCTTGTCATAGTCGTCAATAGCCGCGCTATACTTGAAATGCCCCTGGGCTATCATCGCCCTGATATAATAGAACATCCCCTGCCGCGGCGCCCGGCGTATAGCCTCGGTCAGGCAGCTCATGACGGTCGAATAATTCCCGTTGCTAAGGCTGAACAGCTCCTGGAGAGCGCGCGGAGTATTTTCCGAGTCGGTAGATATGGCCATGATATAATCGTCGGCGGCACCTTGATAATTGGCCGCAAGACGTCTCACCTCAGCCCGTCGCATATAAACATCGCTCACCGCCGGCGACAGCTCAACTGCCCGGTCGGCATAGTCGCCGGCCACCCCGAGATTATTCTGCTTCACGGCTATCTTCGCCAGCCCGAACATCGCTTTCTGATTGCGCGGATTTCGGCGCAGGAGAGTCGCATAGTCGGCCTGCGACCGTTGATACTCCCCGAGGTTGTAAAGCGCGTTAGCGCGCAAATAAACGGCAACAAGGTTATCCGGTGAAAGCGTCAGCGCCTCGTCGAGGTCTGCAACCGCGTCGCTATATCTGTTTGACATCGCATAGACATTCGCCCTGAGCATCAATGCCCGCAGGCGCGTATCCTTATCCGACGTCGGAATATAGCGCAACGCATTGTTGACATCATCCAGCGCCTGCTTGTACATGTCATGGTTGTAATACTCGTTTCCCCGGCGCAACAGCGTTTCATAATCGCGCGGATTTTCATCTATAACCTCGTCATAGACCCGCATCATCGCGCGGGTGATAGGCGACTCTATCGACTGTGACATCGCCGGGAGGATTGTCATCATCAATAGATAACCGATAATTAGTATTTGTCTGTAATTCATCATATTCTGTGGCAACAATCAGAGTGTATTTATTTGGTTCACGGTTTCTCGGAGCGCAGCAAGCCGCGTCAGCAACCGCTCTATTTGTTCTAATGGAAGCATATTGGCCCCGTCGCTCTTGGCCTTGGCCGGACATGGATGTGTTTCCACAAACAGACCGTCGACACCGGCCGCAATTCCGGCTTTGGCAATCGTTTCTATCAGCTCGGGGCGCCCGCCGGTGACCCCGGCTGCCTGGTTGGGCTGTTGCAGCGAATGGGTCGCATCCAGAATGACGGGACACCCCATTTTCTGCATTTCGGGAATACCGCGATAGTCAACTATCAAATCCTGATAGCCGAAACTGGTGCCGCGCTCGGTTACAGCCACATTCCCGTTCCCGCAGTCTCTCACCTTCTGAACCGCATACCTCATCGCCTCAGGCGACAGAAATTGCCCCTTCTTGATATTCACGGCCTTGCCCGTTTGGGCAGCGGCTACAAGCAAGTCGGTCTGACGGCACAGAAACGCCGGAATCTGAAGAATGTCAACCACCTCCGCGGCCATTCGTGCCTCCTCCGGAGCGTGAATGTCGGTTACAACAGGTACACCCACGCGCGCTCTCACTTTGCGCAAGATTTCAAGCGCCTTCTCGTCGCCTATTCCGGTAAACGAGTCGATGCGCGAGCGGTTTGCCTTGCGATACGACCCTTTGAACACATACGGGATATTAAGGCGCGACGCTATCTCGGCGATATGCGACGCTATCATCAGCGCCATCTCCTCCCCCTCGATTACACAGGGGCCGGCAAGAAGAAAAAACTGCGGCGACGACTTTATATCTTGAAAATTGAACTTCATATCTCGCTATCTCTCATTTGATTGATTATATGAATAGTATCGGCCGACACCATCGCGGCTGTCTCGGTGCGGAGCCGGTTGTCACCCAAAGTCACCGGAACACACCCAGCCCCTATCGACCGCTCAACCTCCTCGGCCGTAAAATCTCCCTCCGGACCTATCAGTATCAGCACATCGCGACCGGCTGCATATTCCCGTGCCAGCACTTTCCGCTCCACGTTGCGGTCACAGTAAGCTATAAAGCGCTGCGCCGACGCCATTCTGACATCACACAAAATCTCGGCAATCGGCGTCATCGGCATTATTTCGGGCAGAACGGCTTTCAGCGACTGTTTCATCGCCGACACCGCTATTTTTTCCAACCGCTCCCGCTTGATTTCCCGTCGCTCGCTATGACTGCACAACATCGGGATAAACCGGTTCACCCCTATCTCGGTCAGCTTCTCCACGAGCCACTCCATCCGGTCCATATTCTTTGTGGGGGCAACCGCAACCGTAATCTCGTTTTTCCACGGCAACTCCACCCGCTCCCGCTCCACAATCTCAACCACAGCACGCTTGGAATGCGGCTCCACAAGACGGCATTTGAATCTGTTTCCGCGCCCGTCTATAACCTCTATCATATCACCCGCCTTCATTCTCAGAACGCGAACACAGTGCCCCGAGTCGCTTTCGGGCAACACGTGACAGGTCTCTATTTCGGGAGCATAAAACTGTATCATAGCCGGGCGGTTCAGGCGGTTTTATTTTGCGGTTTATCTTTGAATATTAAGAAGAACAGAACGGCAACCACCAGCGCATACCCGGCAAAGATATACCAGCACGTGCGCCAGCCCTCCAATTGAATCTCGGGCGACGACGCCGGATTGACATAATGGTTCACCACAGCCATTGCCGCAAGTGTACCGACCGTGGCGCCCAGGCCGTTGGTCATTATCATAAACAACCCCTGCGCGCTCGAGCGTATCGAGTCATCGGTCTCGCGGTCAACATAAAGGCTGCCGCTGACGTTGAAAAAGTCAAACGCTATCCCGTAAACGATACACGACAACACAAACATCCACACACCCCCGGCCGGGTCGCCCGCTCCAAAAAAGCCAAAGCGGAACACCCACGCTATCATCGACATCAGCATAACTCCCTTTATTCCGAATCGCTTTAGGCAGAACGGTATCAAGAGTATGCAGAACGTCTCCGAAAGCTGCGACAGCGAAATCAGCGCATTGGCATTCTGCGCCGCCCACGCTTCGGCGTATGCCTCGATATCGGCAAATCCGGTTATATAGGGATTGGCATAGCCGTTCGTTATCTGAAGCGACACACCAAGCAACATACTGAATATAAAGAAGATAGCCATCCGCGGCTGCCCAAACAGCTTAAATGCCCTGAGCCCGAGCGTGTCTATCAGGCTCTTGCTCTCGGCCTCATTCGTGGGACACTTAGGCATTGTCAGAGCATAAAATACCATTATCAGCGAGAATGCCGCGCTCGTAAACAGCTGCATATAACTCGTTTGAAACTCAGCACCCTTGGGCCCGGCAAAGTTGACAAACAACATCGCGCAGATAAACCCTACCGTTCCCCATATTCTGATAGGCGGAAAATCTTTCACCGTGTCAAGCCCCGCCCTCGTTAACGCATTATAGGCCACCGAGTTATTCAGTCCTATGGTGGGCATGAAAAACGCTACCGAGAGCGTGTACAGCGTCAACAGCGGAGTCAGCTCTATCGCTTCGGCCCCCATGCAGTAAAATCCCGCAGCGGCCATAAACCCTCCGGCCAGTAAGTGACACGTACTCAGCAGCTTCTGTGCCTGAACCCATCGGTCGGCTATTATACCTATCACCGACGGCATAAAAAGCGAAACAATCCCCTGGATGGCATAAAACCACCCTATATCCTCTTGCAAGCCGTTGCGGGCCAAGAAATTGCCAAGCGAGGTCAGATAGCTGCCCCACACCGCAAATTCCAAAAAATTCAGCAACGACAATTTAATTTTAATATTTTTCATAACAACCTGTGTTTATAGTGTTTTATCGGTATTATTTTCTTTGGCTCCACGCTTGCGTTTGAGTATTTCGTTCACCCTGGCAGCCTCCTCATACTCCTCGGTCTCTATCAGCTTTGCAAGCGTTCGTTCAAGCTCCTCTATTGCATAATTCTCTATCCGGGGCTCTCTTACGGCCGCCTCCTCCGCGTCAGTCTCCTCGCCGTCATCATCCCCGGCCTCATCCTCGACAACCTCCATCGTAAATCCCGTTGTCTCAAGTATTTCCAGAGTCGTATAGATAGGCGACCCCGTGCGCATCGCTATCGCTATCGCATCGCTCGTGCGCGAATCCAGCACAACCGTTCGCTCCTCATCCTTGAATGTCAGTTCCGACGAGAATATACCATCCTCATACCGGTATATAAAGACCTCCTGCAGCTTAATCCCAAACGCATGAACCATCGAGCTGAACAAATCGTGGGTCATCGGCCGGGGCGGATTGATTCCCTCCATCCTCAACGCTATCGACTGCGCCTCTGCCGCCCCTATCACTATCGGGATATGATACGGACCGTTAACCTGCCCCAATATCAGCGCGTATGCTCCGCTCTGAATATGACTGTAACTGAGTCCTACCACACGCAATCTGACGCGATTTTCTTTCATAACATTACATTTTTACCCGTAATTATTCCGCTGCCAAGACACAGCGCACGCTCTCGGTCATAGATTACGGCAAACTGCCCCGGTGCTATCCCTTGCACCCGCTCCTCGCTCCTTATCACATACTCCCCGTCGTCAACCCTGCTCAGCGTCGCCGGCAGGAATTCGGGCGTATGACGGTTCTTGAACGTAATAGCCACCCCGTCACAGTCCGCGCCCCACGGGTCGCGCGTTATCCAGTGCATTTCGTTCAGATGCAGCGTTTTGCCATACTGCATCTCCGTCTCCCGGCCCCGGGATACATAGATAACATTGTCATGAACATTCTTCTTGACAACATACCACGGCCCCCCGCTGAGGCCCAGCCCCTTGCGTTGACCTATCGTGTGAAACCAGTAGCCGTTATGCTCCCCAAGCTTGCGACCCGTCTCTATCTCAACTATCGGCCCGCGCCTCGTGCCAAGATGACGCCTGATAAAATCATTGTAATTTATCTTACCCAGGAAGCAAATACCCTGGCTATCCTTGCGATACGCATTAGGCATTCCCGTTTCTATCGCTATCTCCCTCACCCGAGCTTTCGGAATATCACCTATCGGAAACAGCAGGTGCGACAGCTGCTCATACTTGATTCTCGCCAAAAAATCGGTCTGGTCCTTAACCCGGTCAACCGTCGTGCCAAGGTAAACCAACCCGTCGGCACCGTTCACTATACGGGCATAGTGACCCGTAGCCGTTTTGTCAAACTCGTGACCCCACCGCTCCTCAAAATAGCCAAACTTGATTACACGGTTACACATAATATCCGGATTGGGCGTCAGCCCCGCCTTGACCGTGCGCAGAGCATACTCCATCACGTTATCCCAATACTCCTGATGCAACGTAACCACATCAAGCGGCAGATTGAACTTCGAGGCAATAAACCGGCACATTTCAATATCCTCCTCCGCCGAGCAGTCACCCTCGTCGGTATCCAGCCCTATCCTGATATAGAACAGATGAAGGTCATGGCCCTCCTCCAGCAACCGGTAAACGGCCACCGCACTGTCCACTCCTCCCGATATTAAAACCGCAATCCTCATGCCTCTACTCCCGTTCTATACATCCTCCAGCTCATCCTCCTCCCGGGCATCCCTTATAGCCAGCACTTTCAGCGACAGCATATAGTCAAGCGAAATCTTCCCGGGGCCGGCGAGCCACAAAAAGCAATAGATACCTATAAACATTATCGGCAGATACCCCGGGTCGGTGCTGTCAAGACCATACATCGACACGTCGGCCGGTATCATATCATGCAGTATGTAATACTCCGCCGCTATCATCGACACTATCGGCGGAACCGTTGCCAATCGAGTCAGCAGCCCAACGATTATCAGCGTCGAGCAAACTATCTCATTCACTATCATCAGCTGCAGGCACAGCGACGGCTCCAGGCCCAGCACCGTCGGGAAATGGTCAGCTATCGAGTCATAATTCACCCAGTGACGTATCCCGAACTGCATGAACATCACCCCCACAAACAGCCGCATGAACAGTCGCGCCATGTTAGTATACGAAAAACCCGTGGTGCGCAGCAGGATGCGCTGTGGCCAGTTGATTTTTGCCATATTCAGTCTTTATTTTATCCTACAATTGATTTAACACATTTATCACATCCGTTACTCCCATACCCTTCCCCTTGATTTTGTTACGGTATATCAGGTAGAACGTCGGGATAAATCGCAAGTCATACACATCATCCGCATCCGCAGCAGCCACAACACGCCACGACTCCGGGTAGCTCCTCACCTTCTCGACCCACTCCGCGTCATACTCCCCGGGGTAGATACTGACAACCTTCAGCACCCCCGCCTCTATCATTTCACGCGTCTTTATGTCAGCCATCAGCCGAGCCCGCGTTATCGCGCAGTCGCCGCAATCAGGGTCATTGAAAAAATACAGAGTCACCTGCCCGAAATCATTCGCCGTCGACCCGCGCTCACCGTCGCGAGTAGTGTACTCCAGCACCGGCGGTTTAGCCCCGACCGCCGAGCCCTCCAGCAGCCTCACCAAATGCCCCGGATAGATCTTGAATTCCTTGCCAACCTTCTTATTTTCAAGCATCGGCCGCGCAAACGCGATATACAGCTCGTCGCTCAGATACTGCGCCGTGTCGCTATACAGCTGCGCCTCTGCCTCCTCCACTATAAAAACCTGGTCCTTAGGTTGCTTGTCAAGCGAGTGCATAAAGCGGTCTATCGCCCCCAAAGCAACCGTATCAGTCGTGTTCGGCAGCATCTGTATAAAATCCTCCAGAGCAACGCGCATCTTCTCCCGGGCCGAAAACGCCGACTTCACGTCACAGCGGTCCCAAAAATGAGCCGTAAAATAATCCGCACGCTGTTGAAAAAGCACCATCGAGTCAGGAGGCGTCGGATACGGAAAATACGTCTCAGCCACCTGCCCCTGCGCCATTGTCGACATTGCAGCCACAACAGCCACAAGCCCCATTATTCCAAGTATTATCTGCCTCATATCATTTAACTTTTCGAGAGATAAAAAAGGACATACCATTTTCAACCTACAAAGATAATACAACCACCCCAAATATACAAAACAATTCACCACCCCCTCCCCCGCCAAGCCTGCCGCCCTCCGCCTCACGGCTTCGCTCCCTACAAAATTGCCCGGAGGGCATAAAGCTCGTTAGCCCTCGACATAGGCCTTCAGGCCGGTCGGGGGTTGCTTCCAAGCCTGCGCCAGCGCGGCGGAGCCGCAGCAACTTCGATAACCCCGTACGAGCTCGCGCAGCGAGCGACGTGCGGGGACCAGCCACCCACACCCTGCTTCGCACCCCGGCGGGGTGCAACTCCCATCGCCGCCAACCATCACGCCGCGTTAGCCCGGAAAGCAGGCTTCCAAGCCTGCGGCCCTCCGTCTCCCGGGCACTCCACCGCCCTCCCAGAGCGCGGCGGAGCCGCAGCAACTTCGTTAGCCCTCGACTTTCGAGCCTATCAGGCGAGTTGTCGGGGGTCGCTTCCAAGCCTGCGGCCCTCCACCTCACGTCGCCGCCCCCCTCGCAAAAAAGAGCCGCCAACCATCACGGCTCGCGGCTCCACACCTTAAAAACTCTATAAATTTATTTATTTATAAACTTGCGTCCATTTTTGATTACCAATCCCCGATAATTCTCATCAACGCGCTGACCGTAAACATTATACATCGGCCCGTCAACACCATCATCGGGCAGCAGCGAGTCAGCCTCAACCTCCTCAATACCCGTCGTCGGTCCAAGGTTCGCTTTCAGCAACACACTGTTAAGACCCGTGCTCTTATCCTTAACATAATAGTAAAAATAACCGTCATCTTCAATCTTAATTGTCACCGTCGGTTGGGCGTCATCTGCCGACATAGCCCTCAGCCCGCCATCGTTCAATTCGGTTACATTCCAGTTTCCATCCACGCTCCACCGACCGGTTCTGGCCTGAAAATCATAGTTCAACACCGATAATTTTTTGACTTTAGCACCATCATCTGAAACCTTTACAGCGCCTTTCTTTTTCTCTTTAAACACCGGTTTGAAGAACCAATACAGCTCTTGATTCTCATCCATAGGAATAAACTCGATAACACCTTCTCTCGGAATTATATTCTCAAAGTCTGTGAGTTTTATTTTATTCCCATTCAGGTCATTATACACAACTTGATTTGTCTCTCCACTATCGTTTAACGACGGTAAATCAGACTTATCCACGTATGTTGCGTCAACAATCACCAATGCTTCTCCGTCAAATTCAAGTGGAATACTATTCATTGCCGGAATCTCAAAATCAAGAATTGTTTCAACAGCATTTGCTCCGCTACGAGAGTCTTCTATAGACGCGTCATCAAACTCCCCACCCGCAAAACTCTTCACCTTAGAACTTCCGGCATTATTATATCCTATCACTTTTACCGATGATGTCAAATACCGACCTCCATTCACGTTGGTTGCTTTAAGAGTGTATTTAGCATCTCCCGATAGTTTAAATCCGGTATAATACAAGCTGTTATAATATATAGGATAATCAGTATACGAAGTGAACGGTTTTGAACTCGATCCATAATAGCGACCCTCGAAAGTCAAACCACTAACGGTACCCTCCAATGCTTGATACGTGTAGTCTGCATCACTGTCCGACTCTCCCGATTCTTCATCCGTATAATCCATTGTTCCGGCGTTATAATGAATAACAGCATGACTATGTACATCATTCTCAAATTCATCATCACATTCCTCCGCAGGCTGCCAAACGTCTGAATAAACACCGTTATCAAGAGTTATCGTAAATGATGCAACTTTCATTTCATTACCGCTTCCACTTCCATCAACATCTTTCAAAAGTATGTAACTCTTGCCATCCTTTTCCGTAATGTCAGATACGCCAAACTTGAATGATTGAGGGCCTGATTGGGGTATTTTGTCTTTAATAATTTCCTCTGACGAATATACAGAATAGAGTCGCTTGCCTTGCACTTCCTCTTCATCCTTGTACAATTGGAAATATCGCGTACCGTTTCCTTTTTTATATACTTTCAGTGTAACAGCACCGGAACTACCACTTGGCACCGGCAAGTAAATACTACTCCCATTTTTACTATGAAGATATTGATCAATATGGGCTCTTATATTGCCGTTTTCGCTCGCCTTAGGTTTTTCCAAATTCTCACATGCTGCTATGTACCATATATCGTTATCCGATACTCCGGGATATACATTCGTAAACAGGTCTGCATTGCGCTTCCCTTTTGTGAAATCCCACGTTGACGTTCTTCCGCCATCCGAAATTGTGCGAATCGAATATGAGCCCTCTATTGCTCCCTCCGGAATCACTTCCGCGTCGTCATTGTCACCGCTGCCATCACCTGTTATGGTCAATTCGGTAAACGTTACACTCTTTAGAATACCATCGCCACTCGTATTATTCGACACAATGGCAATCATATAAGGATTATTCTTATCGCCCTCTATATCCAACTTACCACCATCTTTTGGTGCTACAGTCAGCGCATCAAGTTTTACTCCATTACGATAAACTGTAATATTTCGTTCATAGCTTGCAATACTCTCAAATGACACCGTTGAACTTGCCGGCAAGAAAAAATAAATGCGATTTCTTCCGCTGAACACGCGTGCATAGTCATTATTTTTATCCACGTCTGGGTCGTTCTTTGAGAATTTCCAGCCCGGTCTATCATTATCAAAAACATACCCTGTTTTTACCCAATTCTCATTACCGGTAAACGTGTATGTTTTGTCGTCTTCACAACCATTGCCACTAAATGGCGCTACCCCATAAACACTTACTTCATAGCTATAGTTTCTGCCATTATTACTAAACCTCAGCACATCATTTTTGTAAGTATATGATGTTATATCATTGTAAGTATATTCAGGTACGGCTCCCGGCGTGGTATTTGTATTTGTTCTTATTACAACACTCGTTATTGTCGGCTCAGCTGTTCCTTTAAGATAATATGCAGTAACACTTCCGTTCTCATCATCTGTTGATTGAGTTATAAACCCATCAAATCCATTGCTAAACCCAACTTTATACAACTCCGAAACCGGTCCTGTCGGCTCTTCCGTTTCACCCCCCCCGGTGCCACCTCCTTGATTTTCAGCGTATTGACCATTCGTCAATGCCACCTCAAACGAGGCAATGTATTTTAATTCGTATGATGCCGCTGTCAACATGAGATACGTACCTGATTCATACACGGATATATCGTTAGAGTCAAAATAAAACGAGGCCTCTCCTTTGTTTGGCAAAGTTTTGCTATTAGAGTCTACTAATGAGAACCATTTATCTTGAGATCCTTTGCCATCTGTCGTCACCATTTTGAGCGTTCCACTACTTCCGGCAGGTACAGGAATATAAATTCCGCCACCATTAAATTGACATCCATCCGAAGCTACTTGGATCTTTTTTCCGCTCGACACGAAAACAATATCATTATCAGTAGCCACAGCATTATTATCGACAATAACAGCATTTGTCGACGGTTTATTAAATGTCCACGTCGATGTTTTACCATCATCCGATATCGTTCGCGTTGAGTAGGTTTGGGCATGCGAATACCCAACCGCGACAATCATCATTATCAAAAATGTAATAAATTTTCTCATGGCTATAATATAGTTTTTAGGGTTATAATCTTCTTTTAAACAATCGGCCCCATCCTTGGAGCACAACTACAATCCACTGGCTCCCAATCCGGTATCCCCTTGCATCCGCCCGAGCTGAGCCAAAATCGCCGCAAATTTACAACAATCGACACCCCTTGTCAACCATTTTAACAATCTTTAACGCCACCCATCACGCCGCGTCAGCCCGGACAGCAGGCTTCCAAGCCTGCGCCATCACCGCCACCCATCACGCCGCGTCAGCCCGGACAGCAGGCTTCCAAGCCTGCGCCCAGCGCGGCGGAGCCGCAGCCACTTCGTTAGCCCCCGACAAAGGCCCGAGGAGCGCCAGCGACGCAGGACCGGTCGGGGTTCCTGCGCCACCACTCGCACCCCTCAATTTGTTACTCTCCCCTTTTTTATTTAACTTTGCCCCCTATGAAAGCAATCAACCTAAAAAAAGCCCGAACAGGACTGATAGCCACCATCCTGTTCACCATCGCCTCAACCCTCTCGCTGACATCTTGCGACGACATTCGAGGTGACATATACTACAACGACCTCGTCGGCGTGTGGGAGCTCACCGGAGCCCCATTCTACGAAGTAAGCCAATTTCAGTTCAACTACGACGGCTCAGGCTACTATTCCGCCTACGACTACTACGGCAACTGGCAGTCATGGTACTTCACCTACGAGATTCGCGGCTCACAAATCAGAATCGACCTCTGGGATGGGCAGACATGGTTCTATCGATACCAAACCCGCGGCGACATGCTGATTCTCATCGACATGCAGATGCCGGGCAACACCCTATACTACCGCTATGTCTACTGACGATAAAATATACACCGACTCAACTTCCGGCAAAAAAGTAGCAATCGCAACCGGCAGCACACCACCTCCAACCGGACCCTGGAATCCACCCGGACAAACCAAATGGACCGAGGTTGAACACCTCCCCGAGTGGGACGAAGAGTTCTACCACGTCTACACCGCCAAGAAACACGGAAAATGGTTGATGCTCAAAACATTGCGCCCCGAGTTCAAAGGCAACCCCGACATGGAGGCAATGATTGAGAAAGAGTTTGACGTAAGATACAACCTCGCCCACCCCGCCATCGTCATGATAAACGATTTTGAAGACGTTCCCGGGCTGGGCCGCTGCATTATAACCGACGACGTCTACGGCGACTCTCTGCGCAAACTGATTGAAACCCACAGCGTTACACCAATGCACATCGAGCGTCTCCGCTCGCAGCTCGTCAGCGCCCTGGAATACATCCAGCAAAACCATCTCATTCACCACCCCCTTCGCCCCGAGCGAATCATCTTCACCGAAAACATCGGCAATCTAAAACTCATCGACGTGGGATTCGACCAAAAATCGAGCCTACCCCCCGCCGACGTCAGCGACGACATCAACAACTACGGCCTCGTTTTGCTCGAAGCCCTCAACGCCTGCGAAAGCCCCGACCCACGGTTGCGGCACGTCGCCGAGCGGTGTGTCGACCCGCGTCGGCGATACCGCAACATCCAGGCCCTGCGCCTCGCCCTCGAAAACCGCCGAGGCAATCGCCTGATGCTCGTTATAATCCTATTCCTGACCGCCATGGTTGCGCTCCTAATGTTCCTAAACTCGCGCCCCGCGGCCATAAATCCTTGATTATTCATTAATTACATAAACACCTATCCAACCATGCCACTGAAAGTTGTTCCCGTTCCGGCCACAAAAAAAGAACTTCAAAAATTCATCAAATTCGGAATCGACCTTTACAAAGGCAACGACTGTTACGTTCCACCGCTCATCCTCGACGAGATTAACACCCTCAGGCCCGACAAAAACCCGGCATTCGACTTCTGTGATTGCCAGGCATTTATGGCCTATCAAGACGGAAAGCCCGTGGGACGCATCGCCGGCATAATCAACCACGAAGTAAACCGCCGAACATCCCGCCGAACACTCCGGTTCGGCTTCTGCGACTTTATCGACAGCAACGACGTCGTCGACGCCCTCTTTGCTGCCGTCAAGAAGTGGGGTGCCGAGCGTGGCATGGATGAAATCGTTGGCCCCATGGGATTTACCGACCTCGACTATGAAGGAATGCTCATCGAAGGCTTCAACGAGCTCGGAACAATGTCAACCCTTTACAACTACCCCTACTACCCCGCCCAGATGGAGCGGATGGGATTCCGGAAAGAAACCGACTGGGTTGAATATCGCATGACCGTTCCCGACGCTGTCCCCGAGAAACACATGCGCATCGCCGAGATTGTTCGCAAAAAATACAACCTCCGCGTCATCGACGAAATACCCTCGCGCAAGTGGCTCAAAGACAAGTATGGCCGGCAGATTTTCGAGCTCATCAACCAGGCCTACGACGGCCTTTACGGATACTCACCCCTGACGCCCCGGCAGATAGATTACTACATCGGCATGTATCTCGGCGTGTTGCGTCTCGACTGTATATCACTCATCGTCGACTCTACCGACACCCTCGTCGGCGTCGGTATCTCAATACCGTCACTGTCGCGAGCCCTCCAAAACTGCGGCGGCCGCCTGTTCCCATTCGGTTGGGCCGGCATTTACAAAGCCCTCACCCTCAAAAACGACATCGTCGACCTCCTTCTCGTCGCCGTCAAGCCCGAATACCTCAGCAAAGGCGTCAACGCACTCCTCTTCGCCCAGCTCATCCCCGTTTACATCAAGCACGGATTCAAATGGGCCGAAAGCAACCCCGAGCTCGACGACAACGCAAACGTGCAAAACCAGTGGCAATACTTCGAGCGACGACAGCACCGCCGCCGCCGCGCCTACCGCGCCCCGCTATAATTCATTCTTAGTCAGAGTTTTTCAACAGATATCGCTCCCGCAAGTCGCTCCAGCGATAATACATCCCCTCGACAGGCGTCGCCGGCAGCCCGACCTCGCGCTCGTTCAGCATAGCCTTCACAAGGATGTCATCCTCCGTGTACTCCCGCCCGTACGGCCGGTAAAATATCAGCTGAACATTCGCCGCCATCGGAAAAACCTCATAATTTCGCCATCCCCCCTCGTCGGTCACCAAATCCTCCAGCCGACGATACTCCTTGGCATAATCATCAATCTCCAGCAGCACAACAAGCGGCATCAGCACACTCTCATGCCCGAATCTCAGATTCACGCTCTGACGCGGCGACATCAACGCCGTGTCGGCACTCTCCACTATGTTGTGAAGCAGCGCCACATGATTGGTAGCCGCCTTTCCCCCCGTCACAGGCCAGTTCCCGCTGCGCCAAAACCAGAATGCATTCGTGCGCAGCCACTGTTCATGAATCTCATCGCGGCTGAAAACCGTCGCAATGTCACTCTGCGCTCCGTGTGAAACCGAGTTGGCCGCTATATCAAAAAGGTCATCGTTAAATCGCTTAATATCAACGCTATCCGCTATCAGCCGGTCGTCACTGATAAGGACCTTTGCAAAATCGCCTCTTATCGGATACTTGTTGCGGAACGCCTCCAGCGAATCCTTTACAGCCTCCACCCGCTTCCACGACGCAGTTGCCTCTGGATTAGCGATATAGTACATATCTGCCGCCGATGCATCGGTGTGCACAACCAAGTCATCATAAATCGATGCAAGCTCCTCTATCTCATTGAGCATCGACAGAATACAGCGTATAACCGCCGACGAGCGAGCATCCACGCAGGTCCCCGGCGCAAAAACCGTAGGAAAATTGCGAGCCATGCGCCGCGCTATTCCGCGATGTTGCTCTGCGCCAAGTTGCGTCAGCTCTCCGTCGCGGCCCGTCGCCTTGATTCTCAGCGTTTTAAGCTCAGCCAAGACCTCCGCGCCGCGTGGCGTCAACGCCCCGGCGCGCCCGGCCATTTCAAGCACATCCACAGGATATTGATAACGCCCCTCCCCAATAAGCCACCGGCTGCCGTGGCGCCCGTAATGCTCTATGTGAAAGGCCCTATAGCCCTCCGGTGCCGGCGTTGGCCGGCCTATCGCCGACCCCTCGGGATAAGCTTGATAGTTGGCCGCAGCCTCCGGAAACGCAACCGGCTCAACCGCGTGCCCGGCCACACCTGCGGCCAGCAGACACCCCGCTATATAAACCGTCAGCTTCTTCATCGGCTGGGGCGAGGCGACTGATTAGGCGTGCTCGGCTTGCGGCGCGCCAGGTCCTCATACAGGTTGTGGATGTTAACCGACTCTTTCCCGTCATATTTCTTCAACGCATTGCGGTTCCCGTTCTCGTTGGGCGTGCCAAGCGCTTTCCACGCCATTTCAACCATTTCCACAGCCTCGCGGTTGGTTGCCCGGCCGCTCACCGCAAAATAGTCATTCCCCGCAATTGCCTCAATATCACCCTTTTGGATTGCCGCGAGCAAATCACGATACTTTTGCGTTTTAAGCTCGCTTGCTTTCCAAACTTGGTTATTGTTAAGATACGCAATATCAGCCTGTTCGTCGCCGCTCTGCGTGGCCGGCGCCGCCGGTTGCTGCTGCGTCTCGGCGGTGGTGCCGTTGCCGGCATTGCCATCGGTAGCCCCCTCGATAACCTTCACAACATCAGCCCCTAAGGCCGTGTCGACATTATGAGCCTCAATCACATCCGGGTCTTTAGCATCATCCTCGCCCGTTTTGGTCGAGGTAGGCAGGAAATATATCAACGCCAGCACCATAAGCACCGCCGACAGCGCCACTCCGAGGTATATCGCCGCCTTTCCGTCGCGTTTTTCATGCTGCTCCTCCCCGCCCAATGTCGACACATTGTCATCACCGGCCGAAACAGTCCGCTCCGCTTTCTCCTGCTTTTTATGCTTATCTTTCGACGACTCACCCTCGCCTCTCGATATATTCTCAAATACCGGAATTTTACGACCCTGAGCCTCAGCCGTTGCCGAGGTATGAGTCGTTCCCGAAACGTTGTCAAACGTCGGCGCCGTTGGCTTGGATGCCGCACGGACATCAACATTGTAAGCCTCGCTTGCACCCTGGCCCGAGATTCTATACGCACGGAAGCCATGGAAAGTCCCCGAGTGCAACTGGCTGTATTCAGGCGTGTTGCGCTCTATCGAAATCTCCTGTTCAAACAAGCGCCCCTCCCCGAAATCAAGCCGCAGCAAGATACCCTGCTCCAGCGGCTCCAGAACTATGTCAAGCGTCTCAATATTAGCAAGTTCCGCCGGGTCCTTCTCCAATTTTATCGGCCTGAAATTGTTTGACGCAATATTAATCTGAACCTTTTTGCCCGAAGTCATGTCATGCTCCGTCAGCTCTATCACCGGCTCTAAAGTATTGATAGAACGGCCGTTTACGCTTATCGTATACCCATGAACAGCCCCACCCTTGGCGCTGGTTACATTCAGCTTGACTCGACGCGTAAACGACAAACCACACTCCGACGCATTCTTAATCCTAATCAGCCCCCCGTCAATCTTCGCGTAAGGCGACGGAATCCCGGCCGTTATAATCTGCTTTGACGGATTAAAGCCCGGTTTTGAGAACATAACCGTTATACGGTCACCCTCAACCGCATTGGCCGGCGTCGCACCCACCCCGGCAGGCGATTCAACCCAAAACTCCCGGTCGATAGGCCTTGACAGACGCGCCAGCGGAGCATTCGGCTTCAACGACGACGTCGCCGACACTATCAGAACGCGACGATAGAACCGATACTCCTCCTGATAGGGGAACGACAGAATCATATCAAGCTCATGACCGTTGGCGTATGTTCGGTAGCCCGTACCCTTAGGCTGCTGTTCCGTCGGCAGCTGGATATTCTGCTCACGGTCGGCCAGTTCGCCTATTATAGCATAATTCTCCGGCAGACCGACGCTGTCGAGCGCACGCACAATCGACTCCATATCCTTGGCATCCTCCTCTATCAGCGTCTTGCGCAGAGCGCTCAGCGCCGAGATAACATGACGCCCCGACAGCAAAACCCCGTGAGGCACCATCAGCGACAGCAACATCGCCCCGCTTGACGGATTCAACGGATTGCGCGTAACCAATCCATAGTAACATCCGCCCACCGTCTGCCACATCGCATAACACTCC
Organism: Muribaculaceae bacterium; assembly: GCA_022510465.1. Classification (GTDB taxonomy): domain Bacteria; phylum Bacteroidota; class Bacteroidia; order Bacteroidales; family Muribaculaceae; genus HGM05190. The sequence continues at coordinate 48,236 of JAFLTJ010000003.1, forward strand.
CGGGCGTTGTTAAACTGCTCCAACACCTTGGTCGGATTAAACACCGTCATCTTAGTCTCCGCCTGACCCTCGGCAACCGCCGGAAACCTCACCGACGTTTTAAGCGAGTCGCCAAACTGGCCATAAAGAGATATTTTGATATAATCGTATTTACCCATAGTTTTGCATTTCTTATTAGAGTGCAAAGATAGTCACTTATGTTAAAATTCCCCCGTTATTAAAACCTAAAAAAAATTAAATCCATTTTGTTTTTGTCCAACTAAAACTTCCACTATTTTCATAAAAAGTTTAAATCATACCGAAAACTCCCTGCACCTCCCACGCCGCGCCAGCCCGGAAAGCAGGCTTCCAAGCCTCCGCCCGTCGCCGCGACCCATCCTGCCGTTTTTTTCCGCAGGCTTGGAAGCCTGCGGCTCCGGGCCCATCCTGCCGTTTTTCACGCAAATGCCGCGGAGCGGCACTACAACGTAGCCGCAATTTTTCGGATTGAGGACAGCCGCTTCATCAGCGAATCATTCGACCGCGCCACCTGCATATTATATGCGTTTTGCAGATTCAGCCACAGATTAGCGTCAATCCCCAGCGCCGCTTCCAGTAGCAATGCCATTTCGGTATTTACGCCGCGCTTCCCCTTGATTATCTCGTTTAGCAGCGATGGTTTCACCCCTATTTGCTCTGAAAATTTTGCCTGCTTGATATTTCGGCATTCAAGCTCGTCACGAAGCAACTCCCCGGGGTGGGTAGCTTCAAAAGGCGTCAGATTGTTAGCAATCATGCGAGGGTCAATCCCCGGCAATGTAATCATTTCAGTCATAATGGTTTGATAATTCTTCAATATTGCATATACTGAGCACAGGCTCCTGGCCCGTGCAAAATTGCCCGGAGGGCATAAAGATTGTTAGCCCCCGACAAAGGCCCCAGGAGCGCCAGCGACACAGGGCCGGTCGGGGGAAAACGGGTCTATCTATCGTAAACCTACCCCGGAGGGGTTGCACCCCAATCGCGTTCATCCCATTCAAATTGATATTCCATCGCCAATTGTTTCATTTCGGTGATGAAATCTTTCTCGTTATGGCTTGTATCTTGATTTATAATGTATTGCACACAGGCCGCCTCCTCATTCGCTCCGATTGAAGCGGCATAATAGCCTTCGTTCCACCCGGAGAATTTTTTAAAATCGATTTCATTTTTCATCCAAAGCGAGGTTGACTGCTTGATTTCTTTTACGAGGGTAGCCAACGCAACACTCGGATGAAGGTCTATAAGAATGTGAACATGGTCGGCGAGACCATTAATGCGCAGCGTTTTACACCGATATTTCTGAATAATACCGTGAATATATGCATACAGCCTGCGCTTGTGATTTAAAGAAATTGTCGGTTGCCGATATTTTGTACTGAATACAATGTGCACCAAAATACGTGTCTTGCTCATGACGGCAAATTTAGCCATTTTTCGTTGAAAGTCCAACCCCTCACGGGGTTGGATATGGTGGGTGGTCTATTCCCCCCCGACCGGTCCTGCGTTCGCTTCACGCTCCGCGGACCTTTGTCGGGGGCTTACAATCTTAAGCCGCTCCGCGGCTATGACGCGCTCTCCAACACGCCGCCATATATCAACCGTTTTGTTTCATCCACTTCCTCCTTAAAATATGGATTTCTGATATACTCTTCATTTACCAAATCTACTCTTCGCCCAAACAGGTCCTGAAGGTCCATATACAGATTAAGAGCATTTTCGCCTAAAACCAAAGGGTCCGATTCCGGCTCATAATTCACAAGCAAATCAACATCGCTTTGTTCATTAAAGCGTGGAGTTAGGATAGAACCAAAGACATACATATTTTTGACCCTATACTTGCGGCACAGGGCATACAGTTTGTCTATGTTATCGTAAATCAGATTCATATCGCAAATATATGAATTATTTCGCATAATCCATGCTTCTATTCCTATTTCACAAATTTTAAATCAACAATCAAGTCGCGCGAAGCCCGGAAAGCAGGCTTCCAAGCCTGCGCCATCACAGCCGCCCGGTGGTGGCGGTTAGTGGCACCCCGCCGGGGTGCGAGTCGGGTGGGGGCACCAATCCGGGCACATCGCTCGCTACGCGAGCTCGTACCCGGTTATCGAGCTTGCTGCCGCTCCGCGGCGCTCTCCGTCGCGTCGCGTTAGCCCGGAAAGCAGGCTTCCAAGCCTGCGGCTTTTGCGGCGACCCATCCTGCCGTATTTTTCCGCAGGCTTGGAAGCCTGCGGCTCCGGGCCCGTGCCACCGTTTTCCTGCCAATTGCCCGGAGGGCATAAAGATTGTTAGCCCTCGACAAAGGTCCCAGGAGCGCCAGCGACGCAGGACCGGTCGGGGGTTCCTGCGGCTCCGGGAAATGAAAAAAGACGGGCGCGGGGCCCGTCTTTTTTATGTTGTCACAAGTTGTGAATTAGTCGGCGTGGTTGGTATCCCACCATACGGGGATTGTCCACATGTCAAGCTCATTCCACCATGTGCTCTCAGGTCCTGTCCACTTAGCTCCGTCACGAACGAGGTATTCTCCAATAGCATTGAGGTTTGCTGTATTATAATTATACTCGTGTGATGAAACTCTGTTACGACGCGGGTATTTACCCATAGGAATTTTGAGCTGAGCATCTGCATTAACATAATACTCTGCGGGAACATGCCAATTCAGGAATATTTCAGGATTGTAATCATAGCGACGCATGTCATTCCACTGTTCCGGAGAATACATCATAGCAATGTGCTTCTGAGTCATAATCTTGCCCAGCGTAATGTCGTTAGCCGTACCAATACCTTTGTTCAAGAAATTATCAATATCTGCCTGAGTCATCAGGGTAAACGACGGACAGTCAGCATACGCATTGTTCAATGGAAGCCATTGTGCCAGCTGTTCATTCATTTCATCGATATTAGCCTTGATACCGTTCTTGTAGGCCTCATACGCGCCGCTTTTATTACCTTGGCTAAATAGAATTTCAGCTCTGATGAAACAAGCCTCAGCATATGAACCTATATAAAGCGGAGTTGTCGGTCGTGAGTAAAAACAACCTGACAGCGCTGATTTTGGATCATTGTTTGCGTCAACGTAATAGAACATATTCGGTTTAGAATTGAATCCCGTCGAACTACTTCTTAGAGCAACAAAAACTGTATCACCTTCGTGATTCTCAACTTTTATTTTAAATTGACCATCTACCCATGACGGTGCCTCAATAGTTCCGTTCATTCTAATAAGAGTATTCATATCCACGCCAACGGTACGACGCCACTCGCCGCTGTATTTTATGGTCTGACCGTATGCCTCTTTCGCATCCTGTCCATTATTATGAGCCCACATAAGAATTTTGTCTGCTCGCGGGTCTTCCACGTTATAGCCTGCAAAATTAGTGAGGTTATCATATAGTCTGCGCGTTTGCATATAGATTGGATAGTTCGTATCAAATATAGAGTGGAAACCGCTCCAGTCAGTAGGTTCTCCCCAACCAAGATTATCGTTTGGAGTGTTACCTGAATCTGTAGGCCTGTATGTAATATTGTCAGCGTTCGACTGCTGTGCTTTGTCAAGACAAGCAAGGATAGCATTTACATCCCATTTCAGGTCGGAGGCATTGCCTGCACCTTTCTTATACAGCTTGTTAAGCTGACGAGCTTTGAGCAGATATCCGAACTTAATCCATTTGTTAACGTCACCTTGGGCCCATGCATCGTTAGCAGCAAGAGGAACGGCATCGGCTCCTTGCGGCATCTGGAGATATTCAAGACCCTTGTCTATGTCTTCCAAAACATGCTCAAACATCTCCTTACCCGTGTCATAAACCGGTGTTACATTCTCGCCAAGAGCGTCAGAATATGGGAGCTCGCCATAAAGGTCATTCATCATGGCAAAACCTAAAGCTTTAATTAGGTACCCAACTCCGGCGTAATGCCAGGCCTCTGCATCCTCAGCAAATTTTATCATCTGACCGAGATTGGCAGCAGCGCCAACAAACCACCATTGGTATGACGTAGTACCATTCCATTCTGTCATATTCCATTGTGCATAATATCCATCATTAGCAACGCCACCTGTAGTAGTGGTTCTTCGATTAGAGGTCAAATCCCCACCTAAGAATGATGTTGGACGTCCGGATATACAAATCATATGGCTCGTATAAAACTCAATGTGCGCAAGACGCTGATAATAATCAGCCGACATGTCGGTTGGTGTATTCGGGTTGGTGTTTACATCAAGCCAATCATTGCACGATGACAACATCATCACCCCGGCAACACCTAATATTAATGATTTATTTAGTTTCATATTGGTGATAAATTTTAGCGTTTTTAGAATGTTAAATTAACACCGAAAGCAAAACTTGCAGTCGACGGAACTCCGCAGTAGTCGAAACCAACCGAAGATGAACCACCTACACCTGCACCTGAAGCAGCTGCCTCGGGGTCACCGTTATAATTGGTGAAGAGCAACAGGTTGGTAGCGCTTGCGGTGATGATACAACGCTTGATGACCTTAGTCTTAGCGAGAGCAGCACGTGGTACGCTGTATGAGAGACCTATTGAACGGAGGCGGAGGCTGTTAACCTTTGTCAGGTAATTAGATGTTTCTCCTCCGAAATTTGAGGTATAGTAGCTCTTTATAATGTTGTAACCAAGCTGAGTTTGCCCGTTAATGGTATAAACCTGATTTGGTGCAAATTCGTAATGACGATCTTCGTATATTGGATTGTTATTAGTACCTACATTCTCTACACCGTCAATAACGAGAGTTTGATTACGAACATCTGCAGAGAACTGAGATGTACCCCACTGGTCCATGTAGTACTGAGTACCGTTGAACACGTCGCCACCAACGCGGAATTCCCACAGCATATTGAACGACCAGTCTTTCCATGTCAAAACGTTGTTCCAACCGCCGGTGAACTTGGGCTCACGATTACCAACCTGAATTTTAGTTCCATCTGTTATAGGCATACCGTTTGCATTCAGGATAACCTTACCCTCGTGCTCCTTGTTGTTGGCATAGTTGCTGGCAGTTTTATCTTCGGGGGCTTCAACGCGCTCCCACTTAGTACCCGAAATAGCCATAAAGTCGCCGCCCGAGAACGATGCAGCTTGTGCGGTACCATACTGTACGTCTGTTACATACATGATATCCATACCTTCCATCAAGCCGTCAAGACGACCGCGGTTGCCGGCCATATTGATACCGGTTTCCCAGTTCCAGTCTTTAGTTTCAACAGGAGTACCGCTGATTGAAAGCTCCATACCCTTGTTGTAAACATTACCTGCGTTGAACGAGCAGAAGATGTAACCGGTAGACTGAGGACCACGGGGCGACAGAATCTGGTTGTAAGAGTTGTTGGTATAGTATGCGTAGTCAAAACGCAAACGGTTGTTGAAGAAGCGGAGTTCGAGACCAATTTCAGTTGACTCGGTCATCTCAGGCTTCAAGTAGGGGTTACCGCGAGTCCAGCTGTTACCAAGCGATGTAAAGCCTCCTGCATAGGACCCAACAGGCCACAGTGCAGTGTTGGTTTCGTATGCGCCGGTGTCCTTACCTACCTTAGCCCAGCTTGCGCGAATCTTACCGAAAGTGAACGGGCTCGCGGGGTCAAGTACGTTCAGGTCCTGAAGGAGCTGAGAGAATACGAATGCACCCGATACCGAGGGGTAGAAATATGAGCGGTTTTCAAGAGGAAGAGTTGATGTCCAGTCGTTACGGCCGGTTACTGTTGCAAATACAGTGTTGCGCCAGTCTGCGCGGAACTCGCCGTAAACACCTACAAGACGCTTGCGACTTTGAGTGTATGAGAATTTTTTGTTTGCATCTGTTACATTATCATACGAGAAGAAATTGGGCACCTGGAACCCATAGGCCATTCTGTAGTTTGAAAGGCCTTTGGTATCGTCGGTAGAAGTACCGAGGAGGAGGTTGAAGCCCCAGTCGCCGAATGTCTTGCTGAAGTTGGTCATCAAGTTGGTGTTAAGATAGTGGTAACGATATGTGTTGTTACTCATCATACCATCCTGCCACAGCTCCTTAACCACACCACCGGCAGCAATTATTTTGTTATTGTCAGTGGTATACGAGTCAATACCCATACGGAAGTTAACCCACCACCAGTCGGTAATGTCGGCACGAACGTTGAAGTTACCTGTGAAACGAGATGTTTTATCGTTAATCCTGTTTTTGTTGATAATCCAGTAGGGGTTATCTGATTCTTCCCAAGGCTTTAGACGGTCGCCGAACATACGATAGCGAGTGCCATCCTCGTTGAGATAGTGTCTCATGTCGTCGGTAGTGCCGAAGCCATAAACGCGCTGCAATGCACCGTCACCGCTTGAGCCATAAAGACCACCCGATGTGAGAGTTTTGTCGGTACGAGCCTCAGAGTAAGCTACATTGGCACCGAAAGTGAACCAACGCCACTTCTGCTCGCCGTTGAAACGGAAAGTAGTCTTGGTGTAACCTGTTTCGGGAACAACACCATCCTGGTCGAAGAACGAGCCCGAGAGGTAGAAGTTACCATTCTCGTTACCGCCCGATACGCTGAGGTTAGTATCCCAAATACCACCGTTCTGGAAGAAGTTGCCGATGTTGTCATAGACAGGTTCGCCCGGATTGTAACGGTCGCCCCATGATGTGTAGGCATAGTCATTGTAAACAGTCCCGGTGTAATTACCTGTTGTCGGGTCATATTGGTCTTCCATGTAACCACGACGGAATGTAGTCTGAGCTTTAGGAACGCTCCTTACCCATGAAGTAATATACTTAGCCGAGAGGTTAACCTCGACAGCACCTGTTTTACCCTTCTTGGTAGTGATAAGAACAACACCGTTGGCAGCACGTGAACCGTAAAGAGCAGATGCGGCCGGGCCCTTAAGGATTGACATAGACTCGATATCCTCGGGGTTGATGTCCATTACACGGTTGGAAGAAGTGGTTGATGAGGTCGTAGAACCGTCAAACGCTGAATTTCCGCCAACTGAAGATGAGTTATCATAGATAACACCGTCTACAACAAAGAGCGGCTGGCTGTCTTTAGTTTCGGCTGCAGAGGTAGCACCACGAAGAATAATTTGAGCACCCGAACCGGCAGCACCCGACGACTGGGTGATGTTAACACCGGCAACCTTACCCGACAGAGAAGTCAGCGGGTTGGCGCTCTTGTTGCGCATAAGTTCCTCGGAATTTACGTCATCGAGAGCATAACCGAGCGATTTTTTATCCTTCTTGATACCAAGAGCGGTAACAACAACCTCGTCGAGGTCGGTTGCTGAAGATTGCATAACGATATTCAACGGACCGTTGCCAACCCTTAATTCCTGGGTAGCCGAGCCGATGAATGTTACTACAAGCGTGTCTCCGGGCTTTGCTGTAATTGAAAAACGACCGTCGGCATCGGTTGCAACGACAGCTTTTGACCCTTTCACAGAAACAGTCGCGCCTACCAGGGGTTCACCCTCGGCGTCGACTACTGTACCGGTGGCTTTCCCCGCCTGGGCGGTCTGTGCGGCGGCCGTCATCCCGATAGTCGACGGAACGAAGCCGGCAAGCGAAAGCGCTAAGAACAGAGCAATTTGTTTCATAAGCAAAAATGTTAAATAATTGGATTTATTAAAAATTTCTGTTTTATCTTGGTTAGTATTCAGTTTATATCAATGTGGTTCACGGTTACATCCTCGTCAAGAAATATCCGGGCAAGGCCGACAAACTTCTCGGGATTTTCGGTCGTCAGATAGGTCGCCGAGCCTCCGCGCGAACACCGGCTGTCAATCTCGGGATGGCGCGACAGATAGTCGGCCAGCGAGCGGGCCACGATTTCGCCCTGGGTCAATATCCGCGCGCGCCCGCCTACAGCCTCCTCGATAAGCGGCAGCAGCAACGGATAGTGGGTGCAGCCCAGCACGATGGTATCCACATCCGGAGCCGCCTCAAAGAGCCGGCCAATGTATTTGTCAACAAAAAATTTAGCTCCGTCGCCGGTCGTTTCATTGTTCTCCACAAGAGGCACCCACAGGGGGCAGGCTACCGTTGTGGTTTTGAAACCGGGATGGAGCTTCTCTATTTCCATTTCATAACTGCGGGATGCAATTGTTCCTGGCGTTCCAAGCACACCTACATTGCCGGTGCGACTCTGACTCAGCGCTTCAACCGTGGGGCGGATAACGCCCAAAACTCGTCGCGACGGGTCCAAACCGGCCAGGTCGCGCTGCTGAATGGTGCGCAGAGCCTTTGCCGAAGCCGTGTTACAGGCCAAGATTACCAATCGGCAACCGCGGGCAAAAAGCTCCCTGACCCCGTCGAGGGTAAATCGGTAGATGACATCAAACGAGCGGGTACCGTAGGGCGCCCGGGCATTGTCGCCCAGGTACAGGTAGTCATAATCGGGCAGCTGAGCCCTGATTGACTTCAGTATGGTCAAGCCGCCATAACCGGAGTCAAATACGCCGATTGGTGCTGATTCATTGGATATACTGCCTGTCCACATACGGTTCTGAACCTAATTTAACACTTTGTTACCGGATTGTCGCATTTTTTAGCTTTTTTGACCGATAACCGTGCTGTTTCTACTATCATTTGACACTTTTTGCCGCCAAATTACCCCCAAAAAGGAGTTTTGGCGACTGACATTTTGTTAATTGCCATTTGCAAAAATAATTGATTTATTGAGAAATCCTCAAAAATCTTACGTTTTTTTATCCCCTTTTGCTGACGTTTTGCCTAAATTAAATATTATTAACATTATTTACAGATTTCTTGCCCATAAAATTTCTAAAAATCTGTTTCTAAACATAAATTTACAACTACTCCGCCCCGAAAAGCAGGTTTCCAAACCTGCGCCTTTCACCGAAGACCCATGCTGCCGTTTTTTCCGCAGGCTTGGAAGCCTGCGCCTTTCACCGCCACCCATCACGCCGCGTCAGCCCGGAAAGCAGGTTTCCAAACCTGCGCCTTTCACCGTGACCCATGCTGCCGTTTTTTCCGCAGGCTTGGAAGCCTGCGGCTCCGGGCCCGGAAAAACGGGGTCCCGGAAGCACACCTGCCCCGGGACCCACACTCTATTTTCAACAACCCGATTTACCAGTCGGCATCCTCGCCGCCGGCAAACCACGTACAGCTCTTATACTTAAACTCGCCCGGGCCGACAACCGTGTAGACAACCGTCTGCTCGGTGGCAGCGCCGTCGTAGGCCGTAAAGTTGACCGTATAGGTGATATCCATATCGGCAACCGGAGCCGCGTCGGCATGCAGTCGGCTCAGCGCACCCGGCAAAACCTCCGTGCAGAAACGCTTCTTAAGCAGCAGAACAATTTCGTCGTCGCTCATGCCATCATAAACCGTGTACCCCTCGGGGATATGGCTCTTAGCCGACGAAGCCCTGACATCGACATTTCCATAGTAGGCCGACGCGCCCGAATAGAACTCGGCGTTGCCGCGATAGTCGATAAACGACGTGCCGCTGGTCAGCGACGTCTCGCCCATAGGCTTGCAGATGGTCTCAAATACCCAGTTGACACATTCCATATAGTATGTATAGCTCGGGTCGGTGTTGCGCGCGTAGGGCAGAGTGATGACAACCGACGGATTATATTTCCACTGGCCCTCGCTCTTGGTAAACTGGTCGGTGGTCAACCCCTCGTTAAGAACCCATTCGCCGCCCGTGAACTGATACTGACCGGCGCGGTAGGCCGTCATCGAATTGGCATAATACTTATATACAACCGTTTTCACGTCGCCCTCAACCGCATACGGCAGCTGCTGTTTCAGATAAACCGGCACAAGCGTCTTGGGATGGTCGCCCGACAGGTTGCCGTAGCTCTGGCCCATCGCCGCATAGTCGGCCGGCTGAACAACGATAGTATTTGCCGGAACACTCCACGTGCTGCCGTTATACAGATAAATCGCCTCGCGCTCGCTGCTGACAACATTGCCCGCCGGAGCCCGTCGTGCAGTCGCCTTGGCAGCCCCGTCGCTATACTCCGTCAGCAAGATGTTGTAATACTTGCCCGAGCCGCTTACGGCCATGAAATAGCCCGTAAAGGTGTACTTCTGCCCGTCAACAAGGCCCGCCTTGAGAAGGTCGCTCGCATAGTAGACGCTACCCTGAACCGTCTCCTCCCCGTCGAGTATGACGTTGTAATAGGTTCCGCTAATCGACAGCGTGCCCGTAAACTGAACATACTTGGGCAGGAAATTGTCGGTCGCGCCACATGCAGCCACGATATCGCTCACGCTCTGAACCGCCGGCGCGGGATAGGTATACTCTCCGGCGCCGTCAACACTGTAATCCCCGGCGCTGACAGCTATCTGGAGACCCTTATTGTAGGCCGACACCGTTCCCTTGACCGTAACCTTGCTGCCTATGTTGACAGCCGTCTGGTCAAAACCGCTGGCCTGATAGCACAGAATAGACCCGCTATTGTCGGTCACGATAAAACCGCGAGCGCAGATTGCCGTCACATAACCCTTGACAACAAGGTTATCGTTCAGCGACGCGCCGCCTACAACCGACGTCGCCTCCCACTCGGTAGGCGCAACATCGCCGCCGCCAACAGTGCCGAATATCGGGTCGACAGCAGCCTCATTGTAGGTCACCACGGCATACGTGCCCGCCGTAGCGTCGTCATACTCACGGCCCAATATGCCCGGCAGATAACGGCTTGCGGGGCACGACGGCGCGAACGCGCTGATATAGTCGTCATCGCTCCCCCAGGCCTCGATATAATCATCCTCGCCAAGCGTATACAGCTCCAGGCTGGCGTTGATGGCGGCAACATCGGCCGGTAGCTTGCTCTCTACGTTATAGGATACCTTTATCGACGACTCGTTGTTCATCGAAAAATAGGGGAACGAAGAGCTCGACAGCAACGCCGGGATATAGCGGCGCGCCTGTGCCTCGTCGGCAAAATACCCGTTGGTCCCCACGGCTGCCAGGGCCTCACTCTCATCAAGCGACGCCGCCAGCGACACATTTGCACTCAGCGTCGAGATTGTATTGTAATCGGCCGCCGTCAGCGTGTAGGTTATCGTCTCTACCTTGTCATATACCGGCGGCTCCTCAAAGCCGTCAAGCGCGTTGTTCCACGAATTCTCGTCACAGCTGCTCATCATCGCAACCGCGCCAAGCAGCGGCAATATATATTTGAAATTCAATTTCATCTTCTTTGATTTCTTTGGTTTTTAACTTTATCTATTAGAATGCAACCTTTAGACGCAAAGCGTACGTGCGACCAAAAGAGTAGAACACGCGATAGGCGTTGTCCCACGAGCCCGTGCTGCCCGACGCCGTGTATGCATCAACTATATAATTGTAGTTAAACAAGTTATATACGTTGCCAAACAAAGTTGCGTCTAATCCGCCCACCTTGAAACGGTAGCTGGCCGACAGGTCAAACTGCTGGCCCCAGGGTATCTGCCACGGGTCCTTAACCTGAATCACAGCTCCCGGTGAGTAGTCGCTCGACGAGATTGTGTAGTCCGAATAGTTGCGCGCATTGAAAGTCCAGTCAACACCGATGCGCCACCCCTTGAACGGCCTGAAATTCAAGCCCAGATAGCCCGTAGTCTGCGCCGAGCCGCCAACCTTGCGACCCTTCTGGTTCAGAGTTGCCATCGCATGGTCGTCGGCAAACACGCCGCTCGCCAATGCCCCCGTGCGGGTATTGCTGATAGGCTGGCCGCTCGAGTTGTAGAAATAGCCCGTCGCATTGCTGTCCCAAATCCAGTCGCCAAGCGAAATCATACCGTTGACATCCATCCACGGCGTAGGCTTGTACACAAAGTTCACCTCCACACCCATGTGGCGGGCATCAACACCCTGCATGTTGAAATAGTAACGGTCACCGTTATCCATTTCGCCGCTTCGCGTCGTCGTCTTGTCCATCCACTTGGTAAAATATCCGTTCAGCGTCGCCGTGAAGATAGGCGAATGATACTCATAACCTATCTCAATCGACCCAACCTTCTCGTTTACAGCATTCGGATTGGTAGCGTTCGACGTCGTCGCCTGCAGGAACGCGCCGCCCGAGAAGAACGGAGCACGAGTGATATATCCGCCGTTGAAATACACATTGTTATGACGGTCTATATTGTAGTTGGCACCACCCTTTATCGTTCCGGCCATAAAATTCAGCGTTTCCGACCGCTCGTGAGCCTCGTCATAATACAGATGGTCAACGCGCCAGTAAGTAGTGTTCGACACCGACCCCGCCAGCACCGTCGTCAGCCGCTTGTCAAGCAGCGAATACTCCAGCTGGGCATACGCACCCTCCTGCGCCGTGTGGCCGTCATAATTGCGATACACAACATCGCCCACGCCAAGCTTCTGATAGCGCCAGTTCGGGTCGGCTGCAGCAGCATTGTTCGCCGCCGACACCCCGCCGCGAGTCGAGTCATCCATATAATATTCGCCGCCATACAGGTCCTCAATCACATTCTTGTGATAACCTATATAGTAGCGCATATCAAGACCCGCCGTCAGGTTCAGTTTATTCTCTATCAGCTCATTCTTGTAGGTCGACACCAGGCCATACCACTGATGCGAATTCACCGAGCGCGCCATAATCATGTTCGACCCCGTGGTCGACGCCATATTCATTTCCTCAACCGCAGCATAGTCAAACGTACCGTCGGCCCGGCGGAACAGCGTGTTCAGCACCCCGTTGCTCGCGCCATACCAGCTCGAGTAGCTTATCGACTGCCCGTTCCAGCTCCCGCGGCCCTGACCGCTGTAGCCATAACCGTCGGCCAGCGACACATACACCGCCGACGACAGCGACGACTTGTAATCTATCTGCCATATATGATTCAGCGATATCTGAGGCTTGTGATAGACATTCTTGTTCGACGACTTCACAACGCCATTCATATCATAGCCAAACGTCGGATTGTACTTGTACATACTCTCCCCGCTCATATAGTTCTTAACATTCTGCCAGCCCTCTATCGTCAAGCCATCCTGCGACGAGCGCTTATAGTGCGTCTGCGGAGAGCCAAACGCAGTCAGCGAAAGCTGGTGACTGTCATTCAACCGCTTCGACACATTCAGAAAATAGGTATATGCATTAAAATTGGTCCCCTGAACATAGCCGTCGCCCCATTTGCGCGACCCGAGCAACGTCACGGCCCAGCCGTTACTCATTACGCCCGTCGACACCGTGAACCCTATATGATTCAGCCCGTCGTTACCCATGCCGTAATAAACATTGCCGCCACGTTTTGTATCAAGAGTCTTAGTTGTTATCGATATCGTACCGCCAACCGACGGAACCGACACTATCGCAGCCCCGAGACCGCGCTGCGTCTGCATCATCGACGTCACGTCGCTCAGGCCGGCCCAGTTTGACCAATAAATGCCGCCCCATTCCATATCGTTCACCGGAATACCGTTTATCAGCGCTGCAACATTCTCAGTCTTGAAACCACGCATATTTATCTTAGCGTCGCCATAGCCGCCGCCATCCTTCGTCGCCCATACGCCCGGCGTTGTCTTCAACACCTCCGGAAACTCCTGGTTACCGAGCTTAACCTCTATTGTCGACGCATCTATCGTCGATACGGCAACAGGAGTCTGACGTGTGCGCGCCATCGACTGCGTCACCACAACATCCTTCAAAACCGTCGCCTCAACCTCCAGACTTATCGTCAGCAAGCCCTGGCCAACAGCTACATCCGTCGGCTTATAACCGATATAATCCACATGAAGCGTCTTTACATCGTCGGGTATCGACAGCGAGAAAGTACCTTCAATATCGGTCGCCGTTGCATACTTAGTGCCCGGCACACTCACCGTCGCACCTATCAGCGGCTCCCCTTGTTCATCGAGAACCGTGCCACGACATGTAACGTTTGCAAGCAACCCCGTTGCTGCAAGCATCACAACTGTGGCAAAGAGAAGAAGTCTCTTCATAAAAAACCTAAATTTAAGTTGATAAATATTAAACACCGCAAAGATACAAATATCATTCCTCTTTCGCAATACCCCCTCTCGGACCCATCACACCGCGTCAGCCCGGAAAGCAGGCTTCCAAGCCTGCGCCTTTCACCGTGACCCATGCTGCCGTTTTTTCCGCAGGCTTGGAAGCCTGCGGCTCCGGGGCCGTGCAAAATTGCCCGGAGGGCATAAAGATTGTTAGCCCTCGACTTTCGAGCCGCCAGGCGAGTTGTCGGGGGTCGCTTCCAAGCCTGCGGCATTCACAGCGACCCATCACACCGCGTCAGCCTGGAAAGCAGGCTTCCAAGCCTGCGGTAGCGCCGCGGAGCGGCAGCCACTTCGATAACCCCGTACGAGCTCGCACCGCGAGCGACGTGCGGGGCCAGCGCCACTTCACGACATCGCACCCCGGCGGGGTGCTACTTTTACCGAGTGACCACCCCACCAAAAAAACGAAAGCCGGCAACCTCACGGTAACCGGCTTCCTTAAACAAAAACTCTATAAAATAAAAAAACTCTGTTCGTTTATTTATCGGTTGATATATTTGCGGCCATTTTTGATTACCAAACCACGATACGACTCGTCAACGCGCTGGCCATACACATTATACATCGGCCCGTCAACCGCCTCCGGGTCAACCGCATCAATCTCAACCTCCTCTATGCCCGTCACCAGCCCAAAGCCCGACGTCACCAGCTTGCTGTTAAATCCGGTCGCATTATCCTTTATATAGAAATAGAAGTATCCATCCTCCTCAACCGTAAGTTCAAGCGGCTCTTGCGCCGTTTCGGCGGCCTCGGCAACACCGGGCTCTCTCATCATATTCCAGGCTGCTTTATTGGTTTTCGGCTTCGGAGCGTTTATTTTAAAGAAACTACCACCATTCAAATCTTCGGTGCTAAGCACGCCACCAACATTTACAAACGGATAATTCTTCACCGAGAACGTCTTATAATCACCGCTGCCCATATTTCCTCGCGAGCCCGCATCCGCGGTAACCGGGCGGAAATACCACCACAGCTCCTGGTCCGGATTCGCTGCGTTATAGGTTATCGTGCCTCCTCGGTCTATCGCCACCACGTCAGAAGCAAGATACAGCACTTTTTCTCCATTCTTATATTTATATTCAAGATAGGTGCCTGCTGCTTCACCTTGGGGAACCGGAACATCTTTTTTGTCTACATAAACCGCGTCAATTATCCCAAAGAACTGATTGTTGCCGAGTTGAAAAGAGAACGATTCATCTGCCGTAACTTCAAAATCAAGAGTAGTCGTTTGAGCATTAATTGCATCGCGAGGATAGTCAAATGTTGTATCGGTAAATTTGCCGCCAAAAAGATTTGATACGTATGATTCATTTCCATTCGAGAGGTTGCTATCATCCAAGTTCGTATAACCGTGAATCTTGATTGACGACGTTATCAATTTGCCACTCGGAGCCGTTATCGTATATACAACCTGCCCGTAGCGCAACTGCAACGCTCCATAGTAGTCATAATCATTTTTGTATATTACAAGGTCTCCTGAATTAAACGATTGGATTGGATAGGTCACTGTGGGGTCGTCTTTCGCGTCTCCGTATAGCTCGGCTCCTGATTCCAATGTAAGTGTCGATTCTTTAATCGCAATTTTGTTGTCTTTAACAACTTCAGGAACCAGGTCACCGTCATCATAGCTGAATACAGCATGCTCATGCTCGCCAATTGTCGTGTGGTCATAATCCAATACCGGCGGCGTGTACTGATACAAAGCTCCGGAGGTCTTAAGCTCTACATTGATTGTTAGAACCTTCATTTCGCCACCGTCATCATGCAGTTCAAGATATGTATTACCTTTATATTCGGTAATTTGATCTGAAGTATAGGATGCCTTATACCCATTGTCTTTCTGCATGTAAACAAACTGTTTATTACTCAGCACGCCATTTTTATATAAATCAAACCACCTGATGTCAGTCCCGCTTGTCTTATTATCCGTACATACCACCGTTATATCTCCACTGCTTTTTGGTGGAACTGGTACATAGATTGTACTTCCATTAGTACAACTTAAGAATGGTTGTGCAGGTTTTTCATCAGTTGCAGCCCTTATACTGAATTTAATATTTCCATTGTCATTACTGGGGTCATTGGTATTACGCGATAAATGCCAAATTCCGTTATCGAGAACTCCGCCAACCAATCCATGAACACCGTTTTTATAGTTTCCGTATGTCCATTTTGATTTCATTCCGCTTCCCGAAACTTCTTGCGTCGTGAAATTGCCTCTCATAGTACCGTCGGCCGTAACATACTCAACCTTTGAAACTCGCGCGCCGTCTGCCACCGTTTTTCCATTAAAGTGAATCAAAACCGCTTTGGCTTCCACCGGTATCCAATCGGTAATAATGGTCCCTCCTGCTTCTATATCATCATCCCAAAACGGGTCCCCAGTGCTATATCCAATTGAAATGTACGTACTTACCGGATTTGTATTTGTTTCCGTTGTTTCTATATCTTCCGAACATTCAAATGTGACTCTCACTGCACCGGGCTCTGACGGCGAAATTTCAAGCGAACCATTCTCTGCATACCGATTTTCCTTAATCGGATAGTGATTGGGGTTTTTAACTCCCCATGCATAAAATCTAATTGCGCTTCCATCAAATTCCGCATCATTATATGTTAAAACTCCGGATTTTTTCAAATCCGAATAAAGCCCATCACCTGTAGCAGATGTTCCATTCATGGCTCTCACTTTCGAGAAATCCCAAACCTTACTGCCAGCAGCCTGACTCAACTCTTCCTCAACCAAAATATACAATATCCCGGCTTCTTGATTACCACTACGGGTTATTGTGTACTCTTGTCCTTTCTGATTGGAAAGAGTGTACACATTTATGCTTTTATCCGCATCATAATTCTTTTGGGCGATATCATCTATACTAACCTCATTAAATAGAAATGGATTATTTATATCCGGTTCATTTGATTTTTTAACCGTACTTTGAACTATCGTAATGGTACACGTTCCGGTCGGAGTAAACGTAATTTTTGTCTTGCTTTCAAGTTTTAAGCCATCAGACAACGTTTTGTCATTATACGTAATCTCATCTCTACTGAAATAGCCAAGATCACCACCATCTTTACTTGCGCTAAAAAAATCTGCGTCGTTTATTGATTTATTGCCGCCTTCCGATGTTACATAAAATTCATGCGACAAACTACCGACAGCGGCATCGGCCAACACACCGACACACATCAGCAACGTCAATAACGTAAAAAACTTTCTCATAAAATATAGAGTTTTTAGGTTAATTTTTTTCTTAATTTCTCCGAAAGCTCCCTACCGCGTCAGCCCGGAAAGCAGGCTTCCAAGCCTGCGCCAGTGCCGCGAAGCGGCTCAAGATTGTTAGCCCTCGACTTTCGAGCCGCCAGGCGAGTTGTCGGGGGTTGCTTCCAAGCCTGCGGCCACTGGCGACCCGCCTCCATGGTACTGTCACTTTCTTCGCCGCAAATTTACAAAATTATCACCCCCTTGTCAAGTATTTTAACATTATTTTAACATCCTCCCGGGAACCCGGCCACCCTCCAAGCCTGCGCCATTCACCGCGACCCCTCACACCGCGTCAGCCCGGAAAGCAGGCTTCCAAGCCTGCGCCTCACGGCTCCCGCCCCGCCTCCCCACTGTTAAACGAGGTTAAATTAACGCCCACTTGCAACTCTTATCCGCATTTTTATTATCTTTGGCCGATTCATGCACCCCAACCATAAAAAACACCTCCTCCTCTTTTACCACAAATATCAACAAATTTATCATACTTCAAATGAAAAATTTCATTCACAAATTGACAACGCTGGCAATGATTGCCGCCGCCGGTTTCGCCGCATCTTCGGCCGACGCCGCGACATTTACTCTCGACAGTCGTTCCCCGTTAGCCCGAACGCTAACGACCCCCAAACCCGTGCGTCAGTTCCGCGGTCAGAAACCCTGGGACCACCCCGGATATGCCCTTAATCAGAAGCTAAACATAGGCTCGCGACTCAACGCCCCCATCGGCGACCCAACCACACAGTTCTCCGAGCTCAACAACTTCAACTACCTCGAAGCTCCCGACGGCTCAACATGGTTCTACACCGCCGAATACGACTACAAAACAGTCCAGTTTGAAGGAGGGTACAAAGAAGACCAGATTGTTGCCTACACCTTCACCATTTACGACGAGTCATTCAAAAAAATCGGCACCATACACGATGACGTCGATTTCCGCGAAAACGAAACACGCGTAGCATCGGCCGTGCTCGACCCTGCCGTTACAACCAAATTCTTCAATTACGACTCAAAGTATGAAGTGATGGTCTACATCGCCATGAACACCGGCGAAGACCTTGGATATAAAGTCAACTTCCGAAACCGAGTATATTCGATTGACGGACAGAAAGAGGGCGACAACGACGTATGCATCGCCGAAGTCGACGGCCGGTGTGTCGACGCCGTCAACGCCTCAACCAACTCCTGGAGCGAAAACTTCTACCTCACTTTTGCCGAAGACATCGACCCCGACCCCGATTTGGATTACGACTCATTTGTCGACTTTGTCAACGCCTACAAAACACGCATAACAACTTATAAAAAAGCTGATTATAGCGGCGAGTTCTCCGAAATATTCACCCACGAGATTCCTCTCGTATGCATCCCCGGCGACACAACCGACGGCATATACTTCATTTCAAAACTTCACAACGGGACCGTATACTTCATCTACTCTCAGTATGAAAACCCATACTTCATCGACCCCACCGGTTTTGCTGAAGATGAAAGCGCAACCCCCCAAAACAACTTCCTCATCGACGTTTACGCCCTCCACGACGGTGCTTCAACGCTTCAGAAAGTTTCCCACACCAGTATCGAAGCCAATCAGGCAAACAAAGAAGGGCAAGTGAACTACACATTCTACTCCATCGGCTCCCTCGCTTGGCACAGCGACATCGACATGAGCGTCAACGGTACACCTACCGCCCCCGCGTTCATCGTTGCCCGCGACTTCACCACAGCAGCAATGCTTGAAGATGTAGTGACCAACTTTGAAATCTATGGGACCGACGGAAAACTCATCAAAACCCTTGCCCAAAACACCGACGGAGTTTTGATGCTCAGCGACATTACCGGAGCCGAAGCCCAGGCAATGTTCATTACCCTCGTCGACGACAAATACACCTTTGAGTTCACCAACATTTACAGCGGAACCAAGGTTATGACTCTCAACCAGGCAATTGACGGCGACCCCATTTCGGCCGTTGGCGACCGTATCCCGACAGGCTCCGGAAACTACCGTTACGCCTTCGTTATGAGCTATGACGACGTCGATAACGACGGAAACGAGCTGCCACGCGTAGCCTGGATTAATCCCGATGGAACCCTCGACCACATCGACCGTATTAACTGCGGTCCAAACGTGGCGCGCGCAACCATCAACTTCTATCAGAAAGCGCTCAGCCCATACCTGTATGACACCGACCCCGGAATGGAATATGCAGTCCTCGTTGGCCGATACACCGGCAACAGCGTCAGCGAAGTTAAAAACGAATTCATCATCGTTGACAACGACGGTTCGCAGATTGCCAACTTCTCCGAAGCCGACGGCAAAGGCCTCCCATACACATTCACCATCGTTCACAACGAGAAGCGGAACATCCTCCAGATGATTTATAACAACAACTACAAATACAACATCGACATCTACAACCTCCCCTTCTCCATGTTCAGCGGAGGCGACGGAACTGCCCAGAATCCATATCAAATCGCATCTGTGGCCGACCTTCAGTTGATAAAACTCAATCCCGCCGCCCACTACGTTATCGTTGACGACTTTGATGCCGCCGGCTTTGAGTTCGCGCCTATCTCTACATTCACCGGCTCGCTCGACGGCCAGGGACACACTATCTACAACCTCGAGCTGCGCCCATCCAACGCCTACACCGGAATCTTTGAAAGCACCGAGCCAGGCTCCTCAATCAAAAACATAACATTCGTTGACCCCGTGCTCAACCTCGGCAACAGCCCGTTTGCCGGGCTCCTCGTTGGATACAGCGTCGGTTTGACCGTTGACAACGTCAAGGTGTACAATCTCCTCGCCAAAGGCAGCGCAAACACCTTCGGCGGCCTGATTGGACAAGCAACCTCGGCAACAACCATCTCATCGAGTGCCGTAATCGCCTCCACCTATGACGCCACCGTTTCCGACGCCGTCGGAGGCCTCGTTGGCGACGCCCGCACCGGCCTTACCGTTACCGCATCAGCTTTCTCGGGCTCTATCACAAGCACCCACAACATCGGCGGTATCGTCGGACAATCGGTTGGACAGGCTGCCGGAACCGGAAACGTTACAATTGCCGACTGCCATGTCGACGCGAAACTATCCGGCAAAAACAACATCGGCGGTATCATCGGCCTTAGCAACCGCTCCAAAATCAACCGTTGCTATGTGGAAGGTTCTATCGACGCAACCCAGGGCAATGCCGGCGGTATAGTAGGCTCGCTTGACGCCTTCTTCTCCACCGACAATGAAGTTCCCGTAATTATCTCGGCCAATGTTGTGGCTCTCAAAGAGATAACCACCACAGGCAAGGCCGCTCACCGCATCGTTGGCTACACCATTGCCGACGACTCCCAATCAGCAGCCGGCGAAGTTGAACTCGGCCTGGCCGACAATTACGCCATCGCTTCTCTCAGTCCGCTCGACGCCGACATCGACGCCGCTGCAACATCGACCGAAGGCGCTTCAATCGATGAAATCAAGCGGGAATTCCTTGACGAAACACTCGGATGGAAATTCGGAACAACAGTTGAAGAACCCTGGCACACCGCCACCACCAACGACCCGCTCCTATACTTCGAGTCTTCTTTCATAATCCTCCCCACGACAATCACCGTTGAAGAGGGCGAAACATTCAACATCAACATCCGCTTCCTCGGCGATGAAGAGATTTCGCTGCAAGAATTTATCAATGCCTTCGTCTGCGAGTACGACAACACCATCATCGACATGACCGGCGAGGCCGATTTGGTTGACGGAGTTATCACCGTTGAGTTTGAAGCACTTAAAATTGGTTCTACCGACGTTACTGTAAACATCAACGGCATGACAGCCACCGCAAAAGTCAACGTTGTTGAGCCAAACAGCGGTGTTACACAGATTGTCGCCCCCGCTCTCGACATAACATTCAACGGAGCAACCGTAAGTGCGCCCGGAGCCGAAATTGAAATTTACAACACCACCGGCACCCGCGTTGCCTCAGGAATTGACGCCGTCGCCGTCGACAACCTCGCCCGCGGAATCTATATCGCCGTGGCACGCAACGCCGCCGGAACCCGCACAGCTCTGAAAATCAAGCGTTAACCCGCCCATTCACAACCAACATACCTAAAGAAGCCGAGTCATCACGACCCGGCTTCTTTTTTATCTGTAGTCCAAATTTTAACTCGCCCTATACACCCAGAACAATGGCCGGGTCGATATTAAGCTTTTGACTTATTCTTTTACCCTGCAACAATGTTGGCTGTTTTTTCCCTGACAGATACTCACTTACTCTCGAGGGAGAAACACCAATAAGCTTGGCCAATGCCGACTGATTGATTCCCATCTCATACATTCTCAATTTTATCACATCGATAAGCGACGGATTTCCAAGCGAATAATGTTCTTCCGAATAGTCGGCCACAAGATTTGACAGCAAAACCAACTCTATATAATTGGGGTCAGTATCAGGAGTATCATCATTTACCAACGACAAAAGTTCTTCTACTCGCGACACAGCCCATTCATACTGTATTTCATTCTCTATCTTCGTCATAGCTTTATTCTCCTATATTTTAGAACAATCAATCCTGTCATACTCGGCATGAGTGCCAATAAATCTGACGTACACAAACTGAGGTTTAAACTGAATCACCACTACCAATCTGAAATCATTCCCTTTGATATTAAAAACATACCTTTGATTGCCAACATAATCCACCGAATTAAACGTTTCTTTTATATCCGAAAACGAATTCCATTTAGCACTTTTGACCTTGCTTATCCAGTCCTGGAGTGCCGTTTTGGCCTCAGGGTGATTTTCTGCATAAAGTTTAAGCGGCTTTTCGGTAAATATTCTCATATCAGGAGGGTGGCATTTATGATTTTGCAAATATAGGAACTTTTTTCCAAAATACAAAAGTACATAAAGCCAATCACCTCCTAAAGCTTCTTTTCGGGCTAAATGCAACAATCCCCCGTGGCTCGTCTTTTTTATTGAGTTATTGACAATTCGTATATTTTCATTACATTTGCGCCCAAAATATAAAATCATTGACAAACTATGTTCAGAAATAAAACATGCGGCGAATTGCGCCTCAGTGATGCCGGGAAAAACGTCACCCTGGCCGGATGGGTTCAGAAAGTACGCAAAATGGGCGGTATGACCTTTGTCGACCTCCGCGACCGATATGGAATCACTCAAGTGGTTTTCAACCAAGAATCAAACGCCACCCTCAACGAGGAGGCCAACCACCTCGGGCGCGAGTTCGTCGTTCAGATTACAGGCACAGTGGCCGAGCGCTCCAGCAAAAACGCCAACCTCCCCACGGGAGACATCGAGATTATTGCCGAAGCGATTAATATACTCAACCGCAGCGATGTGCCGCCGTTCACCATCGAAAACGAAACCGACGGCGGCGACGACCTGCGCATGCGCTACCGCTACCTCGACCTGCGCCGCGAATGTGTGCGCCGCAACCTTGAGCTGCGACACAAAATGGCTTTTGAAATCAGGCGATTCCTTGACGAAAAAGGATTCATCGAAGTTGAAACCCCGGTGCTCATTAAATCGACGCCCGAGGGCGCGCGCGACTTCGTTGTGCCGTCGAGAATGAATCCCGGCCAGTTCTACGCCCTGCCACAGTCGCCGCAAACATTCAAGCAGCTGTTGATGGTCAGCGGATTTGACCGCTATTTCCAGATTGTAAAATGCTTCCGTGACGAGGATTTACGCGCCGACCGTCAGCCCGAGTTCACACAAATCGACTGCGA